>CAYOYQ010000001.1:0-70009 GCA_964408215.1 uncultured Eubacteriales bacterium
AGAGCTCACATCGACGACACTGTTTGGCACCTCGATGTCGGCTCATCTCATCCTGGGGCTGAAGCGGGTCCCAAGGGTCCGGCTGTTCGCCGGTTAAAGAGGTACGTGAGCTGGGTTTAGAACGTCGCGAGACAGTTCGGTCCCTATCCACGGTAGGCGCAGGAGATTTGAGGGGGGCTGTCCATAGTACGAAAGGACCTGGATGGACGAACCTCTAGTGTACCGGTTGTGCCGCCAGGCGCAGCGCCGGGTAGCTACGTTCGGTTGCGATAACCGCTGAAAGCATATAAGCGGGAAGCGCGCCCCGAGATAAGATCTCCCTCCCGCAAGGGCTAAAGGTCCCTGGTAGACGACCAGGTCGATAGGCTGGAGGTGTAAGCGCAGTGATGCGTTCAGCTGACCAGTACTAATAGACCGTGAGGCTTGACCATAAAGTTTATCAAGACTAAAGCGATGGGGACATGTACCGCAGGTACGTGTCCCCGATTTATCAACCGCTAGGTTGCACGTATTGATTTAAATCCCGGTGACTTTAACGGCGGGGCCACACCCGTTCCCATTCCGAACACGGAAGTTAAGCCCGCTCGTGCCGATGGTACTGCCTGGGCAGCTGGGTGGGAGAGTAGGTCGTTGCCGGGTTTTTTTATTTTTCGGCGAATAAAGGACAGAGGGGCACGGGCCCCCAGCAAAACGGTCGGTCATACTCCTCTCCTTTTATTCGGCAGGTCGGGCGCGGGCTCCGTTCATGGGCCAAGGGGTAACCACGGAATCCGAATAAGAGGGTCCGCGTCCAGGGCAAGGGCAATTTTTAAGGAGAGATGTATGAACATCTACGTGGGAAACATTTCCCGCACGGCGACCGAGCAGGATCTCAAGGACGCTTTCGCGGCGTTCGGCGAGGTTTCGAGCTCGGCCATCATCAAGGACAAGTTCAGCGGCGAGAGCCGCGGCTTCGGCTTCGTCGAGATGCCGAACAAGGAAGAGGCCGACAAGGCCATCGCTGGCCTGAACGGCAAGGACCTCAAGGGCCGTCCGTTGACGGTCAACGAGGCCCGGCCCCGGACCGATCGTCCCCGCACGGGCGGCGGCGGCGGCAGGGGCGGCTTCGGCGGCGGCCGCGGCCGGTATTGATCGCGAGGGGACATGTACGCTTCGTACGTGTCCCCGATTAGCTGATCTTATTCGAACGCAAAGGGCGGATGTCCCGCAAGGGGCCTCCGCCCTTTTTTATTTTCCGGGGGATTTCGATATAATCGGATCAGAATACCGCCTATGGAAAGAGCCCTACAGATCATCGAAGAGATGACCCGTCTCGGGGTCATAAAGGCATACGCCATCGGCGGTGGCATCGCCACGACCTATTATATCGAACCTGTCCTGACCTACGACCTGGACATTTTCTTTATTCCCGTCAAGGAGGGGCTGGACGAACTCGTCCCTGTCTATGAATTCGCCCGGGGCCGCGGATACGTCGAACAGGCCGAGGCGCTTTTCATCGAAGGGTTCCCCGTCCAGTTCATTCCAGCCGACAACGATCTCGTCCGGGAGGCCGTTGCGGACGCGGCCACCCTGACCTACCGCGGCGTCCAAGCCAAGGTCGTCAAGGCCGAGTACCTCGTGGCCATCGCGCTGCAAACAGGGCGAGCCAAGGACAAGGAGCGGGTCGTCCGACTCCTCGAGGGTGGAGTCGTTGACCGCATGGTTCTGGCGGGGATCCTCGAGAAGCACGGCCTGGCGGAAAAGCTGAAAAAGATCGAAGGCGGGACCGATGGAAAATAGATCGGCAGAGGCCGTGTTCAAGAAGAAGCGCGAACGCCGGCGCCAGCTGGCCCGGCTCCCGTTCGAGAAAAAGATCGAGATCGTCGTCGAGCTCCAAAAGGCCGCCGCCGGGATCCGCAAGGCCGCCGCCCGTCCGATCTGGCCTTTCGGAACCCCAGGCCGGTCGTGATCGCATGGGGACATTTGCCCGGGACATGTCGCCTCGATTCTACAGCCGACGCCGGGTCTAGACCTTCCGCAAGATCTTCTCGATGGCCTTTCCCTTCGCCAGCTCGTCGATGAGCTTATCCAGGCGGCGGATCTCCCGCATGAGGGGCTCTTCGATATCTTCCACTCGGACGCCGCAGACCACGCCTTTGATCAGAGACCTCGAAGGGTTCAGCCGAGGAGACTCCGCGATGAAGCCTTCTAGGTCCGTCTGCTTTTCGATCTGGCCCTCCAATCCTTGTTGGCTGTATCCGGTCAGCCAACGGATGATCTCGTCGACGTCCGATCTGGTGCGTCCCTTCTTCTCCGCCTTGGCGACATAAAGGGGATAAACGCTGGCGAAGCTCATCGTATAGATCCGGGGCTTAGTCATGATGCCGATTTTACTTTATTGCCACAAAATCTAGCGAATGCACAGCGCGGATGCCAGCAGGAGCATTCCGCCTTTTGAATTTCCTGGTGGATCTCTTTTCCGTCCTCAGCGTCGCGGTCGGCCTTGGACGTTTAGAGCTTCGCGCCCAAGACGACGATGAAGAGCCAGATGAAGAACGTCGGGACGACCAGGAAAAAGGCAAAAGCGACAAGGGCCGCTCTGAGGGATGTTCTCAGGACTCTCTTCCGATCGACGAGATGCTTGGCGTACTCCTGGTAGGTGATGATGAACGCGATCGCGCCGGCGAACGGCGCGAGGGCGAGCGCGATGAAGAAGATCAGCTTCACTTCTTGCATGGATCGCCGACCGTGGGTGGGGCAAGGCTTGTTTTCATGGAGGGACCCCTACTTTCTTTGATCGTAGGAGTTATCAGCTTACAGGGAAGCGGTTCTGGTGAACTCCATCACCACAGACATCACTTAATTACAGGATTCCAGGCCCTCGGTCAAGGGACGTCGCCTGGGATCGGAGCGGGGGACATGTCGGGCGCGCCCCTCACGGTCAACGTCCGACTGGAGGTCGATCTCGAGGACGAGATCAACGCGGATCCCGCCGGAGAAAGGACAGGGACGAGAGATCCGGGATAGGGATAGCGGGGAGGTGACGCGCAGGCGTACGGGTACTCTCGGCGAGTGATAAAATGGTCCTGATGATGCAAGGGAATCCGTCGAGAGCTGGGATCCCGTCGTCGGGGGGACGGACATGAAAGACGATCGTAGCGCGATGGCCCGAACGGCCATGGCGTGTTTGCTGGTCGCGGCCGGGTTCGCCTGTTCCGGCAATGAGACCGAAGAGTCGGAACAGCCCTCCCGCGCCATCCCAGTGGCTTCGGGGAACTATCAGACCGGGGGGGGCGGACGCGCCTCTGGTGATACCGGTCGTCTTTCAGGTCACCCGAACGAGTGGGGCGCCGCTGCCGGGAGCGCTGGTCCGGTTCCGGGTCATCTCCGGGGGTGGGCAGGTCGGGGTCGCGGAGGCCACGGGCGATGCCCAGGGGCTGGCCGCGACGACCTGGACCGCCGGGGCCGAGCTCGATCCGCTGCTGCGGGCGGAGAGCCGGGACGAGGCCGATCGGGCCTGCACGGCCTACGCCTACGCCAACACCGAGCTGCGCCTGGAGACCGCCTGGATCTCCGGCGTGACCTTCTACCGGAATTTCAGCGAGCCGGTCGATCATGACGGCCGGATCTTTAGGAGCAACGCTATTCTCACCTTCAGCGACGCCAGCAGCGAGGAGATGAAGGTGCTCTTCTCCAAATCGGCCGAAGAGGATCTGCGCGAGGTCATGGCCTCGCTGACCGTCGCCGCTCCCTCCGAATTGGGCATCTCCGGCTCCGACCCGAACACCAAGATCAAGATCTACGCCAGGCGCCGCCCGCCCTATGATACAGGGACATGGATCGGGGCGCAAAACCCGGCCATCATGTTCGACGCCATCAACGGCCAGCGGCTTTCCTCCGATCTCGCGGCCAACCACGTCTACGTCCGCCGCGGCTTGAAGCACGAGATCACTCACATGGTGCAGCTGCTGATCGTCGGCCCCCAGAACGTGATCCGTTCCTGGCCGCCCAGCTGGTTCAACGAAGGGCTGGCCGAGCACGAGAGCGGCGGGGTCGCCGCCTACCCGGCGCCCATCACCACCGTGGATCAGCTCGACGCCTGGTTTGCCGACCCGAACCATACCCGCAACCCGCTGGACATCCAGAACTTCGAGGATATCCCCGCGAACCAGGGCGGCCAAGATTACGCTCTTTTCGGCCTAGTGGTCGACTCCCTGCTCGACCCCCAGAGCGGAGGCCGCACGGGCGCCGACGTCAAGGCCCTGCTCCTCGAGCTCGTGCAGAGCCACGATTTTGCAGGCGCTTTCGCCGATCACATGGGCATGAGCGTGGCCACCCTGCACGACAATCTGCGCGATCTCTTGGCGGCTTGGCTGCTCAGCCGTTCGTCATCCGAAAGATCCGGGCGATAGCGACGGCGGCCCTAAACCGACCCGTCCTTGAGGCCGTTCCACAGCATCATCGCCCGGCAGCCGGCGAATGCCGTGGCGATCGACGCGGCCTCCTCGAGCTCAGCCTCGCCGATCCCCATCTCCCTGGCCTTCGTCAGGTGGATCTTGGCGCAGGGGACGCAGTGGACGGCCAGGGCCAGGGCGACGGCGATGAGCTCCTTGGTCACGACGTCGACCGCGCCCGGCTGCATGGCCGTGCCCATGAAGTCCTGGAACATCTCGAGGGCCCGGTCCGGCGTTCCCGACCCTCCGGCGCAGCATTCCTCGGAATGGGAGCTCTTTTCGTTCGGCATGGTCTTCTCCTGTGCGGTCCGGTCCTCGTCCGCGGCCTCCGGCCTCCGGCTCACGATCCTGATCCCGCCGGCCGAGCGGCCGACGATCCGCCCGACCGCGGCGGCGCGGGCGACGCCCGCCCGGCGCATCTCTTCGATCGCGGCCCCGACCTTCTCCGGCGGGAAGGCGATGAGCAGCCCGCCCGAGGTCTGGGCGTCGAAGAGGACGGCCTTGATGTCCTCGCCGATCCCGCCCTCGAATTCCGCGAGGGCGGCGCTGAACTCCGAGTTCCGCTCGTTGGCCCCCGAGAAGATGCCCTGCCGGGCGTAGTCGAGGACCCCGGGGAAGAGCGGCAGGGCCTCGGCCCAGACCTCCGCCGTGACCCGGCTCTGGAGGGTCATCTGGGCCAGGTGCCCCATCAGGCCGAAGCCCGTGACGTCGGTGCAGGCCGTCGCCCCGTGCCGGACCATGACCTCGGCCGCGGCCCGGTTCAGGGCGGTCATGGACGCGGTCATGGCCTCGACCGCCGCCGCCGAAGCCCGGCCGATCTGGGCCGCGAGCGAGACGATGCCGGTGCCGAGGGGCTTGGTCAGGACGAGGACGTCGCCCGGGCGGGCGCCGGCGTTGGTGACCAGCTCCGCCGCGGCGACGACGCCCGTGACGGCGAACCCGAACTTGATCTCCTCGTCGTTGATGCTGTGGCCGCCGAGGAGGACCGTCCCGGCCTCGGCCAAGACGGCCAGGCCGCCGCGCAGGATCTCGGTCATGACCTCGGCCGGCAGGCGTTCGATGGGGAAGCCGATGATCGACAAGGCCGTGACCGGCCGGCCGCCCATGGCGTAGACGTCGCTCAGGGAGTTGGCCGCGGCGACGCGGCCGAAGTCGTAGGGATCGTCGATGCCGGGCGTGAAGACGTCGACCGTCTGGACGACCGTCACGTCCGGGGCCAGGCGGAAGACCCCGGCGTCGTCGGCCGTGGCCGTGCCGACGAGCAGCCTCGGGTCGGAGACGGGCGGCAGGCTCTTCAGGACCTGTTCCAGGTCCTTCTGGCCGATCTTGCTCGCGCAGCCCGCGTTCCGGACGTATTCGGTCAGGCGGACGGGAACCCGCCGGTCCCCGGGCGGGACCTTCTCCCCGGCGCAGGTGCAGACGTTCTTCTCTTTGAACAGGGGGCAGGGGCAGGGATTGCGGGGGTCGCAGACGCAATGCCCCAGCTTGATCGAGCGGGCCATGACCCGCTTCCGTTTCTCTCGAGGGTCGATGACGGCCTCCTTGCGCGGAGGAGGATATCCCCGGCGTGAAGGCGTGTCAAGGAATCCCCCGGCGCTTCGATCGCGCGCGGGCCATTTGACTCACCCGACGGAGGGAGATACATTACCGGCTCGAGGTTTCTCCCCAAGGAGGTCGACATGCCGTCATTTCCTCTCGATCTTCGCAAGCGCATCCTGATCGTCTGGATGGCCCTGCTGGCCGCGGGTTTTCTCACCTTCGCCGCGGCCCAGGGTGCGGGCGAGGCGGGCGCGCCCCAGGCCCTGACCGCTGACGACTACGCCCGGGCCGAGAAGTTCCTCGCCGGCGGCGTCGCCGGCCTCGTGCTGAAGGCGGACGTTCGGCCGACCTGGCTTCCGGACGAGCGCTTCTGGTACCGGAACACACTGGCCGAGGGGGCGTCCGAATTCATCCTGGTCGACCCGGCCCGGGGGACGCGCCGGCCGGCCTTCGACCACGCCGCCCTGGCGGCGGCCCTTTCCAAGGCGGCCGGCAAGACCCTCGAGGCCGCCCGGCTTCCTTTCAACGCCTTCGAGCTCACCGCGGGCGACCGCGCCGTGCGCTTCCGGGCCGAGGGCAAGTCCTGGGAATACGATCTCAAGGCCAAGACCTGCCGCGAGGTCGAGGCCGGCGCCGAGCCCGCGGCCCCGGGGCCGCCGGGCTTCATGGGCGGCCGGCCCGGCTTCGGCGGCGCCCCCGAGTCGCTCTCGCCCGATGGCCGCTGGGCGGCCTTCATCCGCGACGACAACCTCTGGGTCCGCGAGGTCGCGACCAAGAAGGAAACGCGACTCACGACCGACGGTGTCAAGGACTTCGGCTACGCCACCGACAACGCCGGCTGGAGCCGGAGCGACCGGCCGGTCCTGACCTGGTCGCCGGACTCGAAGAGGATCGCGACCTTCCAGCAGGATCAGCGCGGCGTCGGCGAGATGTATCTCGTCGAGACGCGTGTCGGCCATCCCGTGCTCCAGGCGTGGAAGACCCCGCTGCCGGGCGACAAGGTCGTGACCACGATCCAGCGCGTCGTCATCCACCTCGACGGCCCGCGGGTCGTCCGCCTGAAGATGCCGCCCGACGAGCACCGCTCCACGACGACCGACGACATCAAGGACCGCGGCGGCACGGTCGCCGACCTGCAGTGGAGCCCCGACGGCGCGCGGCTCGTCTTCGTCTCGACCTCCCGCGACCACAAGGAGGAGATCGTCCGCGAGGCCGACCCCGAGACGGGCGACGTCCGCGTCGTCCTCGAAGAAAAGGTCCCGACCTACTTCGAGTCGGGCGGCAATTGGCGCTTCCTCCCCAAGACGAACGAGCTTGTGTGGTTCTCGGAGCGCGACAACTGGGGCCACCTGTACCTCTACGACATGGCCACGGGCGTGCTGAAGAACCGGATCACGTCCGGCGAGGGCCTCGTCGACGGCATCGTCCGCCTCGACGAAAAGGCCCGGGTCATCTATTTCACCGGCCTCGGTTGGGAGAAGGGGCGCGACCCCTACTTCCGCCACCTCTACAAGGTCGGCTTCGACGGCCGCGGCCTGGCGCTCCTGACCCCGGAGGACGCGGATCACACCGTCTCTTTTTCGCCCTCCGGCCGTTCTTTCGTCGACAGCTTCTCCAAGCCCGACGTCCCTCCGGCCGCGGTCGTGCGCAACACGGCCGGGAAGCTCCTGGCCAAGCTCGAGCAGGCCGACATCTCGGCGCTCCTGGCCACGGGGTGGCGGCCGCCGCTTCCTTTCTCCGCCAAGGGACGGGACGGCGCGACGGACGTCTACGGGCTCCTCTTCCGGCCCTCGCGCTTCGACCCGGCCCGCAAGTACCCGATCGTCAACAATATCTACCCCGGGCCGCAGTCGGGCAGCGTGGGGAGCCGGAGCTTCTCGCCGGCCCGCGGCGACACCCAGGCCCTGGCCGAGCTGGGCTTCGTCGTCGTCCAGATCGACGGGATGGGCACGCCCAACCGGTCCAAGAGCTTCCACGATGCCTACTACGGCAACATGGGCGACAATACGCTCCCGGACCAGGTCGCGGCGATGAAAGAGCTGGCCGGGCGGTACGCCTGGATCGACATCGACCGGGCCGGGATCTACGGCCACTCCGGCGGCGGTTACGCGACCTGCGACGCCATGTTCCGCTACCCGGACTTCTTCAAGGTGGGCGTCTCCCAGGCCGGGAACCACGATAACCGCGGCTACGAGGACGACTGGGGCGAGAAATATCAGGGACTGCTCGTCAAGAACGCGGACGGGACGTCGAACTACGACGACCAGGCCAACCAGAACCACGCCAAGAACCTCAAAGGGAAGCTGCTGCTGGCCCACGGCACCACGGACGGCAACGTCCCGCCCTACCTGACCCTCCTCGTCGTGGACGAGCTGATCAAGGCCAACAAAGACTTCGATCTCATCCTCTTCCCCAACCGCAGCCACGGCTTCGGGAGCGAGCCCTACATGATCCGCCGGCGCTGGGACTATTTCGTCCGCCACCTCCTCGGCGCCGAGCCGCCCAAGGAGTACCCGATGAAGCCGGCCGCGCCGCGGCGGCGCTAGGGCTTTCACGGGAACGGAGGACATCCATGAAAGCCCTGGCGGGGATCTCGGCGGTGCTTTTAGCCTTTTCGGCCCTGGCCGCCCAAGAGGCGCGCCCGGTCCGCGACGATGTCGGCTTCTGCTGGAACCCGGCGAGCATGCGGCTGCTCGTCGACTATCTCCAGGCCCGGGAGAAGGACCGCTTCGAGCCCGAGGGCCTGGTGGCGGCGATCGCTCCCCACGACGACTACCTCCTGGCCGGCCGCGTCGATTACCCCCTGTTCGAGATCCTGCGGGCCAAGGAGGTCGTCGTCTTCGGGGTCACGCACGGCACGGTCCGGAGCGAGATCGGCGACCCGCACGGGATCTTGATCTTCGACGAATTCAAGACCTGGCCCGGGCTGACCGGGCCGCTGTCCGTCTCCGGGTTGCGCGAGGTCCTGAAGAAGCGCCTCGACAAGAGCGTCTACACGGTCAGCAACAAGGCCCACACGATCGAGCACTCCATCGAGGCCGAGGTCCCCTGGCTGCAGTACTTCAATCCGGGCGTCAAGATCACGCCCGTCATGGTCACGGGCATGCCCTTTGCGAAGATGGAGGAGGTCGCGGCCCGGGTCGCGGAGGTCATCGCCGCCGAAATGAGAGCCAAGGGGCTCGTCGCCGGCAAGGACATCTTTTTCCTGATCTCGTCCGACGGCAACCACTACGGCCAGGATTTCAAGAACTCGCCGTTCGGCGAGGGCGAGGCCGCCTGGCTCGAGGCCCGGGCGCTCGACCAGCGGCTGATCCGCGAATATCTGACCGGTGTCATGGACGAAGGCAAGGTCGAAGGCCTGACCAAGGAGCTCTGGGGCGCGACATATCTCGATTACCGCAACACCTACTGGTGCGGGAAATATTCCATTCCCTTCGGCCTGCTGGCGGTCCAGAAGATCCTCGCCCTGACGGAGAATAAGAAGGTGAGCGGCCTGCTCTTCCGCTATTCCGACAGCTACAGCGAAGGCGCGCTGCCGCTCACGAAGACCGGCATGGGGCTCACGGCGCCCTACTCACTGCGCCATTGGGTCAGCTGGTGTTCCATCGGGTACTACGTCATCCCCTGATCGGGGAGAGCATCCTATGACCGGCCGCATGACAGATCTGATCGGGAAGCCGGCGTCGCTCATCCCGACGCCGGCGCTGGTCGTCGAGATCGAAGCCCTGGAGCGCAATCTGCGCTTGATGTCCGGCTTCTTCGCCGGCCGCCACGCGAAGTTGCGCCCGCACTTCAAATCGCACAAGTGCGTCACGATCGCCCGGCGTCAGCTCGAGGCCGGCAACGCCGTGGGCATCACCTGCGCCAAGCTTTCAGAAGCGGAGGTCCTGGCCGCGGGGGGGATCCGGGACATCCTTATCGCCAACGAGATCGTGGGACCGGGCAAGCCCGAGCGGGTCGCCGAGCTGGCCCGGGCCTGCCGTCTCACCGTCGCCGTGGACGACGAGTCCCAGGTGCGTCAGCTCTCCGCCGCGCTGGCCGGGACGCGCGCCGCCGTCGGCGTCCTGGTCGAGGTGGACATCGGATTGCACCGTTGCGGCGTCCCGCCCGGCGAGCGGGCGCTCGAGATCGCCCGGGCCGCGGCGGCCGTCCCCAACGTCGATTTCCGCGGCCTCCAGGCCTACGAGGGCCACTGCACGACCGTCCTCGACCCCGAGGACAGGCGACGGCAGGTCCTCGTCTCGATGCGGAAGGCCGTGGCGACAAGGCGGCTCATCGAAGCGTCCGGCCTGCCGGTCCGGGTCCTCAGCGGCGGCGGGACGGGAACGTATGATATGACCGGCCTCATGGACGGCGTCGACGAGGTCCAGGCCGGTTCCTACGCCTTGATGGACCATTACTACGCGAAACGACGGCCCGAATTCGCCGTCGCCCTCAGCGTGATCACGACCGTCATCTCGAGCAACGGCTCGGACCACGCCGTCCTGGACGTCGGCGTGAAGGGGGTCGGGACGGATCTCGGCCCTCCCGTCCTGGCGGACGGCCCTGATGACGAGATCTCCCGCTTCGAGTCGGAGGAGCACGCGTCCGTCAAGGTCGGCGGCCGGCCGCTAAAGGTAGGGGACAGGGTCAGACTGTTCCCCTCGCACGGCTGCACGACCTGCAACCTGCACAGGCGCATCTTCGCCCTTCGGGACGGCCTCGTCAAGGACGTTTGGCCGATCGAAGGCAGCGGCTGCCTCGAATAGCGCGTCGACGCTCGAAGGACGATCAAAGGACGGCCGGCCTTCCAGAAGGGTCTTATTGCCGCTGAACTGGCCCAAATTCAGGCCCTGCCGGAAGCGGATCGGCCGGACCCGAACAACAGCCCCGCGCCGGCGATCGGGAGGCAGACCAGCACGGCCGGGGCCGGCCCCGACCCTGCCGCGGCGCCCTTTTCCAGGTTCGCCCGCAGGGCGGGCACCGCCTCGCGGCGGACGAGGACCATGAGACACCCGCCGAGGCCCGCTCCTGCGAGCTGCGCCCCGGCGACGCCGTCAGTCGCGATCGCGATGTCCACCATCCGGTCGATCGCGGGGAGACTGCAGGCGTAGCGCCCGGGCTGCCAGGCCAGCTGGGCCCGCTCGATCCTGGCCGGGTCTTGGCTTTCCAGGTCCTCGACAAGCCGCAGAAGATACGCGTCCGAGGCCGGAGCCCGGAAGGGCTCGGCTTCACCGTTCGCGTTCCGGACGGTCACGCGGTCGCCGTCATGGGACGCCTTCATCATCCGCCCGATCTCGCCGATCCGGCCCGCGCGCAGGAGGCCCGCGTAGAGCCGGGCCCGCTCGCATTCGGCCAGGCCGAAGAGGACGACACCGCGGATGGGATAAAGGCCGTCGCCGGGCTCCGCGTGGCTCGCCCAGAACGGCCTGAGGTCCTCCCCGGGGAGCAGCGCCTCGAGCCCGGCCCGCGTCGACTCCTCGGGCAGGCGGAGCAGGATGCGGTAGATCGAGCTGAGCGGCAGGCCGAGGGTGCGGACATTGACGTCGCGCAGGTGTCGGAGGGCCGGGGCGAGGATCGGATGGAATTTCCGGATGAGCCGGAGTCCCAGCCGGTAGCAGGCGATCCGGTGGTTGAACTGGTCCCTGGCGCCGCCGCTCTTGCGGGCCCGCAGGCCGGAATCGACGACGGCCATCACGTACCCGTCGGGGAAGGGCACGGCGACCTCGACCGTGAAATCGAAGAAGCCGACCTTGATGACTGTCCCCCGGCGCCCCAGCCGGATCGCGGCGTGGTCGGCGCTCCCGCCGCGCGTGCCGGCGAACCACTCGCCCTCGCCGCAGAGATCGACGAACTGGGCCGGGAACGTCTCGAGGCCGTTCGCGGCGATCGTCGCCTCGGCCGCGCCCACCACCAGGCTCGACGAGGAGCTCAGGCCCGCGGCCGGCGGGATATCGCCCGAGACGGCGATGTCCAGCCCCCGTAGCCTGCGATGGGGGAACTTCTTCTGGAGACGGAGGACGGCCGCCTTGACGTATTGCGACCAGTCGCCGCCCGCCTCGCGGACCATCTCCCGGACCTTGTCGCTTTCGATGAGCGAGAGCCAGTCGTCCCAGGGCAGGCCGGCGACCAATTCCGAGATCGAGAACTCGCGGTCGGGATAGCGGCCGCGGTCGACGTTGAAGAGCCGGACGCGATCGTCCTGCCGCGGACAGATGGCGAGGAGCGTCTCGAAGCCGATGGTCATCAGGTTGCAGTTTCCGCCCTGGTGGTCGATGTGCCGGCCCATGACGTTGAGCCGGCCGGGGGAGCGGACGAGGAGCACCCGGCTCGAAGGATCGATGACCGTCGCCGCCTTGGCCAGGAGCGTCCGGAAGGCCTCCCGCCGCTCCTCGATCACAGCGGGGTCCTGGCCGTAGATCGTCCGGAGCTCGGCTTCGAGCGGGGAGGCCGCGACGGCGGCCCCGCCGAAAAGGGCGATCCAGTCGCGGAGCGGCCGGAAGGAATCGCCCTCCGGGAGGCCCGGCGCCTCGCCGCCCTTGCGCCGCTCCAGGAGGATGGACTCGACGGCCAGGAGCTCGGCCGGGTTGTTGTAGCCGAGGATCGCGTCCGGCCGCTCGACCCGAAGGGCCCCGACCTTGAACCGCGCCCCGGAAAGCGCCTCGACGATCGCGGAGAGATACTCCTCTTTCTGGGCGTTGTCGCGGTCGAGGCGATCCAAGGCGAAGCGCAGGGTCGAGGCCTTGGCCACATAGATCGAGTTGTTCAGCCAGCGGCTGCGGCGGACCTCGTCGGGGCTGAGCTCGATCCCGGCGCCGTCCGGCGTCCGGAACCGGAAGCTCTCCCGTCCCTCAGGGATGAGCGGAAGGAGCGCCTCCACCGGCCGGTTCTCGTTGACCGCCGTCCAGAGCTCGCCGAACGCGGCGGCGAGCTTCGCCTCCGGGGCCGGCGTCTGCGGAGCGGAGAACTCCCTTTCGATGATGTCCTTGGCCGCGATCGCGGTCAGGGTCCCCTGCGCCGACCGTGCCCTCAGGTTCCGGAAGATCTGGCGTTGGCGGATGTCGGCGTCCTCGACGACGGCCAGGGTCTCGCCCCGAGTCGATTCGATGAGGCGGCCGCGGTCCGAACCGGGCGGCCCTGGCGAAACGGCCAGCGCCAGGTCGAGCTCCTGGTCCGAGAACAACATGAAGAGCCGCTCGAGGACCTCGGGATCGACGATCCGGTCGCCGGCCGCGAGCAGCAGCGAGGCCCCGGGCGCGATCCCCTCGAGCGCCCGGAGCCCGGCCCGGGCCGCGTCGGCCGTGCCCAGGGCCTCGGCCTGGGTGGCAAAAACGGCGTCCGGGAAAGCCTGCCGGACCGTTCCGATGACTTGATCCGCCATCGTCCCGACGACGACGATGTGCCGGGTGATGCCCGACTTGGTGTAGATGGCCAGGGCGCGGTTGATGGCCGGGACCCCGTCGACCGGGAAGCAGACCTTGTGGCAGGTCGCCGAGAGCATGCGCGAGCCCTTGCCCGCCGCAAGGATGACGCTGAACCGGGGCGCGGGGATCATCGCCGCTTGGCCGCCTCGGCCCGGGCCTCGGCCAGCACGTCGGCGATGAGGACGGGCCGGCCGCCTTGGGCCTTGCTCCGGTCGGCGGCGGTCATGAACGCGTAGATCTCGACCGTCTCGTCCTCGGCGACCGGCGGCCGGCCGGTGGCGAAGAACTCCGCGATCGCCTTCAGCATGGGCGTGTAGTCGCTGCCCATCGGCAGGTATTCGATCTTCTTTTCGGCGAAGACCGTCCCGCCGTAGCTGTGCTCGCTCGAGCGGAGCCCTCGGAACGTCCCGATGCGCCCGTCCTCCCATTGGCCCACGCAGAACTCGGTGTCGTCCGTCCGGAAACGGCTCACGGAAAGACAACCGGGGCCCATGACCGTGTAGAGGATCTCGACGCCGTGGATGCCGTACCAGTAGAGGTCGGGATGGGTCGGCTCCAAGGCGGCCCAGCTGAAGGCGTCGGCGCCCTTGACCGCCCCCTGGGACCCGCCGCGGAGCTCCAGGGCGCCGGGGATCCAGCGGAGGGACGAGGCGCTGAAAACGGGGATCTTCTTCGCCCGGGCCGCGTCGAAAAGCGTGATGATGTCCGCGAGGGTGGCGGCCATCGGCTTGTCGATATAGAGGGGCTTGCCCGCCTCGATCGCCGGCAGGGCCTGTTCGAGATGGACGCGGCCGTCGTTCGACGTGAGCAGGACGAAGTCGATCTTCCGGAGGAGCGTCGGGATCGAATCGACGATCTCGATCCCCATGTCCCGCATCTCTTTGAGATACCCCGGCACGCGCGAGACGCTGGACTCGATGTCCCGGCTTCCCTGGGGGTAGGCGGCGACGACCCGCAACCCCTTGAAATCCTCCGCCGAGGCGTTCCGGGCGTTGAATGTGCGGGCGAAAGCCGGAGCATGAGAAGTATCAAGGCCGATGAGGCCGACGCGCTTCCCGGCTTCGGCCGCACTGATCAGGTCCACTGTTTGGCCGAGCTCGCGCACCTTGAGATTGCGGAAGGCGTAAGCGCCGTTGTGGTCCTGGAGAGCGATGTGGCCCCTCTTCTTCCGGGCGAAGGCCTCGATCCTGGCGAACTTGCTCTCGGCGAGGCTCTTCTCGAACGACGCGGCGGCCGTGTCGACGTCCACGACCTTGACGCCGTTGAGCCAATGCTCGATCCGCGTTCCCTGGAAGAGGATGCGCGACCTGTTCCATTGGCCCGCAGGCCGCGCGGCCGTGCCCGGCGTCGCCGGGACCAGGTCGTAGAGGCTCCCGGATCTCTGCTTCGGCGTCAGCGGCTCGGGAAAGCCGCGATCGTCGATCAGCTGATATTCGTACCCGAGCGTGCCGCGGGAGGGGCGGCCGTCGCTCGTGAGGCTCTCGTCGACGTTGTACTTGACCCCGCTGTTGGCGCCCTTGGCCACCTTCCATTCGAAAGCGAACTCGAGATCGACGAAGGCCTCTCGGGTGATGATGTCGCCGCCGAGGACCGGCTGGCCGTCCGGCAGGGTCGCCCCGGCAGGCGAATCCGCCCTGACGATCGATCCGTCCTTCACGCCCCAGATGCGTTCGGGGACCGTCTCGCTCCCGACGCCCCGCCAATCCGCGAGGTCCCGGCCGTTGAAGAGGAGCCGCCAACCTTGGGCCTCCTCCTGCGGGGTCAGCGCGTTGGGCGCCGCGGCCGCCCGCCCGGCCTGTTGGGCCCCGCCCAGGGACTGCCGGTGGCCGGCCGTGAGGATGGCCCCGACCGCCAGGAGCCCCAGGACCGCGAAACGAGCCGGCCTCTTCCTGTTGATGCTCGCCTGCATTCTGTCCATCGAGGTCCTCCTCAGACGGCGGCTTTCTTCGAGGGGATGAGGAACGTCGCCAGGACGGCGGCGGCCCCCGCGACGATGAACGTCATCACCCGCGCGGTGATCGCCTTGTCGAGGCCGGTGCTGATCCAAAGGACGGTGAAGAGCAGGCCGGTGACGATCGTCACCAGGGCGGCCCACCCGTGAAAGCGCTTCCAGAACAGGGTCGACAGGATGACGATCGAGAAGGTGCTGCCGATGCCGGCCCAGACGTAGCCGACCAGCGTGTAGATCAGGTTGGACGGGGACACGTAGGCGAGCGCCAGGGCGGCCGCGGCCAGGAGGGCCGTGATGGCCCGCGACCGCGCGAGGCTCGTCCGGCGGGCCCGCTCCTTGTCCTTCATGAGCGGCGTGATGATGTTCTCCGAGAGCTCCGACGCCGAGAGGATGAGGAGCGAATCGGCCGTCGAGACCATGGCGGCGATGGCCCCGGTGATGAGCACGGCGGCCAGATAGGGCGGGAAGAGCCGCAGCATCACGGACGGCATGACGTATTCGGGGTCTTGCAGCCCGCCCGGCCCGAACAGGGCCAGGCCGATGAGGCCGAGGGTGATGGCGCCGATGTAGGCCACGATCGTCCAGGCGATGCCGACGTTGCGGCCCCGCTTGGCCTGCTTGGCGTCCCGGATGGCCATGAAGCGCATGCTCAATTGGGGCTGGCCGCCGAGATAGCCGAAGAACCAGGACAGCCCGCCCATGATGGCGGCGCCGGCCGCGAACCCCGACAGGGCCCCCGTCAGCGTGAAATACTGGGGACCGGCCTTGGCCAGGGCCTCCGGAATGGACCGGGCGAAGACGTCCGGCATCCGGCCGATGGCGATGAGGCCGACGACGGGCCCGACGACGAGCGTCGCGATCATCACCAGCGCCTGGACGACGTCGGTGTAGACGACGCTCCGGAACCCGCCGTAGACCGTGTAGGGGACGATGATGACCGCCGTGATGAGCATGCCGATCCGGGGATCGAGATGGAACATGGTGAAGAGCGTCTTGCCGCCCCCGAGGAACTGGGCGCCGACGTAAAAGAAAAAGAAGAAGATGATGGTCGCGCTGCCGACGATGCGGATCCAGTGTCCCACCTCGCCGTGGCGCTTGGCGATGTAGTCGCTGAAGGTCGTGACCTGGTACTTTTCGGCCTCGTCCCTCAGCCTCCAGGCGACGGTGGCCCAGACGGTCAGGATGCCGGCGACGCAGCCCACGGCCGTCCAGATGCTGGTCAGCCCGGAGGCGTAGGCGAAGCCGGGCAGGCCCAGGAGGGCCCAGGACGATTCTCCCGTCGCGCGCTCGGACAGGGCGGCGGCCCAACCGGGGAGGTTCCGCCCGGCGATGGCGTAGTCGGCGTCGGTCTTGACCTTGCGGCCCTGATAGAGCCCCCAGGAGATGAGCAACACCAGGTAAGCGATCATGACGATCAGGATCTGGGTCTGATGTTCCATCCGGCTCTCCAGTCGGCTAGGGGATAGCGGGCCGCTATAAGTTAACCCGGCCCGGCCGGAAGTTCAACCGAAAAGAAGGCCACAAGTACGAGCGATGGGACGCCCTGGAATTCATGCCGCTTCCGGCCCGCCGGGTTCGGCGGGCCGCCGAGGTCAGAAGATGTCCAGGTCGCGGCCGTAGATGACCTTGCCCTTGTAGCCCTTCCGGATCTCCTTGAGCATGTCCGCGGGGCCGCTCGCGAAGTGCATCTCGTGGACGAGGATGAGGAGACGGGGCTTCACGGCCTCGGCGATCTTCGCCAGCTCGGAGGTCGAGGTGTGGAAGGCCTTGTAGTAGTCGCGTGTGGCCGGGTCGAGGTAGGCGAAGTTCTTCTCGCAATACACCTCGTGGATGAGGACATCGCAGCCTCGGGCCTCTTCGACCAGCCTGTCCGAGGGGGCGGTGTCCCCGGACCACACGACCTTCAAGTCGGGGGTATCGAAGCGGAAGCCATACGCCTCGGACCAGCTGCCGTGGTTGACCGGGAAGGCCCGGACCGTGACCCTTTCGTCCTTGTAGACGACACCCGACCGCATCGGGCGGACTTCGACCTCGAGCCCGCGGGGGTTCGGGCTCACCGGCAGGGCCTGGGTGTGCTTGTAGCTCAGCTCGTAGGCTTTTTGGATGTGGCCGACCATGTCGCTCAGGCCTTCTGGGCCGTAAAGGACCAGGGGTTCGGCCCGGCCGGTCATCCAGGGAGTGGTGATCAGGTCGGGGAGGCCCAACGTGTGGTCGGAATGGAGGTGCGTGCAGAAGCCCAGGCTCAGGCGGGCGGTCGTCAGCCCCGATATCCCGGCTTTCTGGACGGCCTGGACCCGGCGGACGACGCCCACGCCGAAATCGACCAAATAGGGCCTTTCATCGACGACGAGGACGCTCCCGGGGCCGAAGCTCTCCGGCTGGGGGATAGGAGTCCCGGTGCCCAGGAGCACGAGCCGGGTCCGTCTGGCCAACCGGGGGTGGATCCGATAAGCGTCGTACCGCTCCGGCTTGATGATCGGAAAAGGCGCCTGGTCTTGAGCGGTCTGGGCCGGGGGCTTGGGCGGTTCGGTGGTTTGCTGAGTCGCGGCGGAGCGGACGGCGACGGCCGCCGTTAGGAGAAGGAGGAACCCTCCCGCTCCCGCAAGGATCCGTTTGACGCGCAAGATCGTCGTCCTCCGCCGAAGCTGCCCGCGATAAAAGTACGCGGGAAGACGGGGATTGTCAAACGGAAGCCGCGGCCGGGCGGGGTCAGTGGTTCGCCGCCAGGCACTCCTGGATCGCAGCGTCCAGGCTCGCCTTCTCCGTGGGCGAGAGGCTCTGGTAGGCGCGTTCCTTGTAGGCCAGGAGATGGGCCTGGGCCCGCTCGTAGTCCCGTTTCGCGAGGAAGGCCTGGCCGAGCTGGTATTCGACGCTCGCGAGGTCGGGCTTGAGGCTCCGCGCGGTCTCGAGCGCCGTGACGGCCCGGTCGGTCTGGCCCGATTCGAGATAGGCCCGGCCGAGGAGGGCGTGCGCTCCGGCGTTGTTGGGATCGAGAGCGAGGACCCGCAGGAAGAGCGGGATGGCCTCGGCGCATTCCCCCTGGTCCTTCGTCTCCAGGAAGAGCGAGAGGTGCGCGGCGGCCGCGTTGTACAGGGCGGCCAGGTATTCGCCGTCCGCGGAGACGGCTCTCTCGAAAGAGGCGGCCGCCCGGCGCGTGTCCTTGAGCTTCAGGAAGGCCAGGCCCTCGCAGAACCAGACCTCGCCGTCGTGTTCCATCTGCGGCAGGCCCGGCGCCTCGTCCACGACCCGGACGACGTCCCGCCATCTCTCCGCCGCGACGAGGTTGGCGACGTAGCTCGTGAGCAGGTCGTAGCTCGAAGGGAAACGGCGCCATCCGGCCGCGAGGACTTCCAGGGCCTTGACCCGGTCCTTCGAGTCCAGGTAAAGTCCGGCCAGGTTGACATAGGCGGCGTCCAGGGTCCTCTGTTCTTGGATCAAGCTCTGAAGCTCCCGGACGGCCTCGCTGTGCCGTCCCCGGGACTTGAGGTTGTAGGCGTCCATGATCCTGTTGAACAGGGGCAGGAGCGTCTTGGGATCGTCGTCGACGGTGAACGTGGTCTTCTTGTTGCCGCCCGCGGACGAGAGGTAGCCCAGGCTCTCGAGCTTCTCCTTGAGCTCGGCGCCGGTCTTGGTCCGCGACTCCACGGGGGCCGCCGGCGTCAGGCCGGCGATGAGGTGCTCCAGGGCCGGTCCGCAGCCGGTCCGGAAGGCGGTCGAGGCCAGGTTCCTCTTCTCGCCGGAGTCCGAGGCCAGGTCATAGACCTCGGGCAAAGGAGAATCGACATACTTCCTGTCGCCCTCGATGTAGCCCTGCAGGGGAGCCCAGCCCATCTCGTAAAAGGGGCTGAGGCATTCGAAGTAGATCTTCCGGGCCTGAAGGGACTTGCCGGAGAGGGCCGCCCGGACCGACCGGCCCTGCAGCCCGGCCGGGGCCGAGAGGTCCAGAAGGTCGAGGACCGTCGGCACGATGTCGCTGTGGCCCACCGGGTCCGCCGACCGGGCGGGACCGAAGCCCGGCGCGGCGATGACGAGCGGCACGCGGAGCGTCGGATTGTAGGTGAGAAAGCCGTGGGTCCGCTCGCCGTGATCGCCGAGGCCTTCGCCGTGGTCGGCCGTCAGCACGACAACCGTCCGCGCGGACGTCCCTTTCTCGTCGAGCGTCCGGAACAGGCGTCCCAGGGCGAAGTCGGTGTAAGCGACCTCGCCGTCGTAGGGATCGGCTTTGTACCTCGACCGATAGGGCTCCGGGGGAGCGTAGTCCGAGTGCGGATCGTACACGTGGATCCAGAGGAACCAGGGCCCGTCGCCGGCCGTCTCCAGCCATTTCAGGGCCTTCGCGACCGTCGTTTCGGCCTTCTGCTCGGCGGGTGATGTTTTCGGCGTCCCGGGGGCCATGAACGTGTCGTCGTAGACGTCGAAGCCCTGGTCGAGGCCGAACCGGGAATCGAGCGGGCTCGCCGAGACGAACGCGGCCGTTCTGTAGCCCTGCGCCTTCAGGCGCTCGGCCAGCGTGACGTTCTCCGGGCTGACCATGAAATCGATGTTGTCGTGGACGCCGTGGGCGAGCGGGGTCGTCCCGGTGAGGATGCTGGCGTGGGAGGGGAGGGTCAGGGGCGCGTGGGCGAAGGCCCGGGTGAAGACCGTTCCGCGCTTGGCCAGCTTGTCGATGGCCGGGGTCGAAACGGGGGAGTTGCCGTAGATGCCGACCCGGTCGGCCCGCAGGGTGTCGACCGTGACGAGCAGGACGTTGAGGCGTGCTTGAGGCGCAGCCGCCGCCTCGACAGGCAGGGCGAGGAGCGCGGCCAAGATAAGGAACGCCGGGATCGAAGCCGGCTTTTTCATATCGGATCTCCTTGAAGTCGGATCCGAACGTCCTGTGCAGGCGTCGCGAGACCCGATCTTTCTTTCCACGAGTTTAGACGGCGCGAGGGGGGCTTTCTTCCCTGGGGCCCTTAGGCCGGGAGCCGGGTTGACAGATCCCTCGCCCCGGATAGGATAGGGGGGATGAAAGCCCTGGCCGTCGCGGTGATCATCGGGCTGACGTCCGTGCCGGCCTCTCCGTCCTCCCCGCCGGGGCGCGTCGAGGCCGACTGCCTCGCCTGTCACGCCGACGAGGATCTGGGCGCCTTTTCCCGGTCCGTCCACGGCCAGGCCGGCGTCGGCTGCACCGGCTGCCACGCCGATCTCGCCGGGGTCGAGGACTTCCCCCACCCCCCGAAGCTCCAGCCCGCGGTCTGCGCCGCCTGCCACGGGGACGAGGCCCGGGGCTCGCTCGTCGGCGTCCATCGCCTGGCCAGCCCGCGGCTCGCCAAGAGTCCCGTCGGCTGCAAGGACTGCCACGGCTATCACGATATCATGGCCTTGGCGGACGAGTCTTCCGTCCTGAGCGCGGCCCGCCGGCCGGCGACCTGCGCGAAATGCCATCCGCGAGCCGGAGCGAACTATTCCCGGGGCCGGGTCCACGATGTCGCGGCGGCCGGGCGGCCCTCGCCGGCCCGCGTCGTCGGGGCCCTTTATCTGATCTTCATCGGCGTCATGACCACCTTTTTTCTCGCCTATGTCTCGGTCGACCTCCTGGGCGCGCGGAGAGAGCGGTGAACGCGCCGGAGCCGACGGTCTTCATTCGCGACGATGAGATCTTCGTCCGGATGACCCGGACGGAGCGCTGGCAGCACCTCCTGCTCGCGGCCTCGTTCGCGGTCCTGGCCGTGACCGGCCTGATGGCTCTTTTCGGACGGGGCGGCAGTGCGGCCTGGCGCGGCGTCCTTCATCGCTCCGCCGCGCTCATTCTCATCGGGGACCTCGTTTGGCACGTCCTCTATGTCCTTCTTACGGAGAGGGGGCGGCGGAACCTCCGGGAGAAAAAGCCCGGCCGTCAGGACTTCCGGGACGTTCTGGCCCATTTCCGCCGCGCGCCCCGGCCGGGACCCGGTCGCTTCGACGTGGCCGCAAAGCTCGATTACTGGGCGTTCATCCTGGGAGCGGGCGTTATGATCTTCACCGGGTTCTTCATGTGGGCCTCGGGGCTCTCGCTGCGGCTCTTCCCGTTAGCCCTCCACCAGGCCTTCGTCGTCGTCCATGGCTACGAGGCCATCCTGGCCGTCTTGGCCATCCTCGTTTGGCACATGTACACCGTTCACCTCAAGCCGGGGGTCTTTCCGATGAGCCGGGTCTGGCTCGACGGCCGGATCTCCGGGGCGGACCTGAAGCGGTTCCACCCGCTCGAATACCGGCGCATTTGGGAGGAAAGGCTCAACGCTTGGCGGTCAGGACCTTTTGGATCAGGGCGTCGAGGCCGGCCTTCTCCGTCGCCGTGAGCGTCCCGTAGACCCGCTCCTTGAAAGCGACGAGGTGGGCATAAGCGTTCCCGAAGTCCCTCTTTTGGAGGTAGGCCAGGCCGAGCTGATACTCGACGTTCACCAGGTCCGGCGCGAGGGCGCGGGCCTTCTGCAGCAGCTCGATGGCCCGGTCGGCCTGTTCCGATTCGAGCAGGGCCCGGGCGAACAGCGTGAGCGCCTCGGCGTTCTTGGGCTCGAGGGCCGTCGCCAGCTCCAGCACGGCGATGGCCCGGTCGCGGTCGGCCGGGTCGACCGTCCGGAAATAGCGGCCGAGACGGGCGGACCCGAGGTTGTAGAGAGCGGCGAAATACTCGTCGTCCGCGGCGACGGCCTTTTCGAGGGCGGCGATGGCCCGCGGGACGTCCCCCGTCTTCTGATAGGCCCAGCCCTGGAAGAACCAGACGGTGCCGTCGTTCTCGAACTGGGGCAGGCCCGGCGCTTCGTCGACGACCCGGATGACGTCCGGCCACTTCTCCGCGGACACGAGCGCCGCGACGTAGCTCGACAGGATGTCGTAGCTTCCGGGAAAACGGCGCCATCCGGCGGCGAGCGCGTCCAGGGCCCGGTCCCGGTTCCCCGAAGCCATATAGAGATCGGCCAGATGGACGTAGGCGGCGTCAAGGGTCTTCGGCTCCCGGACGATCGCCTCCAGGCGCCGGACGGCCTCGTCTTCCTTCCCCTGGGCCTTGAGGTCGTAGGCCTCCGCGATCCGGTTGAGCAGGGGCAGGAGCGTCTTCGGGTCGTCGTCGGCGGTGAACGCGGTCTTCGGGCTCGCGCCGGCGCGGGCGACGTGGCCCAGGCTGGCCAGCTTCTCCTTCAGCTCGGGACTGGTCCTGGCCCGCGCGTTCGGCGGCGCGGCCGGGGTCAGGCCGGCAATGAGACGGTCGAGCTCGGTCCCGCGGGCGGCCAGGCCGGCCGTCGGGGCCAGGTTCTTCTCTTCCCCGAAGTCCTGGGCCAGGTCGTAAAGCTCCGGAAGGGGGGCCCGGACGAACTTCTCGTTCGCGGCGATGAAGCCCTGCATGGGCGCCCAACCCATCTCGTAATAGGGGCTGAGGCTCTCGATGTAGATGGGACGGGCGGTGAGAGACTTGCCGGCCAGGGCCGGCCGGAGGGACCGTCCCTGGGTCGCCGCCGGGGCCGGAACGCCCAGCAGATCGAGGAGGGTCGGCATGATGTCGCTTTGGGAGACTGCGGCCTCCGACCGGAACGGCCCGAGCTTGGGGGCGGAGATGACGAGAGGCACCCAGAGCGTGGCGTTGTGCGCCAAGTAGCCGTGGGTCTTTTCCCCATGGTCGCCGAGCCCTTCGCCGTGATCGGCGGTCAGGACGGTCAGCGTCCGCGCCGCCGCCCCGCTCGTTTCGAGGGCTTGGAGGAGAGGCCCCAGCGCGAAGTCGGTGTAGGCGACCTCTCCGTCGTAGGGACGGTCGCGGTACTCGGTCGCGAACGGCTCCGGCGGCGCGTATTCGGCGTGCGGGTCCCAGAGGTGGATCCAGAGGAACCACGGTCCGCCGCCGGCGGAACCGAGCCAGGCCAGGGCTTTTTCGACGGTCGTCTCGGCCTTCTGCTCGGCCGGCGAGATCTTCGGGGCCCCGGGGTTCCTGAACGTGTCGTCGTAGACGTCGAAGCCCTGGTCGAGCCCGAACCGGGAATCGAGCGGGCTGGCCGAGACGAAGGCTGCGGTCGCGTATCCCCGGGCCTTCAACTCTTCGGCGAGCGTGACGTTCTCCGGCCCGACCACGAAATCGATGTTGTCGTGGACGCCGTGGGCGAGCGGGGTCGTCCCGGTGAGGATGCTGGCGTGCGACGGCAGGGTCTGCGGCGTATGGGCGAAGGCCCTGAGGAACAGGGTCCCGCGCCGGGCCAGGCGGTCGATGTTCGGCGTTGGAACCGCCGGGCCGCCGTACCCGCCCACCCGATTGGCCCTCAGGGTGTCGATCGTGATCAGCAGGACATTGAGCCGCTTTTCCGGCTTGGGGGCATCCCCGGCGCAGGCGGCGCAGGCCAGGAGAACGGCCGGAACGAGGGCCGTCAGCAGCCGCGGCAAGGATGGCTCGAGCCTGTTCATGGGACGGTCGCTCCTCCCCAGATTAGTCTATCCGGGGCCGTCTGACAAGGATGCCGCAAGAGGGCCCCCGGGGCCTCGGCGACGCTGTATGAGCCACCGGCGGGCGAAGATCCCTCAACGCGGCCATGAGCATGGAGATGCCTCTGGATTCGGAAGGCTTTTTCGATATAATCGATAGCCGGTCAACCTTATCGGACCCGTGAGGTGATCATGAAAGCCGTATTACGAGCCCCCGCTGTCATCGCGACCATCGTTCTCCTGGCCATCCCCTTCATCGAGGCCGCGTCCGGGCCGGCGAAGCCCGCGATCGAGCCGAAGGCCCGCCCCTTGCCCCTGAGCGCCGTCCGCCTGACCGGCGGTCCGCTCAAAGAGGCCCAGGACCGCGACGCCGCCTACCTGCTCTCGCTCTCCCCGGACCGGATGATGGCCTTTCTCCGCAAGGCCGCCGGCCTCGAGCCCAAGGCCGAGGGCTACGGCGGCTGGGACGGCGACGACCGCCAGTTGACGGGGCACATCGCCGGGCATTACCTCTCCGGTGTCAGCCTGATGTTCGCCGCGACGGGCGACCCGCGGTTCAAGGAGCGGGCCGACTATCTCGTGGCCGAGCTCAAGGCCGTCCAGGCGAAGCACGGCGACGGCTACATCGGCGCCCAGACCGACCGGGCCAAGACGCCCGGAAAAGTCCTCTACGGCCAGGTCGCCGCCGGGGACATCCGCTCGGCCGGGTTCGATCTCAACGGCATGTGGTCGCCCTGGTACGTCCAGCACAAGATCTTCGCCGGCCTCCGCGATGCCTACCGGTTCGCGGGGAGCCGCGAGGCCCTCGAGGTCGAGACGAAGTTCGCGGCCTGGGCCGAAAGCGTCCTGGCCAAGCTCGACGACGCCCAAATCCAGAAGATGCTGGGCACCGAGTTCGGCGGCATGAACGAGGTCCTGGTCGACCTTTACCTCGACACCGGCGACGCGCGCTGGCTCCGTCTGGCCGACAAGTTCGACCACCGGGCCTTCGTCGAGCCGTTCGCCCGCGGCGAGGACATCCTCCGGGGCAAGCACGGCAACACCCAGGTCCCGAAGATGCTCGGCGTGCTGGCCCGCTACGAGGCGACCGGGAAACCCGCCGACGGCGCCGCGGCGACCTTCTTTTGGGAGCGTGTGGCCCTCCATCACAGCTTCGCCACGGGCGGCCACGGCCGGAACGAGTACTTCGGCGAGCCCGACAAGCTCAACGACATGATCGAAGGGCGGACGGCCGAGACCTGCAACGTCTACAACATGATCAAGATGTCGCGGGCCCTGTTCGCGCTCGACCCGGAGATCCGTTACGCCGACTTCCACGAGCGGGCCCTCTTCAACCACATCCTGGGCTCGATGGACCCCGCCGACGGCGCGACGTGCTACATGGTCCCGGTCGGCCAGAGCGTCGCCCGCGAGTACCAGGACATGCAGGAAGATTTCACCTGTTGCGTCGGGTCGGGGATGGAGAGCCACGCCCTCCACGCGTACGGGATCTATTATGGGTCCGGGGACACGCTCTGGGTCAACATCTACGCGCCGTCGACGGCGGATTGGGCGGCGGCCGGCGTCCGCCTGACCATGACCACGAGCTTTCCGGAAGGGGAGACGGCCGGGCTCGCGCTCGAGGTGAGGAAGCCGCGGCGCTTCACCGTCGCGCTGCGCCGCCCGTACTGGGCGGGCGACGGCTTTGTGGTCAAGGTCAACGGCAAGGCCATCAAGGATCCGGGACAGGCAGACTCTTACGTCCGCCTCGACCGGAAATGGAAGAACGGCGACAAGATCTCTCTGGTCCTGCCCAAATCGCTCCGGCTCGAGCCCCTGCCCGACAATCCCGACCGGGCGGCCATCATGTGGGGGCCGCTTGTCCTCGCCGGCGACTTGGGCACTATCCCCGAGAGGAGACCGAGGGGCGAGGGCGGAGCGGCGGGCGCTCCGGCGGCCAAGGCGGCGCCGCAGTGGCCCGTGACGCCCGTCTTCGTGACCCCCGCGGCCGGGCGCCCGGCCGAATGGATCAAACCGGTCGAAGGCCGGCCGGGCGTCTTCCGGACCGCGGGCGCGGGTCGCGACGCCGACGTCGATCTCGTCCCGTTCTATCGCCTGCAGCGGCGGGTCTATACGGTCTATTGGGACATCCTGACCCCGGAGAAATGGGAGGCCCGGGCCGCGGCCCTGAAAGCGGCCGAAGAGGCCAAGCGGAAGCTCGAAGCGGCGACGGTGGCCTTCGTCCAGCCGGGCCAGATGCAGGCCGAGCGCGACTTCAACATGCAGGGCGGCAAGACCTCGCCCATCCAGCGCCGGGGCCGCTACGGCCGCCGGGCGTCGGACTGGTTCTCGTTCGACCTCGCCGTCGATCCGTCGGCGCCGCTCGGCCTGGTCGTGACGTACAACCGCGACGAACAGGCCGAGCGCGCCTTCGCCGTCCTCGTCGACGGCCGGAAGGTCGGGGAGGAACGCATCCCGCGGCGCAGTCCCCAGGAACAAGAGGGCTTCTTCGACGTCGCCTACCCCATCCCGGCCGACGCCGTCACGGGGAAGTCGAAGGTCACGGTCCGGTTCGAGGGGATCGGCGGCCGGGAGACGGCCACGGTCTACGGCATCCGCGTCATCCGGACGCGCTAGGCGGACCCATGGACACCATTCGCATCCTGGTCACGGGCGGGACGTTCGACAAGGCCTACGACGAGCTGGCCGGCAACCTCTTCTTCCAGGACACTCATGTCCCCGAGATGCTCCGGCTGGGGCGGTCGGGGCTCAAGGTCGAGGTCCGGACCCTGATGATGGTCGATTCCCTCGAGATGACCGACGCCGACCGGACGAGCATCCTCGAGCATTGCCGCAGCTGCCCTCGCGAGTGGATCGTCATCACCCACGGCACCGACAAGATGGAGATCACGGCCCGGGTCCTCGGGCCGGCGGTCAAGGACAAGACGGTCGTCCTGACCGGCGCGATGGTGCCCTACAAGTTCGGCTCGTCCGACGGGCTGTTCAACCTCGGTGCGGCCCTGGCCTTCGTCCAGGTCCTGCCGCACGGCGTCTACGTGGCCATGAACGGGCGGGCCCTGCCCTGGGACAAGGTCCGCAAGAACCGCAAGACCGGGATGTTCGAGGAGATCGAAGCCTGAACCGCGCTACCGGACGTAGCGCAGGACCCGGTCGAAGATGTCGGCGCCGATCTTCGCGGCCAGCTGGCCGGCCAGCTTCGCCTGGAGCTCCTCATCGGCTCTGAGCCAGGCTTCCTTGTCGAAGAGGGCCCGTTCGTCCCGGCTGAGGTCGAGCGTCGTGTAATCCCCCTCGTAATAGGCCCGCCGGAAAGGGGCGGAGACCGAGGCCGAGACGGTCTGCTCCTCGACGACCTTTCGCGTGGCGGGAT
Organism: uncultured Eubacteriales bacterium; assembly: GCA_964408215.1. Classification (GTDB taxonomy): domain Bacteria; phylum Acidobacteriota; class Aminicenantia; order Aminicenantales; family Saccharicenantaceae; genus RBG-16-66-30. The sequence goes on from CAYOYQ010000001.1 coordinate 27,115, forward strand.
CGACGACCTGGAAGATCGCCTCTCCGGTCAGCTTGGCCGTGTACTTCTTTTCGGTGTAGCCCTCCAATTTCGTCCGGTCCCTGCGGAGAGGGACCTTGCGCAGGGTCTCTTCGGGGACGCCGTCTTCTTCGACGTAGGACTCGAGCCAGCCGACGACGACGAAGTCGGCCCGCAAGGCTTGGCCGACCAAAGCTGCCGTTTGAAGCGGGATCGCGCCGCTCCGGACCCGCAGCCGGGTCATCTCGCGGAAGATCTCGCCGCGGTCGATCGGGCCGACGAAGAGAGGCGGCTTGTCCATGTGCTCGTAGAGAAGCGCGTCGTAGAGGCGGTCTTCCATCCCCCGCGGCGCCCGGTCCGCCGCCCGCGGCTCGGCCCAGAAGGGGAGGACGGCGACGGTCCTGGTCCCGGCGTCCAGCGCGGCTTTCTGAATGGCCCGGCCTTCGGCCCCGGCCGGGCTGTCGGGGCCATAGATGTCCAGAGCGCTCTGGGCGTGGGTGTAGGCCGACCGGAAGGACGCGTGCTCCATGTCCTGTCCGGCCCAGCGGAGATGGACCCGGGCCCGGGCCTCGTCCAGACGCAGCCGTTGCTCCGAAGCCAGCGGGTACGGCACCATCTGTTCGTATTTCTGCAGCGCGCCGGGCCAGTTCGCCGCGCTCTCGAGCTCTTCTCCCTGCCGGGAGAGCGACGTGACGGCGGCGTCGACCATGTCCAGACGAAAACGCGCATAGTTGTCGGGCACGGGAAGGATGACGCCCACCTGCTCCGTCCGGGCCCTCAGACCGTCGATGCGGAGGATCGAGGCGACGGCGCCTTCATACAGGCCGTCCGCTTCGTCCGCCTTGGCCCGGTCCAGGTAGTCTTCGATCATGCGCGGGCCCATGTCGGCGAGGCGCTGCCGGGCGTCCTCCCGGCCGGGCTCCTTGCTCAACACGGTGATGTAGCGTTGGGCCGCCTCCTCGAGCCGGCCCTGGCTTTCGAGCTTCTGGCCCTTCTGGTAGCGCTTCTCAGTGCTGACGCAGCCGGAGACGGCGAAGAGAAGGAAGGCGGAAACGACCGCTGCGAACGACCGTTGTCTGGATGTCATGATCATAAGCGATTTGTAAGGTATGGAGGCCGGCCCTGTCAAGAGGATCCGCGTTATAAGCCTCTGAAAGGTTTCATTATTGGGCATGTCGCCCGACAAAATATGTGAAGGAATTGGACATGAAAGCACCCCGGGTGAGAGGCGATGTCGGCTTTCTCGCCTTTGTCCTCATCGGCCTAATCGGCTGCCGGGCCGCCGTCCGTACCGTCCCCGCTCCCGATCCCCCGGTCCGTCCCGCGCCCGAAGCGGCGACTTCTCGGCCGGCGCCCGCGCCGGCTCCCGCCGCAGCCTCGACGACCGCAACGCGGTTGGGTTACTCCGTCCAGGTCGGCGCCTTCTCGGTCGAGGCCAACGCCCAAAAGCTGGTCGAGTCCTTGGCCGCCTTGGGCCTGGACGCCTTCTATTTCCCGAACGGGGCGGGCCTCTACAAGGTCCGCTTCGGGGACTTCCCGTCCAAGGCCTCGGCCGACCGCGAGGCTCGCCGGCTCGTCAAGGGAGCGCTGATAAGGGATTATTTCGTCATCGCGCCCGGCGAGCACGCCGTTCTGGTCCCGGGCCGCCCGGGCCGGTCGATCCGGGACAGGCTGGTCGACGCGGCCGAGAGTTTCATCGGCTCGGACTACGCCTGGGGCGGGACGACGGCGCGCGGCGGCTTCGACTGCAGCGGTCTCGTGCGGGCGGTCTATCAGCTGAACGGCCTCGACCTGCCCCGCTCCGTCGCCGACCAGTATCGGGCCGGGATGGATGTCGCCAAGGACCGTCTGGAAAAAGGCGACCTTGTCTTCTTCTCGTCGACGCCCGGCGGCGAGCGGTCCCACGTCGGCATCTATGTCGGCGGCGACGCCTTCGTCCACGCCCCCGGCACGGGCAAAAAGGTCCGCCGCGAATCGCTCGAGAGCCGTTATTTCCGGAACAACTTCCGCGGGGGCCGGGCCTATCTCGGCGATCTCACGGCCCGGAAGAGCGCCCGGACGAAATAGAACTTCATCACTCAGGAATAGGCGTCCATGCGGTGTTTGATCCGGTAGATAAAAACGCGCCTGCCCGCGTCGTCGATCCGATACAGGATGCGATGATCGCCCGCCCGAACCCGATAGCCGTCCTCATCCGTCAGCTTGAGAGAGCCGGGCGGCCGGGTGTCCTCCCGCAGGGCGCGGATCTTCCTGATGACCCGGGCGAAGGTCTGGGTCTCCAACCTGTCGAGATCCTTCTGGGCCGGGGGGAGGAGCAGGATCTCATACACGGCGCTTCTTCACGTATTCATCGAGGCCGAGGGCCTTGCCCTCGAGGGGACGCAGGTTCTTCAGGTCGACCAGGTCCTCCTTGAGCTCTTCCAGAGAGAGTTTTTCGAGGACGGCCTTTTCGACGAAAAAGCCGTATTTGAGCCCCCGCTCGCGGCAAAAATGTTTGACCCTCTCGGCGACGGCCGGATCGATCTTCACGGCCAACACGGTCTTTTCATCTTTCATGACCACTTCATAATAGGCTAATGAGTTGAATTAGTCAAGATAAAGTTAACTATAGTTAGATCCGGCCTAGATTGAAGTGCGCTCACACGTTCCTTGACGCCCACGGAGGCTGCCGATATCATGGAGCCCGAAAGAGGGAGTCGGGTTCATGTCGCGACGACATTCGCTCGTGAAGAATTGGAGCCTCGTCATGGCGGCGGGATCTCTAATCCTGGCTTCTCTCGCCTGCTTGCGGCAGGCTCCGTCCGCTCCTCCGGCCCCGGCCTGGACCGTCCAAACGAGCGGGGTCGACGCGAGCCTGCGCGGCGTTTCGGCCGTCGACGACCGGATCGCCTGGGCCAGCGGTTCCAAGGGGACGGTCCTCAGGACGCTCGACGGCGGAGCGACCTGGACCCTCATGCCCGTTCCCGGTGAAGCGGCGACCGACTTCCGCGACATCGAGGCCTTCAGCGCCGATGACGCGGTCGTCATGGCCATCGCCCGGCCGGCCAGGATCTACCGGACGAAAGACGGCGGAAAGACCTGGGCGCGGACCTTCTTCGACGACTCGCCGGGGATCTTCCTCGACGGCTTCGCGTTCTTCGACGACAGGAACGGGGTCGCGGTCGGCGATCCCATGGCCGGCCGTTTCTTCCTCATCGCCACGACGGACGGCGGGGAGACCTGGACCCCGTCGCCCCTCGATTCGCGGCCGGCCGCGGCGGAAGGGGAGGCGGCCTTCGCCGCGTCCGGAACGAGCCTGGCCGTTCTCGGCCAGGACCGCGTTTGGCTCACGACGGGCGGCTCGGTCTCGCGCGTCTGGAGGTCGGAGGACCGTGGGGCCCATTGGGAGGCGTTCCCGTCGGCCCTTTTAGAGGGCCTCGCCTCGGCCGGAGGCTTCGGCGTCGCCTTCCTCAACGAACGGAGGGGCATAGTGGTCGGCGGCGATTATCGGGCCGAAGCCGCGTCTTCGGGCAACGCGGCGACCTCCACCGACGGCGGCCGGACCTGGATCGCCGTCGCGGAACGTCGTCCCGGCGGTTTCAGGGAGGCAGTGGCCTTTGTCCCCGGAGCGAAACCGCCCCTCGCGGTCGCGGTCGGGCCCTCCGGCTCGGACTTGTCCACCGATCTGGGCCGGACCTGGGCACCCATCGCCGGCCCGGCGGGATTCCATGCGCTCTCTTTCGCCAAGAAAGGAAAGACCGCCTGGGCCGTCGGCCGGAACGGGCTCATCGCCCGGCTCGAGCTCGGCTTCTGAAGGCGCGCCGAGGGTTCGTTGACATCCGGCCTCCCGACGAGCTATCATCTTTCCAAGAAGGGTGGAATCCTGATCCTAAGGAGGCGGCGATGATCCATGCGCGCGCATCGAAGATGATGACCGTGTTGAACGGCGCGATCGTTGTCCTGGCCCTGGCGAGCCCGGCTTTCGCCCAGGTGGATCCTTGCGCAGAGAACGGCCCGGACTGCCGCCTGCTGACCGCGGCCGAGATCAACGCCCTGAAGGCCCGGCTGCTGGCCCTCCAGGCGATCATGCCCGTCCCGGACCCGGCCCGATTCGCTCCTCCTCCGGATATCGGGACCGCCTTCACCATGTCGTTCGTGGCCGAGCTCGAGGCCGGCGCCCCGATGATCTCCGGATCGTGGAGCGGCGGGGCGTTCACCGAGCGCAGCGACGTCCATCATATCTATGACGGTGTGGCCAAGGCCGAGGCGAAAGCGAAGGACGCCAACGATCCCCTGGCCGCGATCCAGCAAATGCAGGCCGCTTTCGGCAACCGCGTCGAGGTCCTGGCCAAGCTTCTGCCCCACGCCTTTCTCGTCAACGTCGACGACAACGGCAACTGCGCCGACGTCACCGAATCCGAGGCGACGGATATCGAAAAGACCCCGACGTTCCTCTCCTACATGTACAGCGAGGGGACATGCTTAAGGATGGTCTTCGGTCCGCGGACGTGCAAGGAAGAGGAGACCCTCAGGGTCGGGAAACCCGCCGGTAACCTGGCCCCCGTCAAGAGCATCACGCTCGAGATCACCGGTCCCAACCGGGCCGAGGTCCTGGCCCTCCGGAAAAAGATCGACCGCAAGGCCTTCGAGGCGCTCCTCGGCCCCGTGATGAGGTGACTTGCGCGGCGAAGGCGGGCTCATCGCCAAGCTGGCGATCTGACGGCGCGGCCCGTTCTTAGAGCTCCTGGTCCTTCCAGGCCCCCGCGTAGACCGCCTCGCCCTTGCACTCCTGAAGGACGAGGTGGCAGATCCTCATGCCCGACGTCAACTTGATCTTGTTCCGGCCGGCGTTGAAGATCTCCAGGATCTGCCGGTTCGAGATCCCCGGGGCCAGGAACGGGGCCGCGATGTGGCTCATGAGGCCGATCCGGGCGAACCGAGAGCGCGAGTTCAGCCACCCGCACACGTCCGCGGGGAGGGTGATCCGCTCCTTCGTGATCCCGAGGACGAGCTCGCCCGGCTCCAGCAGATAGCCGTCGGCGATGTCCGTGAGCTTGGCCAGGGTCCGGTAGTCGATATCGGCCCGCGTGATGTGCTGGTCGGTGTTGAAGACGCGCAGCTTGTCCTCCAGCGTCAGATCGATCGAGGCGGGGCCGACGGCGCTCTCGTCGTAGGGGTCGATGACGATCCCGCCGTCGCGGATCCGGCGCAGGATCTCGGGTCTCGCCAGGATCATCGGAAACGCTCCTGAACGGGCATCATACGCAAAATCCGGGGGGATTACAACGGGACGATGATCGGCCGCAAGGCCTCCGAGGCGCTCCTCGGCCCGGGGATGAAGCGAGGGGGTGGCGCTAGGGCCTGCGGTTGTCCTCGAGGGGATGCAGAGAGAAGCGGCGGACCTTGTCCGGGTGTTGACGGTCCATGGTCACCCATAGCGCGCGCGGTCCCATCTTGTAGATGAAACTGGCCGAGTGATCGGGGTCCTCGGGCGGCGCGGGCAACAAAGAACCCGGCAGACCGAATCCGGCTTCGATGTCGGAGGCCAAAAGAGGCCCGGCGGGCCGCCCTGGGCCTGCCGCCGGCGGCCCTCCGGCATCCCCAAGCTCGACGACGACGAACGGCTCCGCGAGCGCCGTGTTCTGCGCCGTCGGAACGCGGCAGTCGACGAGCTCGATCAGGTCCCGGAATCGGCTGCCGGGCCGCGGCGTGCCGGCATAGAACGTCACCATCGCGTGGCTTGCTTCTTCGTCCTTCTTGAAGGACACTTCGAGCGTGTCGTGAACGAGCTCGAGGGTCAGGGCCGGCGCCTGGGCGAGCTGGCGCATCCGGTCCATGAGCGCTCGGCCCGGCGACTCCGGTGATCTCGCGCAGGCCCAGGCCATTCCCGCCAGCAACGACAGGACCACGATCGGCTTGAAGGCCATCCGTTCGTCCGCCATCGGGTCATTCCGGCGTCTTCGTGACGACGTTGAAGCCGAACAGCTTCCATTGAGATCCTTCGTTGTAGAAATCGAATTCGAACTCGACCTCATAGGGCCGGCTCGGATATCGGCCCTTCAACACGAGCAGCCCGTCCTCGTCGAAGTAAGGCTTTTCTGAAAAAACGGGATCCACGCCATCGGTAACGGCGAGCGAGATCTTCTTGTCGATGAATTCAACCAGCTGTCCGCGCAACGCCTCCATCGTGATCTGCTGTTGCCACAGCTCCGCGAGCGAGGCGTGGAGCTCGGAAAAGTCGTCGCGGCTGACGGCCTGGGCGAGGAGCTGCATTGATCGATTGGCCAGTTCCACCAGCTGGTCCCCGGGCGGGATCTCGGAGGCGGCGCCGGGCGTTGTGGCCCCGGGCGTCTCATCCGAGGAGATATTGACGCCGACGAGCTTCCAGGCCGCGTCCTGACGGACATAGCGGAAGACGAAATTCAAAGGCGACGACAGGCCCGGGAACGCGCCGTTGAGGATCAACTCGCCGTGCTCGCCGATCGACGGCTTTTCCCGGAACGTCGGCGATTGGCCTTCGACGAAGCTCAGGTCGAGGTTCCGATCGATCAGGGTCTTGAAGGAGTCCTTCAAGGATTCCGGCGTGATCTGGGCCTGCCAGATCTTGGCCGCTGCGTCGTAGAGCTCGGAGAAATCCTGTCTGCTGATGGCCCGCGCCAGGAGCCGCATCGTCGCCTTCGCCAGGGCCTCCAGGTCCTCATCGGCGGGCACGGCCGGCGTCTCCGACCCCGATGCCACGGCCCGTTCTTCCGCGGGCGTCTCGATCACTCCGGACGCCGGTCGAGCTCCGTCTCGCGTCCGGTTGAGGATCATGAAGACGATCGCTCCGATGACGGCCAGAACGAGAACCAACCCGATCAGGACCTTTTTCATGAGGGCCTCCTTTTGCCAAGCTTCCTCGGATCAAGATCGCGACGAGCCTTCCTCGCCATGATGATCCCCTCTGATGCTTAGACGAAGCGTAATCGACTCATTGAAGGATGTCAAGTTGACCCCCACCTTCTTGACTCGACGCGACCGCCGGCCCTATAATCGATCCACAGAGGGGTGCCATGAGATCCAACCGTCCGTTTGTCGCAGTCTTTGTCGCCTTGTCCCTTTTGGCCGGCGTGGCCCTCGGGTTCGTCTGGGCCCAGAAGATCCCCGGCCTCGGCCGGGTCAAACAGAAGCTCGAGAAATTCAGCCTCGACAGCCTCCTCAAGGGCGAGCCGCCGATCAGCACGAGCCTGAAGGACGCCGTCACGGAGGTCCCCTTCCTCGACGACTTCAACCCGCCCGAACCCGCGCCCATGAACGTTCTGCCGCGGGCCGGCAACAACGATTTTATGCTCGTCCGGACGGGGGTCTTCAGGTTCACGGCCGCGAGCTACTGCCTGCACGCCGGAACGTATGCGCCGACCACGGGCGACGGCTACCTCTTCGCTCCGCTGAAGGGCACGAGGGCCGGCATCATCCGCCACATCCTGGAGAACTCCGTCGTCCGTATGGACGTGGCGCAACGGGACATCCAATCCCTGGTCTGGGCCATCCTGGCCCGGACCAAGCTCACCAAAATGGCCCGGCCTCTGCAGCTCGCCGCCTCCAAGCTGCTCTCGCCCGCCGAGGTGGCCGCCCTCAGCGGCGCGTCCCTCGACACGGTCCCGGACGCCGTCCTGGAGAAGGCCATGGAAGAGGCCAAGCTGGCCGGGCCGGTCCGCGAGGTCCTGAGGGCCGAATCCAGGATCAGGAACCTTGCGACCGAGGCCGACGCGAGCTATGATGATCTGGAGAGAGCCGCCGTTCTCACCGGGACGCCGCTCCCCGGGGAGGGGAGCCGTGAGGTTCCCGGCGGCCGCTGGTCTTTCCATCCCGACGGCTATTTCATCCGTTATTTCCCCCATGGCTACCCCCGAACGGATATCGAGATCAACGTTCCGCGGCCCTTCAAGGTCGAGCGGGATGCCGCCGGCCGGATCGTGACCCTTGCCGACGACAACGGCAGCCGGATCGCTTTTGAATACGCAACAGCCGCCGTGGCCAGGCCGGCTTCCGCAGGGTCCCTGAAGGCCCAGGCCTTGAAGGCCGTCCGCTTCAGCGGCGTGCATCCCTGGCGCCTCGATCAGAAGGTCGATGGGAGCTGGGCCGGGACGGGCTGGACCTTGGCGGGTTTCGCCGGCGGCACGGCCGTCCCCAAGGAAGCCCCGCAGGCGTTCCCGAACGCCCAAGCCCGGGTCGACAAGGCCCGCGACGTTCAGGACAACCTGGCCCATTTGTCGAAGATCGCGAAGGACCCGTCCGGTTTCATGCCCTCCGACCGGGAATCCCTCTGCCTGGAGATCGCGAGCCTCTGCGATGGCGTGAAGGACGCGATCGGCGCGGCCGGCGGCGCTCTGGACGCTCGCCCCGGCAGCGATGCCTATGCGTTCGTTAAGATGGCCTGGCAGGCGGCCATGGTCGGACTGGCTGAAGGTCCTCCCGCGACACCAGGATCCGGCGGCTTCCTCGAAAACGGCCCGATCCTTTCGTGGCCCGGCCACGGCCCGTCCTTTGACTTCGTTCCGGACGGATCGAGCCAGGCCGGCTCCGGCGAAGGCGGACAGGGCGGCTCGGGGGCATCGCTCGGGGCGGCTACCCCGGGAAACACCAGCCGCCAGCGGCTCGCCGAATCGGCCCGGTCCGTGGATCCCTGTCAGGCCGTGATCAATGTCGGCAAGGGAGAGTTCAAGGTCAACGGCGAACCGGTCTCGTCCCGGACGATATCCGGCTCCGAGCTGGAGGGCGCCTCGGTAACCACGGGGAAGAAGGGCCGGGTCGAGATCGTCCTCCCCGACGATTCGGTCATTCGCCTGGGGAGTAATTCGTCGCTGACCCTGCCTCAGAACATCTGCCAGCAGGCCCAGGCCGACCGGGAAGCCAGAGCGAACATGCAGATCCTCATGGACGCCGGCTATATCTATTCCCGGCCGGCCCCGAGAGAGAACTTTGAGATCAAGACCAGCAACGCGGTGGACGGCGTTCGAGGGGACCTCCGGCGGTTCGTCCACGGCCCCGGCGATAGGATCTTCCTGGCCTCCGTGGGCGATCCGCCCCAGGAAGCGGTCACGGAAGCGGCGATCGAAGCGGTCTATAACGAGATGAGACCCGGCGAGGCGGAGCTGGCCGCCTCGGAAAACGCCTATTTCGTCGCCTGCGAGCGCGACGTCTATTATTACGCCCGGGTGGACCGGGGAACCGTCGTGGTCGGCGATTCGAAGGGCGGCTCCGTGACGCTCAAAGCCGGGGAGCACCTGTTCATGCGGCTGGCCCCGGCCCCCACCCCCGCGGACCGCAAGGACATGTTCACTAGGACGGCGAAAGGCCGATAGGCACGATCGTCGATTCTCTTGCGAAAGGGGACGTTGATGATCAAGAAAAAGCCCTTCAGATCATCGATGGCAGGCATTTTGACTTTTTCCCTTATCGGTCTTGTGACCGTGTCCGGCGCACGCACGCAGATCTCCAAGCAGACGTCCTTTTCGCAGGCGGGGCCGGCGGTCATCAAGGTGACTGCCCCGAGCTCGCGTCAAACCTGGGAAAAAGGCGACAAGTACCCGATCCGCTGGGAAAGCCAGGGCGTTCCAGGCGAGGTCAGGATCCTTCTCGTCCGCCAGGACATGTCGGCGTCCCAGGTGACCCTGGGGGCCAAAGCGTCTCAGGCGACGAAGCGGGTCAAACCGGTCGATGTCGTCGGGAAGACCGTGAACAGCGGCTCCTATGACTGCGTCGTTCCCGGCGATATTGCCGAAGGGCTCTATAAAGTCCAGATCATGACGGTCGACGGGTCCGTCAAGGGAACGAGCGAAGGCATCGTCGCCATCAGAAGCAAGGCGCTTCGCTTCGGTGACCGACGGAAAGGCAACGAAAAAGCCGGCGCGGCGGCGGGAACGGCCCAAAGCGCGGGCCAGGCTCAAGCCCCTGGCGCCGCGGCTTCCACCGGCCGGTTCCCGTCCGCGGGCGCGACGGCGTCGAAGGCGACACCCCAAACAACGGCTCCGTCCGCGGCCGCGGCCGGAAAGAGCCAGGCCGCTGCGGTCAAGGTCGTCAAGGTGCAGGTCAATCCCGTCCAGGTCTCCGAGGCCGAGCTCAAGAACCTCCCGCCCTTTAAGGCGGCGGCAAAGGGGTCCAATCTCAAATTCGGCGGGCGCAGTACGGCCGGGAGGAAGATCGTCGTCACCTCTCCGAAAGACGGCGACGTCTGGGAGGCCGGCAAAGAATACTCGATCACCTGGGAAGGCACGGGCATCACCGGTGATGTCAAGATCGACGTGGCCGCCAATCAGTACCAGCTGCACCCGGTAACCGGGAGAACGGTCAATTCCGGGGCCTATCTTTTCCGCGTCCCGCGGAACTTCGTCGGGGATTGGCGGGTCTGGCGCGCTCGCGTCAGCACATTGGACGGAACGATCTACGGATGGAGCCCTCCGTCTTTCACTCTCTACAGCCAGGATGTCGATCTCCAGTGTCAGATTAATAATCCGAGAATCGGTTGGCCCGGAGGGTATCTAAAGGAAGGCAAGGAATATCGGTACCTGCAATTCAACGTTTGGATGAGAAACGATGGGACAAGGCTTCCGATCAGCATAGACACCGTTCTTGTCAAGATCATCAAAGAACCCCAAGAGATCGTTTGCTATCAGGAAGAATGGGGATTTGGCGGAATTTATCCCCATGCATGGTATCGGCTTCCCGACCCGCGGACGATTAAAGTGTCGTCATGGAGCGATAACCGTGACATGAATAGGGGAGTTTATCGTATGGAAGTCTGGCTTGACCCCCAGAACCGCTTGGGCGAGCTTGAAGGCCTTCGACAAGATAATAAAGCCGTCCATAAGTGGATACTCGATTGATAGCCGGCCTGATTGAGCCGCATAATCGATTAGGGGAGGGCGAACAATTTCGTTCGGACAATATGGCTGCCACGAGATGTGTGATTGAATTGGCAGGTACTCCTGATCTTCCATTTCCAAAATAATCTCTTGGGGGTTAGTTAGAGGAATCAAACGGCTGTCATTCTCGAGAAGGAGGTGAACCGTGTCCAGAAAGCAATGGCCGTTCATTCTTGCCGGGAGCGTCGGATCCTTGTTGGTCCTCTGGGTGGGTCTGGCCACTTTCGGATTTCCGGGTGATGACATGCTCGGAGCGGCCGGCCGACCCGGCGGGGCTTCATGGAGATTCCACCTCGTCGTCGAGAGTGAAGGCACGATCGCCGGACAGGGCGACTGGCAAACGCAGCAGCTCCAGCCTTACCTCATCCAGATCCGCCGTGCCGCCTGGACGGGGTTTTTCTGGCAAGTGAACACGTCCCGCAAGATCGTGGAAAAGGCGACCAACACGACGTTCGGGTCATTGCCCGTCAACCGCAAGACGCTGAATCCGGTCGTCAACGTCACCCCGCCGCCCGATGCGCCGGTGAGCTTCAACCTTCAATTCTCCAACGCCTATCTCGCTTACTACACGTCCCAGGCCAAGGTCGCCGTCTACGCGCAGGTCGATTACGGGGAGAATCCCACCCAGATTTCGGATGGCCGCGATCTCGAGGTCAAAGAAGTGCGGTCCTACCTCTACCATATCCGGATCAAGGCCGGCCTCCCCGGGAACCCTCCCAGCAACTCGTTCTGGCAAGTGAACACGTCGCGTAAAGAAGTTGTGCGGGTCAAGAACGGGACCTTCGGCCAGATCGGCGGGACCCACGAGCCGACGGCGATGACCGTCACGGTCACCGGAAATCCGGAGGATCCCGCGAGCTTCGGCCTGAAATTCCCCAGGACCTATCTCTGGTGCGAGAAATGAGCCGGCCCCGGAGGATCTCCTCGCGAACGACGTCCTCCTTTGCGAGGCGCGCCGGGACCGTCGGCCTGTTCTTGGGGCTCGCCTGGGCCTTGACCGCCGGGGTCGTGCCTTGCGCCGGACAGCTCGTTTCGGTCACCATCGTGCCTTTTCACGACGAGAGCGACGCCGCCGCGCCGGGCGACCTGCTCGACAGGATCGGCCGAGACTTCAGACAGAAGTTGACGCTCTCCTATAAAGACCTGTTGCCCAGGTTCGTCGGCGCGGACGTTGTGCCGAACCCTGCCGCCGCGAGCCTCGGCGATCTCGCGGCGATCGGCAAGCAGCAGGGAGCCAAGTTCTTGGTGCGGGGCGGGATCCTGGCCATCACGTCGGAGAAGACAGGTTCGGACCTGAGCTGCAGTCTCCAACTCTTCGCCGATCTCGTCGACACCGAAACCCTGGGTGTCACGAGCTTGCGCACCGACGGGGCGGGGATCGAAATCAATTCGGCCTTGGAGGACGCGCGGCGCTGGAACGCTTACACCTGGACGGGCCCCGAGTTCGCCCGGACCGCGCTCGGCCAAGCTATCGACGCGGCCCTGACGAGCCTGGCCGACCAGGTCCACGCCGCCATGTTCTCGCCCCCCGGCCAGGGGGCCGGCGGCCAGACGCCGGGCACAGCCGCGGGAGGGATCGATCCCTATCAGTCGGACCAAGAGATGCAGCAGCTCATGGCCCAAGCGGAGTCCCTGATCTCGAGCGCCTACGCGGCCAATCTCGACGTCACTCCCCTGCAGCAATCGCTTGACGGGGTCCGGAGCGCCTTGGACAACAAGCTCCAGCTTCTCCAACAGGGCCTGGACGCGGCGGCCGCCGACCAGGACATCGCCGCGCGACGCTCGGAGCTCGAAAATCAGGTCAACAACTACAGCCAGCAGATCGCGGCCAACCCGCCGCCGGACATCGCCCCATCGTTCACCGGAGGAAAGGCCGACGGGATCACCCGGATCAACGGCCTCATCGAGAACGCGTTGGGCCTTCTTCAGAAGATCCAGGAGATCCGCCTGGCTTTTGGCAGTTCCGGCCAGGACCAAGGGAATTATCCGACGGAGGGACAATACGCCGGGGGCGATGAATTCTATCCCCCGACGGAGGAAGAGACGGGAGCCGCGAGCGGCGTCGTGACCGAGAACGGCGCTCCTGTCGAGGGCGCGACGGTCACCGACCCGGAGACCGGGCTGAGCGCGACCACGGACGAGAACGGCTCATTCACGTTGGGCGGCCTGCCGGGCGGACGCATCACGAACCTCCAGGTCATCCGGGGCGGGAAGCTCGTCGGCGTGACCCGGATCGCCCTCAGGCCCGGGCAAACGAGCATCTCGGACCTGACGCTGCGGTCGGGGTCCGGCGGTCTTCGGGCGATGGCCTGCCCAGTTGTGCCGTCGAGCCTGATCCTCTCGACCAAGCCCGGTCAGCCCGGTACGGGACGCATCGTCGGAATCGTGCGTGACGGGCAGGGTCGGCCGGTTCCCCGGGCCCTGGTCTCGGTCAAAGGTGTCGGTGCGGTCCGCACGGATTCCCAGGGCCGATACATGTTCGCCAACGTCCCCGTTGGCGGCTATCAGCTCGCGGTGCAGCAGCCGGGCGGATCGCCCCAGCTCCAACAGGTCAGGGTCGGCGGACGGCAGACGGCCTCAGCGCCGATCGTCTATCGGTCCAAAACCCCGCCCGCCGCGAAGACCGCCGTCGCGTCGGCGCTGGCGCCCGGCGAGAACACCCTACTCAAGGGCCGGGTGACGGAAGGGAAGAACAAGGCGATCGGGGGGGCCAAGGTGACCGTGGTCTATCCCGGCGGGGCCCTCCGCGTCTACTCGAACAACGGCGGCGTTTATCAGGTCCGCAACCTCAAGCCCGGCAGCTACAAGATTCTCGCGGCCAAGCCGGGCTATGAGGGCGCATCCGGGACGGCCGCGCTTCAGAAGGGCAAGCCCTCGACCCTCGACCTCAAGCTGGCCCGGTCTTCGTCAGAGGCTGTTCAACAGGCCCTCGCCAGCCGGCAACAGAAGCAAGCGCCGCCGCCTTCGACCCCTCCCGGCCATCCTCCGGCCTTGACCAAGAAGATCGCGCCTCGCTCTCAGACCGAGAGCGTAACCAAGACGGGCAAGACGGAAAAAGGACAGGTTTCCCAAACGCCTGCCAAAACAGGGGACAAAACGAAGGGGGTATTGACGACGAAGCAAGCCAAGCTGGCGACCGGACCGAGCCGGGCTGTCGCGGCCGCGACGAGCGGAAGCGTGCAGGGAACGGTCACCGACGGGAAGACCAGAGGTCCCGTCGCGGGGGCCACGGTGTCGCTCAAGGGCAAGCCGAGCGTCCAAACGGACAGCTCGGGCCGGTACGGCTTCCGGGACGTCGCGCCCGGCTCTTATTCGATCAGCGTCAGGAAGACAGGCTACAAGAGCGGCGGCGGCGCCGTGACCGTCAAGTCCGGGCAGACGGCCACGGCCAACGTCACCTTGACGAAGGAGGAGGTTGCGAAGAAGATCGCGCCGATCAAGGCGCCGATCAAGAAGCATAACTTCGCGCCTTGAACGATCCCGATCCCGCTTAATGGCCCTCGGCCTGGCCGGCGATGAGCTCGGCGGCCTTCTTTTGGACGTCGGGCGAACGGTCCGCTTTGGCGGCCTCCCGGATGAGGGTGAGGATCTCCGGAACGTTGCGTCCCGTTTCCCAGAGGTTCCGGAGGACCGCCAACCTAACGACCACCGATGCATCTTCTTTAAAGGACCTGATCTGGGCCTTCATCGTGACCGGCGTCGGCTCCCTGAAGCTGAGCCCGAAAGCCGCCTCCGTCCTGACCGACGAATCCGTATCGCTTACCAGCGCCTCGGCCAGAAGCTCGTCGGCACCCGGCGCCTGGACCCAACGCAAGCCCGAGGCGGCCACGGACCGGAGCGCCGTGGCGTCGCCCTTCAAGTATTGACGGAAAACGGGCAGGGCCAGGTCCGAACCCGAATTCCCCAGGGCCAGCAAGAGCAGCCTCGTCTTTTTCTTGGAGTCTGACCGCCCTACATCCGCAATGATCTTTTGGACGAGGTCGGCCGCCCGGCCCGGCTCCGACGCCGCGAGGCCGTTGGCGATCATGCCGAGGGCGAGAGTCGCCACCGAAGCCACCTCCGGGTCCGACGCCTTCGCGGCCAGCTCGGCGACAGCGGCCTGAGTGGCGGGCGTCGCCGGCCGGCCGGAAAGCCCCAGGGACTGGATGATGAGCATGGTCGTTTTCGGAGGGACGGCCCCGTCCTCGAGGAGACCGACCAGGGCGGCTTGGGCCGGCCCGGTCCCCGCTGACGATAACGCCCCGATGAGGATCTGCTGCGCGGCGCTGTCGAGCCCTGCGGACGCGGCCCGCGCCGCCAGGGATCCGCAGCTATCCGGATGAAGGTAGACGAGAGCCTTGAACTTGAGATAAAGAGGGGTCGCTTCGGGCGCTTGGTCCGATCCGATCCGGTCCAGGGCCGCGAGCAGCGTCTCCAGCTTATCCTCTCCGAGGACGGTCCGCTCGATCGCCGCTTCCTGCTCCATCTCCGGCAGGCCGAAGGAAAGCGTCTCGGCCGGGGCCCTGGCCAGTCTTTCCGCGCGGATCTGCCGCATCGCCGCGATGATCTCCGGCAGCACGGCCTCTTCGGAGCTGAGCCGCATGTCGATACCGGCGATGACCCTCCCGATCTCCGTTCCCGAGACGCTGATCGTCTGTGTCTCCTCGCCGACCGTTGAGAGGAGCCGCCCCCGCTTCACATCGAAGACGGCCTCCAGGCTTCCCTCAGGCTTACGCGTCTGGATCTGTTTCGGTCCGCCCGGGCCGGACGAGGCCGGCTGACTGCGGTAGCGGACCTTGGCCTTGCGGAAGACCTCGGCCCCGGTCTTCAGCTGTTTGGATAGCTCCCCGCCCCGGCCGGGCAGGACCTCGTAGCGCGCGATATAAGCGCCTCCCGGGTCGTCCTCGTCGGCTTCCCATCGGGTCATGTGCGGCCCGGACGTTCCAGGCAGAACGACCTGGGCCATCCCGAGCACGGCCCGGGCGTAGTTGCGGCAGACGCTTTCGACGTCGGGGTCGAACGAGACGGACGTCAGACGGCCCTGGGCTGACATCTCGGCGTAGATATCGAGACGGAGCGCCGCCCCGATGATCTCGGCTTGGGCGGCCTCCGGACGCCCGTTGACCGTCAGCTCCACGACGGGCTGCCGGAATCCGAAGGAGACGCGGAAGCCGTCGCCGGACCTTTCGATCACGGTCATGACCAGGTCGCCGGAGATCCGTGTATCGAAGGACTGGGTGACCCCCGCGGCCGACACCGAGCCGGCTTCGCCGGACCTCAGGCTCTCCAGGAGCTTACGGATATCGGTGGCGGAGCGGCTGGAGTAGTCGAGGCGATAAACGAGCGCCGTGCCTTCCTTGAGGTCATAGACGGGTCCCGCCGAGCGAGTGGGCCCGCAGGACGAGAGCCAAAGCGCGATCCCGATGACGGCGACGGCGCTGCCGTCGATCTTCCGCCGACGCATCCCGCTCAGCCCGATCAATAGCCCGAGAACCACTTGTAAAGGAGCTTGTAATCGTCCTTGCCCAAGTGGAACAAGAAGAACTTGCGCGTGGTGGGGCAAACGGTGGGACCCCTGTCCGATTTCGTATTGCCCTTGATCTCTTGTTCGTCCAACCAGACGATATCGACGCTGCTGAGGCGCTGCTTCTTCTGCCCGTACTGGCCGGAGCCGCCTCCTCCGCCTCCTCCCGAAGTCGAAGCAACGCTGCCCATCTCGCCGAACCGATAATGGATGCTGGAGTTCGAGCGCCGGTAGACGATGATGATCTGCTCGCCGGCGACGCCGACGGCCGGGCCGTCGGTCGACGAGGAGCCATCGACCTTGGTCTCCTCGGTCTCCTCAGGCCCCCATTTCCCCGAGGGGTCGAGGTAGCGGTAATAGATGTCGCTGTTGCCGGATCCGCGATGGAAGACGTAGAGGCGGTCGCCGAACGCGCACGCCGCCGGGCTCGCCAGAGCCTTGACGTTCCCCGGGATGAGCTTCGTTTCCGTGAGGACGATGTCGGTCGTCTTGTCGACGCTCAGGATACCCGGCCTGAACCTCAAATAATTAATGCCCTTGCCCCCGGATTGGACGAAAAAGAGATATAGCTCACCTTTATAGACGGCGGCGGCAGGGCGGTAGTAGGAGGCTCCCGGGAGCTGCTGGCCGATGGGGTTTTCCGGCCACCATTTCCCGGAGGAGTCCATGTAGTGATAGTAGATGGCCCAGTCCGGCTGCTTGCGGTTCCCCATCCCGGCCGGCCAGCCGGCGTGAAAGAGATAGATCCGATCCCGGAAGACGACGGCCACGGGCGCGCTGCAGGTCACGATGGGGTACGGCTTGAGAGTCGTATCGACGTTCCCGCCGAGCCTCTGCTTGATAGTCCCGTATTGGCTGCGGCCGCCTCCGCCGGGCTGGGCCGCGGCCCCGGTCGTCCCGGGCTCCTCCGTCTCGACGCTGGTCAGCACGGCCGGATCGAGACTCGCATATTGGATCGTCCACCCGTCCAGCCAGAAAGCGTGGAGCTGGCCGTTGAACTCGGCGACCGACGGCGCGAAGACGCCTTTAGACGTATCGTTCAGCGGGAGAAGACAACTCGTCCCGTAGGGGTCCCAGGTCACGCCGCCGGAGCCCGAGGGCTTGAAGGTCCCGCCCGAGGGGCCGCCGAGCGCTCCGCCAGTGAAGATGTCCCAACTGCCGGTGACGGGGTCGAACAGGTCGCCCGTGGCCTTCCACCCCTCCCAGCTGATAATGTCCCAGTCCCAGCATTTCTTGTGCCACGGCGGGATATCGAAGGCCGGGACATAGACGCAGACATAGACACCCAAGCTGCCGCTAAGGGCCTGGAATTCATCGTAGAGGCGCAGGCTATAGGCGATCTTCAGGGAGCTCTCGCCGGCCTCGAGCTCGCCGATCAAACCCACGCTCCCTTCGAGCACGAGCGAGTTGTTGATCAGGGTCAAGGTGACCTTGACCCCGGCCTCCACGATCAGAAGGCTGATGCCGGCGCTGGCGTAGACGTCCGCCCGGACGTAGGGGCCGAACCTGGCGCTGGCGCCGAGAGGGCTGAGATAGATCCCGCCTTCGATCCCGGCCGCGGCGCGGACGCCGGCCCTTAGGGTGATGACGAACGGACCGATGGGGATCGGCGTCGTATAGGACAGATCGAGGGACTTCTCCCACCGTTCCGTGGCCTCCCAGTGAGGCAGATCGACGAGCTTCGTCGTGCTCGAATAGGTTTTAGTGGGACAGTTGATGAGATCCCGGGTGGCCATACCGGCGATGTAGAGCGTGACCTTGGCGCCCATCTCTCCGCCCGGCGAGGGCGCCGTGGCGTTGCCGTCGACCCGGATGAGGGCGAACTTGTTGTCGAAAACATAGCCGCCGGCCTCGGCGTGCGCTTTGAGCTGGATGTTCCCTCCGGCCTGCACGGCATTGGTGCCCGGAATGGCATAAACGCCGGGCTTCTTGCCCGAGAGCTCGGCGGACCCCTCGAGATAGATGGCGAAGAGGTCCCTATCGCCGAGGGTCGGCAGGTCCGTTGAATATTCGTATTTGAAGTCGTTCCCCGTTTGGTCCGGCGCTGGCGGAGGAGGAACATAGCCGCTCGGTGAAAGAGGGGGCGGCTCCTCGGACCTGTCCTTGATCAGCCGCTGCAGCCGGGCCCGGTCCGCGCTCTGCTGCTTCAGGTATTGCTGCTGAAATTCGGCGGCTCCCAAGGGCTTGGCGATGGACAAGCGGCGGTGGCGGCCGATGAAATCCTGGCCGGCCTTGCGGACCTGGGCGGCTTGGGCGGCGGAGAACCGGGTCTCCTGGAGCTTGGCCCCGGGGCTCGGGTCCCGGCGGACGTCGAGGGTGTAGCCGAGGGCGTTGAACTGGCTCTCAAGGATATTGAGGTCGTTGTAGTAGTCGGCAGCCCGCATGGTCTTCCCGTTCGGAAAAGGAGGCAGCACCGCGTCGGGAGCGATGGCGTTTCCGTTCCGGGGGTCCACGACCGCGAACGGCTGATAGGCCAAGGGCTGTCTTCGGTTGACCAGGATCCGGGCCGTCTTGAATTGGGCGTTCCTGACGGGCAGGAGGCTGTCCACCGGCTCCCCGACATAGGGGAGGTGGCCTTTTTCCGCCGCCGAACGCTGGAGCTGTGACTGGAGGCTCCAAACGACCGGTCCGGTGTGCAATTGACCGACCGCTTGCGCTTGGGCTTCGCCCGCGACAGGCGGAGGGGCGGATGCCTTCGAGGGTTGAGCCTTGGTCGTCGCCGTCCTGGCTGCGGTCGCGGTGGCCTGCCGGGCCTGTGGAGTGCCCGCCGCCACATCGGACGGCGCGGGAAGCCGGATCGTCACCTGGACCTGGGCTGAGCCGGTCCCGAAATTGACGACGCTGAGCCGCCAGGCGCTCCCTTTCGCGAGAAGGGCCGCATTGATGTCAAAGGCCAGGACGAGCGGGCTTGTCCCGTCCCGGCGGGCGTAGGCCTGGGCTTGACCGGGACCATTGAGGATCAGGGCCAGCTTCGGAGCCGAGCCGGTCCATTCGGCTCGGGCCTCCAACTTGCCGGCCGCCGGAACCTGGACGTCGATGTCCGTGCGCCCGTTGGCCTGGAGCGCGAACGAACGGGAGGCCGTGCCGGCCGGCGGCGGCGCTGCGGACTGGGCTTTCTTGGCGCTGACTTGGCCACCGGCGGCGCCGGGCCCGTAGGCCCCCGAGATGGCGAGGGCGATGCCGAGGGCCAACAAGGCCAGGTAGCGCCCCAAGGACTTGGCCATGGATTCCCGCTCCGTTTTGGTTTCCATCGTTTCTCCTTTCATGCTCCCATTGAGGGGCTGACAGGATCACGACGACAGATCGATGAGGGATCTTGCAGTTCCGACTCCCCTGGCTGATAGGATTGTTATATATTGGGCGAGGCGATGTCAAGAGACATCGAACGGGCGGCCTGGAATGTTGAGAACTCCCGTCCCGCTGAGCGCGGCGGTCTCCTGACGAAAACGGCCAACGGCCCTTTCCCCGGGGTTTACGGAAGCGTCAATGACTCGAACGGCGACGAGACGCGCTCATGAGGAGGCCGCGTCCGGGCCTGTCCGGCCCGGCTTGACATCGGACGGACGGGGGGCTATAAGGGTCGCAAGGGTTGTAGGAATTCACCGGTCTTTGAACAAGGAGGACCTCATGAAAAGCACGCGGACTTTGCTCGTTCTGGGGCTCGCGACGATCGTCGCCCTGGCGTTCGTCGCGGCGCCGGCCCGGGCCGACGTCTACATGAAGCAGAAGACCCACACGGGCGCTTTCACGGTCATGGGCCAGAGCCAGCCGGAGAAAGACGAGATCATGGTCTTCTGGCTCGGCGCCGGGAAGGCCCGGACCGATACCGAGGGGAAATCGACGCTCTTCTTCGCCGACAAGAAGGTCCTCGTCGGGCTCGACCACGCCGCTAAGACCTACAGCGAGATCCCCTTGGACTTCGACAAGATGTTCGAGGGGGCCGCCGCGGCCCAGGAGCCCAAGGACGCGGAAGAGGCCGAGGCCATGAAGAAGATGCCCGGCTTCATGAAGAACATGATGAAGGGCGTCATGGGCAGCATGTCGGCCAAGGTCACAGAGACCGGCGAGACCAAGACGATCGGGAGCTGGAAGTGCCGGAAGTACCTTATCGACATGACCATGATGGGCGGTGAGATGAAATCGGAGGCCTGGGCCACCGAGGACCTCAAGGTCGACTACAGCCTGGCCTTCGCCATGTCCAACGCCATGATGGCCGCCCAGCCTGGCTTCGACAAGATCCTCCAGGAGATGAAGAAGGTCAAGGGGGTCGTCGTCTACCAGACGGCGACGACCAAGATGATGGGCGCCGAAGTCGCCTCGACGACCGAGGTCCTCGAATGCTCGGACCAGAGCGCCCCGGCCGGGACCTACGACATCCCCGCCGGCTATAAGAAGGTCAAAGCCGGCCGGGGCAGGTAGGGACCGGCCCGGCGCCGGCCTCTACCTGACGGCCGACGCCAGCCAATGCGGCATGGGCGGCCCGAGGGGCCGGACCGCGGCACCGCGGAACCCGGCCCCGTTGAGCCAGCCGCTCAGGTCCTCGTCCGAAAAAACCCAACCGTTCTCCGCCGTCAGGGCCATGTTGACGCCGAAAAGGGCGGAGAACTTCGGCCGGGTCCGGCTCGCATCCGTCATCATGTCCAGGACGTAAACGAGCCCGCCGGGCTCCAGGGCGTCGTGGGCGCGCTTGAGCAGGTCCCGGATCGCGTCCGGCTCCTCCTGATGGAGCACGCCGAAGAAAAGCACGGTGTCGAAGCCGCCCGGGAACGGCGTGACATGGTAATCGCCGGGGAGCGTGCGGACCCGGCCGGACAGGCCGGCCCGCTCGATGATCTCGGACGCGATGGCCGCGACGGGGGGAAGATCGAGGACGACGCACTCGAGGCCGGGATGGGCCTCGGCGATCAGCACGGAATAGGTCCCCGGCCCGCCGCCGACATCGAGGACCCGGCGCCGTCCGGCGAGATCGAGGCGGGGGACGACGGCTTGGCCGATGCCCATGGCCCGGCCGTGCATGGCCAGGACGAACGTCCGGGTGCGCTCCGGGTCCTCCCCCAGATGGACCTCCGGCTTTTCGACGGGCTTGCCGGTCACGGCCATTTCCTTGAGCCGGCCCCAGGCGCCGTAGACGTCGCGGTTGTAGCGGATGGCCCCGCTCAGGTCGGCCGGCGAGCCCGGGACGAGGAAGAGCGCCGCTTCGGGCGTGTTCCGGTACCGCCCGGCGTCCTTTTCGAGGAGCCCGAGGGCGACGCAGGCGTCGAGGAGAAGGCGTCCGCCGCGGCGGTCAAGACCGCAGGCCGAGGCGATGACGTCCAGATCGGAGGGGCCGCGCGCGGCCAGGGTCTTGAAGATCCCCAGGTCCGAAGCCGCGAACAGCGCGGCCGACTCGTAGAAAGCGCTGGCCATCTCGACGATCCGGTTCGGGTCCACGTTCCCCTCCTTGGCTATCGCCCTGATCTTCCGCGGGCAGAGGATATCAGCGCCGCTCGGGACGGTCAACCTCCGCGGGTTGACATCCGGGCGCGAAAAAGGCTACCCTTGGCCCATCGACGAGCGGGCACATCGGATGGGGCCAAGACCGAGCGGCACCGGTTCCTGAGTTTCTTTTTGTGCCCCCGGCCGCCGGCCGCGGCCGTTCCGGCCCCGAAGGAGGGAACCATGTCCACACAGCGTCTCGGCGTTGTCAGGGTGTCGGCTCTGTGTCTCGCCGGCGCACTCGTCCTTTCCGTCGCGGCCCAGGCCCAAAGCGGCGCGGCGCCGAAGGAGCAGCGAGCCAACAAGGCGGCCAAGGTCGAAGTGACCGCTTCGGGATTTGAGCAGCAGGTCGCGTCCAAGACCGCGCCGGCCGGCCGGTCCTACTACGTCCTCGAGACCGCCTGGACCAACATCCATCCTAAGCAGAAGGTCCGCAAGGACGATCTCGAAGGGAAGCAGGACCGGACTATGGGCGTCGGCGGGCTCATGACCGGCGGCCAGTCAGAGAAGAAGGTCGAGTACGTCGATGCCGATGTCACTTACCTCGTGCCCTCGTTCTTCGACCACGCCTACCTCCTCGCCGACGGCGCCAGCTTCGCCCTCGATCCCTTGACGGAAAAGGTCGCGGGCGGCTATGGGCTCAAGAAGGAATTCGTCCTGCCCAAGCTGGGCGACACGAAGAAGGTCCGTTTCGTCTATCTCTTGCCGGAGGGCGCCAAGAACCTGGCCTTCCAGTTCTTCGATTATTCCTACGGCCACGTCCTCATCCCGCTCACGGGCGACCTCAAGCTCGCCGCCGGGGCCGCCGGGACGGCGCCCAAGGGGCTGGGCACGCTCAAGGACGAATACCTGGAGCTCGCCGCGGCCGCCCTCGACTTCAAGCCCGCTTACAAGGACGAGGAGGCGCCCGAAGGCTGGCGTTACGCCGTGGTCAAGCTCAACGGCAAGAGCCTGTCCAAGGGCAACATCGTCCAGGTCGAGCCGACCGAATACATCTGGCTGGCCACCAAGGCCGGCCACATCTACTACGCGGCCGGAGGCTCGACGACCGACGAGGGCTTCATCCGTTTCACCCCCGAGTTCACCCAGAACCAGGAGGTCGCTTTCGTCGTGCCCGCGGCCGAGAAGGAGCTCAGTCTGGGGATGCGGGTCGAGAACCGAGTCTATGCCCTGGCGCTGAGCGCCCCGCCCGCCGCCGGGCCGGCCTCAGAGCCGAAGGCGGTGCACAAGGACGGCCGGACGCTGGAGGTGATGCTCTTCGGCGCCCGCCGTGAGAAGGGGCTCGTCATCCTGGACCTGGGCATCCGCTCCCTCGTCAAGAGCGGCGCCGAGATCCAGGCCGAAGTGCAGTTCATCCTCAAGGCCGGCGGCGAGGACGTCGCTTACGACGAAGAAGCCACGGCCGCGCTGGCCCACCGTCCGCCGACGCCGTTCACCGTGCCGCCGCAGTCGTTCGTCCGCTTCGAGCTGGCTTTCGCGACCGAGGCGGCCCCCGCGTCGCTCTATTACCGCGGCTACGGGAGCGAGAAGACGTTCAGCCTGGCCGGTCTGAAGTGATCGAAGAAGAGGGGACGATGAAAAAGATCCTGGTTGTCCTTTTGGCCGCCGCGGTCGTCTTGACGGCCGCCGGTTGCTCCAAGAAGAAGGGTAAAGCCTCCGAAACGGCCGCTTCGGCCGAGGAAACCGGAGCGGCCCGGGTCGAGGCCGCGGAATCGACCGTCGAGGCGGATCCGGAAGCGGAGTCTCGCGCCACCCTGCCCGGGGACGGAGAGTGGCAGGACGCCTTCAAGTTCGTCCGCGATGCCATCCGGACCGAGCCCTCGCGCTTCCCCTTGAAGACGCAGGACGGTGTTGAATGGGGCCGGAGCGCCAATCCCTTGGAAAAGGCCCTTTTCCTGGCCCGCCTGCTTCAGGAGAAGGGAATGACCGTGGAGATCGCGGAGGGCGAGCTCGACGACGCGGCGGCGAAAAGGCTCCTCGGCGCGATCTTCCCCCCGGCCAAGGCGCCGAGCTATAAGAGCGGCACGCCCATCTCCGATCCCGCCGCGGACCGGAGCCTCGTCGCCGCGGTCAAGCGCCATTTCTGGGTCCGGCTCGAGGAGGGGGACGGCTGGATCGACCTCGACCCGAGCTTCCCCTCCGCGGAGCCCGGCCGGGCCTTCGCGGAGCTGGCGGACTCGCACGACCCGGCCGACGAGGCCCTGGGTGTGAAGGTCAGTGTGTGGGTCGGACGAAGGGTCGGCTCGTCAAGCGATCCGGAACCGGTTTTTAGATGGGACGGAACGCTGGCCGATGTGGCCAATAAGCCCGTGTCGTTGACGGTGATGACGGAATACCGCGGCGGAGAGGCCGAAGCGAAGGAAAAAGAAGAGGAGGCGGGCGGAGGCGTCGGGGGCCTCTTCGGCGGCCTCAGCGGGGGAACGTCCGGGGCGAAGAAGAAGCCGGCCGGCGACGCGGAAGCGTATCTTAAAGTCGCGCTGATGGCGGGCGAGGACGGCCTGGCCGACGGCGAAGCCGCCGCGGCGGAGGGGACGGAGATCCGGCTTAACCTCGGGATCAAGTTCGAGAGCCTGGGCGAGGTCGTTTCGTTCCCCGGAAGCGTCATCTTCAAGGCCGTCCTCGGCCGGGCCGACGCGCCTCTCTTCCAAAGGCACGCCCTGCTCATCACCGGGGACCGCATCCCCGCCTCGACCTGGAAGGACGACGTCACAGCCGTTTCCGCGGCCGACGCGCGGAGCGAGGCCAAGGCCGAAGCCGACAAGATCAGGGCCGCCCTCAAGGCCAAAAAGGCCACGGCCAAGACCCTGTCGTCGGGCGTCGAGCTCGAGGCCAGGTTGGGCAGCGACCTCGGCCACCTCATGAACATGATCTTCGCCTCGACCTCGGACGATCAGACCGAGAAGCAGGCCGCGGCCCTGTCCGTGGCCAGCTGGTACGCCGTGCCGCGCGTCATCGTCACGTCCTTCAGCGGGAGCGGGGAGAGAACGGAGGCGACGATCGACCTCCGCCAAGACCGGGTCGAGTCGGTGGCCCTGCCCGGTCAGGGTTGGGGCATGAGCCAGGCCTTCCAGTACGGCCGGGGGGTCATGGAATCGATCCTCGAGGGCAAGTTATTGTCCCTGCTCACCGGCAAGCCGGCCCTGACCACGGCCTTCATCATGGAAGAGGCCGCCCGCAAGAAGGTCCCCATCCGGATGTTCTCGTCCCTCGAAATAGACCAGGTGAAGGCGCTCGGCCTGGCGCCCGAAGTCCAAGGCTTGATCGAAGGGACCCTCGCGTCTTCGGGGCGCATCGTCATGGTCCCGGAGAAACCCATCGCTTGGGAAGGGCGGCCGCGCTGGGGCTGGTGGGAGGTCGACCCGCGGACGCGGGAGACGATCGGGGTCCTCGATACCGGCCTCCACCAGGCCATGCTCGAGCACACGATCCTCCAGGAAAAGGGCGCGATGAGCACCAAGATGGGAGCGGTGCTCGGGGCCATGGTCGGGGCGGTCGACACGTATTGGCTCCTCATGGGCATGATCCTCAAGCACGGCGAGCTGACCAAGGAAGCCCTGCTCGAGGCCAAGGCCTACATGAAGGACATCCAATCGGTCATGTGCCCGGGCTTCGAGAAGAAGATCAGTATCGAAGCCAGCGTCAACCTCATCGACATCGAGGACTGCTTCAAATACGACTTCGAGATCTACAAGGCCGAGGCCGGCGTCTCGATCAGCCAAGGCTGGTGCGATCAGTTCGCCAAGGGCTTCGCCTGCGCCTCGACCTCGATCCTCAACTATTATCTCAGCCAGTTCGAGGACTAGAGGGATGAGCCGGACGGGAACACGCACGGAGGACACAGTCATGAGGAACGCCCTGAAAAAGGTCTTTTGCGCAGCAGCGGTCGCCGCCGTTCTCGCGGCCGGAGCGGTCACGCTCACGGCCCAGGAGGCCGTCGAGAAGGAGCCGAACAACGCTCCGGCCCAGGCCATGGCGATCGCGCTCGGGACGACGATCTCGGGTTTCGCCAACGAGGACGAGGACGACGACTGGTACGCGCTGACCATTCCGGCGCCGGGCCTCGACGCCGTCATCCTCGAGCTCAGCGGGATCGCCGAGGTCAACCTGGTGCTGCGCTTCTGCGACGCGTCGGGCAAGACGCTCTCGGACATGGACTGTTTCGGCAGCGATGAGGGCGAAACGCTCGTCCGGCTGAGGCAAGCGGCCGGCAAGTTCCTGGTCAACGTCCACACGGACCGGGGCGGGGACACGGAACATGCCTATAAGCTCCGGGTCCGCAAGCACGACCGGCCGCCGGCCACGCCCGAGGAGGTCCGCCAGGCCCTGGCCAAGGCGCTCGCCTTCCTGGCCTCCACCCAACTGGAGGACGGTTCCTGGTCCCACTACGAAGTGGCCGGGGCCGGGCTGGCCACGATGGCCTTCATCGGCGGCGAGTGCGCCGGAAAGGACTATTCCGCGAACATCCGCGCTGCGCTGGGCTATCTCCGGGCCCAGTTCACCCCGGGCTCGCAGTTCCCGGCCGGCTCCGAGGAGGCGGCCATCCGCGGCGGCATGTTCGGGCCCGTCAGCTCCAAGGTCATGTACGATCAGGCCATCGCCACCCTCAGCGTCATCGAGGCCTTCGCCGCGCTCAACGAGGCGAGCCTCGAGCCGGTGGCCGAAGAGGCGATCGGGCTCATCGTCTGGTCCCAGAACTCGGCCCAGAAGCCGGCGACGCTCAAGGGCCCTACGCCGGCCGATTCGCCCCATTACGGCGGCTGGCGCTACGAGCCCGACTACGAGGACGCGGACCTCTCGGTCAGCGCCTGGCAGGTCCTGGCCCTGCGGGCGGCCGTCAACGCCGGGTTCAGCGTCCCGGACCGGGCCTTCAAGGACGCCGCCAAGTACGTCAAGTCGCTCAAGGGCGAAGATGGTTCGTTCGGGTACGACGGGCCGGTCGACATCGGCGATTCCTGCGCCCGGGCCGGCATGGGCGCGCTGGCCCTGCAGCTGTGCGGCCTGCCGAAGGACCCGGCCATCGCGCCCGCCATCCGGTTCATGCAGAGCTACGGCCCGGCCTGGAACTTCGAGTACCCGGGGGACGGGTATCCGTTCTATTACTGGTACTACGGGACGCGGGTCATGTACCTCGCCGGCGGGGAGGATTGGCGGGTCTGGAAGGATTACATGTGCCGCTTCCTCGTCGACAACCAGGAGCAGAAGGGCGGCTGGGGCGGCGCGCAGCATGAGGAATCGGATGCCCTCGAAACCTACCGGGCGGCCCTCGGGGCGCTCATGCTCGAGTTCTGCTGCGGCCATGTCCCGATCTACATGGCGGCGCCGCGGGTCAAGACGCCGGGTGAGATCCGCGTCGTCCTGGAGAAGGAGGCGGAGAAAGAGACGCCCCAGACCGTCGAGATCATCATGGACGCCTCGAACTCGATGACCGGGCTGGTCGGCAAGGAGACCAAGATCGCCGCGGCGCGGCGGGTCCTGAAGCAGACGATCGAGGGCCTGCCGGGGACGATGAACGTCGGGCTGCGGGTCTACGGCCACCGCTATGCCACGGACGACTACGACAACGCCTGCCGCGACACCGAGCTGGTCGTGCCCGTCGGGCCGATCGACAAGGCCGCCCTCACGAACTGGGTCGACAGGATCCAGACCAAGGGCCGGACCCCGCTCGTGGCCAGCGTGCTGGCGGCGATCAAGGACCTCGAGAAGGTCCCCAATGCCAGCATCGTCCTGGTGACCGACGGGATCGAGAGCTGCAAGGGCGACATCAGGTCGATCGCCCCGGCCATCAAAGCGACCGACCTGGCACTCGAGGTCAACATCGTCGGGTTCGATATCAAGGAAGCGGAGGGCCGGCAGGAGCTCGAGTCGATCGCCCGGTCGACGGGCGGCCGCTACATCGACGCCCGCAACGCCGGCGAGCTCGTCGCGGCCCTGGACCAGGCCCTCAAACTCGGCTTCGTCGCCCTCGACGCCGCGGGGACAGAGGCCGGTCGGGGCGTGGTCGGCGGGGATGCGGTCAAGCTGCCGCCCGGCGAATACACTATCCGCGTCCTCACCGCGCCGCAGCCGGTCGAGCTCAAGGTGACGGTCAGGTCCGGCGAGCCGCGGGAGCTGAAGCTGAAGAAGGCGGGAGGCGCCTGGACCCTGCAGTAAAACAAGCAAAGAGAGGGTCAAACCTATTTTTTTCGAAAAAAAGTAGGTTTGACCCCCTCTTCAAGGAGGCGGGGGATGAGGACCGTGACGTGGTCCGGGCTCGTGCTGCTCTTGACAGCCGGCACGGTCGGGGGCGTCGCCGATGCCCCCAAAGGCCTGCCGGCCTATGCGGACATCATGGGGGGAACCGTCGCCCAGGCCGGTCCCGGAGCGTCCCCCCTCGTCCCCACGGGCGTCTCGGCGCAGGGAGGCCAAGGGTCGGTGACCCTGAGCTGGAAGGCGTCCGCGGGCGCGACATCGTACAACGTCTATTACGCGAGGTCCGCTTCGGTCTCCAAGACAAACGGCACCAAGGTCGACGGCATCGTGGGCAGCCCTTATACGGTCAGGCGCCTCTCGGACCGGACGCCCTATTTCTTTGTCGTGACGGCCTTGAACGCGGACGGCGAGAGCCGCGAATCGTCCTGGGTCATGGCCGCGCCGAGGGCCAAGGTCCCCAAGCCCGGGCTCGTGCGCATCCCCGCCGGGCCCTTCCGGATGGGCGACAGCCTCGACAACACGGCCTATGCGCTCCCCGTCCACACGGTCAACCTCGACGAGTTCTGGATCGACCGGTACGAGACGACCTACGCGCTCTGGAGAAAGGTCTATGACTGGGCGGTCGAGCACGGCTACGCGTTCGACAACGCCGGGCAGAACGGCTCGACCCGCCAGGGCAACGACCTGCCCGTGACGATGGTCAGCTGGTACGATTCGGTCAAATGGCTCAACGCCCGCTCGGAGAGGGAGGGCCGGACGCCCGTCTATTACACCGACGACGACCATACGGCCGTCTATCGCTCGGGGAACGTCGACCTCGCCGCCGCCCACGTGCGCTGGGACGCGGACGGCTTTCGATTGCCGACGGAGGCCGAATGGGAGAAGGCGGCCCGCGGCGGTCTCGCCGGCCGGCGCTACCCCTGGGGCGACGAGCTCGGTCCGGACCAGGCCAACCACAACCTGGGCGTGGCCGCGCCCGTCGGCCTGTTCGCGCCCAACGGCTACGGGCTCTACGACACGGCCGGGAACGTCTTCGAATGGGTCTGGGACTGGGGGTCGGAGACGCAGGCCTACCATTGGGCCGCCGATGGGGCCGAGAACCCGCGCGGGCCCGACGCCAGCGACAAGGGGACGAGGGTCCGGCGCGGCGGCGGGTTCTCCTACGGCCCCCAGCACCTCAAGTGCTTCGGGCGGATGTTCCGGAAGCCGACCTACACCGCGCCCTACTTCGGCTTCCGTTCGGCCTCGCGCCGGCGCTGACTTTCTTCCTGGTACCGCCCGGCCGCGCTCCGCTTTCCTATTTCGGGGGGATTCCTTTATAATCTGAGGACAAGCGAGGTCCCTCATGAGAGAACGCCGTTACCGCTCGATGCCCCCTGACGACGCCGTCGGCCGCCGCGACTTCCTGAAGGCCGGCGGAGCGATCGGCGCCGGCCTGGTCCTGGCCGGCCGCAGCCTGCTCGCGGCCCAGCAGACCGAGGGCCAGCAGCCCCCGGCCAAACCGCCGGCCCGGCCGCCGCGGCCGAAGACCAATATCGAGGACGCCCTCAAGGTCTCCCGGACGAAGTGGAGCCTGCCCGGGCCGTTCCCGGGCCGGGTGGTCGAGGTCCACGATCCCGCGGCCATGCCCGACGGCAAGGTCGACGCCGCCGTGGTCAAGGCCATGGTCGAGAGAGGGATCCGCGGGCTCACGGGGAAGAGCCTGAAGAAGAGCTTCGGCCTGTTCTTAACCAAGACGGACGTCGTCGGGCTCAAGGTCAACCCCGTCGGGCCGGGCCTCATCAGCACCCGGCTCGAGCTCGTCGACGCCGTCATCGACTGGCTCGTCTCCTGCGGCCTGCCGCGGCGGAACATCGTCATCTGGGACCGCTTCGACTACATGCTCACGGACGCCGGGTTCACGGCCGAGCGGTATCCGGGCATCGCGATCGAGGGCCTGCAGACCATGGACGAGGCGGCCGCCGAGGGCAAGACCCAGGACAACAGCAAGTGGCTCAAGCCCGACGGGACCCATGTCAGCGTCCCCAATTTCGACCAGGAGGTCTTCTATTGGGCCGACGTCGAGGGCCCCAAGGACCTGCCCTACCTCAACCAGCACGTCTTCAACGGCAAGCACTCCTACTTCGGCAGGCTGCTGACGAAGAAGCTGACGAAATTCATCAACCTGCCCGTGTTCAAGAACTCCGGCAATGCCATCTCCATGGCCACCAAGAATATCGGCTACGGCGCCGTCTGCAACACGAACCGGCTCCACGCGCCCCTGTTCCTCGACGTCTGCGTCGAGGTCCCCGCCTTCTGGCCCGTGCGCGACAAGATGGTCCTCAACATCACCGACGGCCTGCGCTCGCAGTACGACGGCGGCCCGGACAAGAACGCCAAGTTCGCCTACATCGACAACCGGCTGTTTTTCGCTTCCGACCCGTTCGCCCTGGACATGGTCTGTCACAACCGGATCGTGGCCAAGCGCAAGGAGATGGGGGTCGCGGTCAACGAGAACCCCCGCTTCACCGACTATCTCCGCTACGCCGAGAAGCTCGGGCTGGGCGTCGTCGACCCGGCCAAGATCGCGCATGTCAAAGCTTAGCGCGTCCGCGGCGCTCGTCCTGGCCCTGGCCGGGACGCTCGCTGCCCAGCCGCAGGTCCCCGGCCCGGCCTTCGCGCCCGGGTGGGCCGCGTCCGGGACGCTCCGGACGTTCGTCGGCCAGGACCTCTTCAACCAGATCGACGGCGGAGCCGAGATCTTCCTGGAGTTCGGGTTCACGGCCCTCCGCATCCAGGCCTATGCCCGGGACAAAGCCGAACTGACCCTCAGCGCCTACGAAATGGAAAGCGCGGCCTCGGCTCTCGGGATCTATCTGATGCGCATGGGCCGGGAGACGCCGTTCGCCGAGGTGGCCGCCCGCAACTCGAGCGAGGATGTCCAGCTGACCATCGTCAAGGGCCGCTTTTTCATCCAGGTGGACAACCTCGGGGAAACGCCCGCGCCGCGCGCCGACGCGGCGGCCCTGGCCAACGCCTTCCTGGCGGGGGTGGCGGACGAGACCGAAAAGACCCCGCTCGACCTTTTGCCGGCCGGAGGGAAGGTCGCCGGGTCCGAGCGGCTCATCCGCGGTCCCTACGGCCTTCAGCCGTATTTCACCTTCGGCGAAGGGGACATCCTGTCGCTCGGCGGCAAGATCTTCGGCGCTCTGTCCGCATATCAGACGCCCGACGGCTTGTCGTTCACCCGGCTCATCATCCCTTATCCCGGTCCGGAAGCGGCGGCGGCCGCGCGGGCCCATCTCCAAGCCAACCTCGATCCCTACTTGAAAGTCACCGCCACCCGCGCCGACGGCTTCGATTTCGTCGATTACGAGGCGAAAAAGGGATCGGTCGCGCTCGCGGGGGCCGTTCTGGAAATCCGGTTCGGCCTCCCCGGCGGCGGCCGGAGACCCTGACGAGGAGAGTCGAATGAGAACGCGCTGGATAACCCTGATCTGCCTCGCCGGCGTGCTCTCGTCGGCGGTCCCCGCGACGGCCCAGACCGATGAGACGACCTACGTCCGGCCGAAGGAGCCGGCTGTCCGGGCCAACCTCGAAAAATGGCAAGGCTACAAGTTCGGGCTGCTCATCCACATGGGCCTCTATTCCGAGCTCGGGACGGTCGAATCCTGGGGCCTTTGCCCGGAAGACTGGGTCACCCGGCCGGGCTTCGACGATTACTACGCCTACGCCGCCCACTACCGCGGCACGAAAGCCCGCTTCAACCCCGCCGGTTTCGACCCGGCCCGGTGGGCCCGGGCGTTCAAGGGCTCGGGCGCGAGGTACGTCATCACCAGCACCAAGCATCACGACGGCTTCTGCCTCTTCGACACCAAGTACACCGATTTCAAGGTCACCGATCCCGGCTGTCCTTTCTCCTCGAACCCCAAGGCCAACGTCTACAGGGAGGTCCTGAGCGCGTGCCGGAACGAGGGCCTTGTCGTCGGGGCCTATTTCTCCAAACCCGACTGGACCTCGCCCTATTTCTGGTGGCCCTATTATCCGCCGAAGGACCGGAACCCGACCTACGACATCACCAAGCATCCCGAGCGCTGGCGGAAGTTCGTCGAATACACCCACAACCAGATCGCCGAGATCACCGAGGACTACGGGCCGGTCGACATCCTCTGGCTCGACGGCTGCTGGGTCCTGCCGAAGTCGGCCATCACGGAGAAGGTGGCCGAGTTCTGCAAGTACCCGTACGACATGGACATCGACATGAAGGCGATCGCCGAGCGGGCCCGCCGGACGAACCCCGGCATGCTCGTCGTCGACCGCTGGGTCCAGGGCGAATACGAGAACTACCTCACCCCGGAGCAGCGAACTCCCGAGAAGCCGCTGGCCGTGCCCTGGGAGAGCTGCCTGACCATGGGCAACGCCTGGGGCTGGGTGCCGAACGACCGCTACAAGTCCGGCCGCGAGCTCGTCCAGCTCCTCGTCCGGATCGTGGCCAAGGGCGGGAACCTGCTCCTCGGCGTCGGGCCGAGCGGGAAAGGGGAGTTCGAGCCGGCCGTCTACGAGCGCCTGGAGGCGATGGGCCGCTGGCTCGGGGCGAACGGCGAGGCCATCTACGGGACCCGGCCGGTCGCGCCCTATCAAGACGGGCCTATCGCCTACACCGCCAAGGGAGACACGACGGTCTACGCCATTTATCTCACCGGGGACAAAGAGACCGTTCTGCCCGAGTCTCTCGATATCAAGACGGGCCTCGCCGGCCCGGTGCGGGTGACGGAGCTTTCGACCTCGAAAACGCTCAGCCATAAAGTCGAGGCGGGCGGCCTCCGCGTCGCCCTGCCGGGATCCCTGCGAAAATCCTTGGCCGCCCAAGAAGCGGTCGTGCTCAAGATCTCTCG
Source organism: uncultured Eubacteriales bacterium (assembly GCA_964408215.1). Classification (GTDB taxonomy): domain Bacteria; phylum Acidobacteriota; class Aminicenantia; order Aminicenantales; family Saccharicenantaceae; genus RBG-16-66-30. The sequence continues at coordinate 60,036 of CAYOYQ010000001.1, forward strand.
CCGCTCTTAACGGAGGTCAAGCCCATGAGTTCTTTGTCACGACGGAGATTCCTCGGCGTCGCGGCGGCGGGGACCGCTGCCTTCCTCGGGTCGGCGGGCCCGTCCTCCGCCGGGGCGAAGGAGGGGCCGGGTCCCAAGGTCGCGCTCATCCACACGACCGACCTCTACCGCCCCCACATCGATCCGGACGACCACTTCGACCTGGCCACGGCGTTCGCCCTGGCCGCCGGGGGTCGGTTCGAGCTTCTGGCGGTCATGATCGATCACCCGCCCGCGGGCGCCGCCGTCGATCCGGACGTTCAGGCCGTGGCCCAGCTCTCCCGGATCTCGGGCCTGGCCGTGCCGGTCCTGACCGGGACGCGCCGGCGCCTGAGCCCCGAAGAGGCGTCGCTTCCCGAGCACCGCGAGGACGCCGCCGGGGTGAGGGCCCTGCTGGAAGTCCTTCGCGCCTCGACCCGGCCCGTGTTCATCTCGATCGTAGGTTCGACCCGCGACGTGGCTCTGGCCGGGCGGTTGGAGCCGAAGCTCTTCGCCGCGAAGTGCGCCGGGATCCTGCTCAACGCCGGATCGGGCACGCCCGACAAGATCAAGGCGGCCCGCCTCGAATACAACGTCAACCTGGACCCGGTCTCTTACGCCGCCATCTTCGACCTGCCCTGCCGGCTGTACTGGCTGCCGTGCTTCGAGGTCGCGCCGGGCGGCGGCGTCCCCTTCGCCTCGGGCGAATACGGGACCTATTACCGCTTTCTCCAGAGGGACCTCTTTTCGCGGTTGTCCCCCCGCCTACAGAACTATTTCTCGTTCATGCTCAAGCAGGGCGACTCGGACCGGGCTCATCAATCCGAGGCCGACGCCCTTCGTCCGAGCTGGCTGCGGACGCTCGAGGCGCCGCCCGACCGGGCCCTCCTCGAACGCCAGGGCGCCCTTTACCGGAACATGTGGTCGACCGCCGGGTTCTTTCAGGCCGCCGGCATGACCGTGTCAACGACGGGCCTGACGATCGGGCGCTCCGAGGCGGCCCAGGTCTATACGTTCGATCCCATCCGGGTGACGTGCGGCGCGGACGGGATCACCGAATGGTCGGACGATCCCCGCTCGCGGGACCGGTTCATCTTCCACATCCGCCAACGGGACAATTATCCGGCGGCCATGACTGCGGCGCTCATCGAGCTCCTGAGCGGGCTCTAAGGAGGAAACAGATGGACACAAAGCTGAGTCTGGCCGAGGAGCTGCTCCTGCTGGCCCTGAACGACGAGAAGGGGACAGTTCTCATGCGGGCCTCGACGGCCCTGCCCTACGGATTGGCCGGCGCGCTTCTCATCGAGCTCGCGGGGGCCGGCCTCGTCCGCCTCGAGGGGAAGGTCCTCGTCGCGGAGGCGCGCGGCTCGGCCCGGGACGGGCTCCTCGACGGGATCCTCGAGAAGGTCCGCGCCTCTAAGAAGCCGCGGACGATCGGCCACTGGGTCACGAAGCTCGGGTTTGCCGGCGGGAAGCTGAAGAGGGAACTCCTCGACCGGCTCGTCGCAAAGAGGGTGCTCGGCCGGGATGAGGGCCGCGTCCTCTGGATCTTCCCGACGGCGCGTTACCCTCAAACCGACGGCCGGCCCGAATACGCGATCCGGGAGCGGATCCGCTCCGCCCTCCGCGGCATGTCCCGGCCCGACGAACGCACGGCCGCGCTGATCAGCCTGGCCCAGCCGTGCGATCTCATCGGGATGCTCTTCGAAAAGGGGGAGCGGCGGGACGCCGCGAAACGGGCCAAGGAGATCACCAAGAGCCACCCGATCGGCGGCGCCGTCGCCAAGGCCATCGAAGCGGTCAAGGCGGCGGTCATCGCGGCCGCCGGGTCGTGACATGAGCCAGGTCGTCCCCCGCATCACCGTGCTCGACGGCGACGGCATCGCCCGCGTGCACGCCGCCTCGCTGGAGATCCTGTCCAAGACCGGCGTGCGCGTGGATTCGCCGGCGGCCCGGGCGCTGTTCGTCAAAGCGGGCTGCGCGTCCGGCGACGGCGGCCGGATCCTCATCCCGGCCGGCCTGGTCGAATGGGCCCTGAAGGCGGCGCCGTCCGCGATCGACGTGTTCGACCGGGCCGGAGCGCCCGCCTTCACGCTCGGGCCCGGCGGGGGAGGCACGCGGTTCGGCGTCGGCGTCACCAACCTGTTCTACCAGGATCCGCTCACGGACGCGGTCGTGCCGTTCACGCGCGAGCACATGGCCGCTTCGACGAGGCTGGGCGACGCGCTGCAGGGGATGGACGTTGTCTCGACCATCGGCGTTCTCCGCGACCTCCCGCCCGAGACGGCCGACCTTTACGCCAGCCTCGAGATGGCGGCCAACACGGCCAAGCCGCTGGTCCTCCTCGTTTCCGAATCGGCCGCCTTCGAGCCCGCGCTGGACATGCTCGAGGCGCTCGGCGCCGGACGGCCGGAAAAGCCGTCCGTCATCCCGTATTTCAACCCGGTCTCGCCGCTCGTCATCAACACGGGGACGAGCGACAAGATGGCCGCGTCCATCGCCCGGGGCCTGCCGGTCATTTATTCCAACTACGGCATGTCGGGGGCGACGACGCCCATCACCCCGGCAGGGACACTGGCCCTCCTCAACGCGGAGCTCCTGGCCGGCCTCGTCCTGTCCCAGCTCATGAGAGAGGGGGCGGCGGTCATCCTGGGCATCCTGCCGGCCGGCTTCGACATGGGCACGGCGGTGAGCTTCTACGGCCCCGAGACGATGCTGCTCAACCTGGCCTGCGCCGAGATGATGGCTCACTACCGGCTGCCGCACTGCGGCACGTCGGGGAGCGGCGCCGGCTGGGGAGCGGATCTCTTAGCCGCGGACCTTTTCTGGATGAACCACCTGACCTCGTGCCTGGGGGCGGTCGGGCTGGCGCCGTTCGTCGGCGGCAATTTCGACTCCCTGGCCTTCTCGCCGGCGGCCGCTGTTTACGCCGACCACGTCATCGGCCAGGCGCGCCGCTTCGCGGCCGGGTTCGCTCTCGACGACGGGTCGCTCGGCCTCGACGAGATCGCCGAGGTCGGGCCGGGCGGCAACTTCCTCATGGCGGAGGCGACTTTGAAGCTGTTCCGCGAGGCGGCCTTCCGGAGCCCCGTCTTCCCGCGCTTGAGCCTGGACGCGTGGCAGGAGCGGGGGAGCCCCCGGGCCGACGACCTCCTGCGCAAGCAGACCGTGGAGCTGATGGCGACCCATCCCGCGCCCGCGGACCGGGCCGACCTCCTGGCCCGCGGCGAGGCCTTCATCGCCCGGCTCGGCCGCTGACCGCCGTCGCGCTCGCGCGGGCTTCCGGCGTTCCCCCGACGGTGATGCGCGCGCGGCGGCCCCCGCCGCCGGCCGGTCCGGTCCTACTTGATGTTCTTCAGGATGCTCGTCTGGGTCTCTGTGACTTCCTTGCGGACTTCCCCCATAACGCCGAACAGTTCACCTGCCCGTTCTTTGCCCCGGGTCATTTCCCGGCAGATTTCGGCGTAATAGCCGCACCGCTTGAGGCATTCAGACCGGGCCCTTTCTTGGGCCGCTCGGGCGGGCGAGCCTTCGGGGGCGGTCACCGGGTTCTTCTTGGCGCAGCAGTCCTGGCACTGGGCGAGGTCGCATGATGTACAAAGGCCGGAGTTATCGGGCCGGAGCGCCTCCAGACGCGAGTTGTATTCGGCCTGACGGGCTTTGAGAAGGCCGCTGAGGTCCCGAAGCGCGTCCGCTTCGCGTCGGAGCTCCTGAGCGGCCTTGGACAGGCACTGCTTGTCCCGGTCGGGGACCGCCGAACCGGGAGAGATCCTGCCGAAGGACCCCTTGATGGCCACGAGGTCACGGCGGATCGCCTTGATCTCATTGACGATCGCGCTCATCTGCCGCCCGGCCTCTCCTTCGATCCTCCGCATCTCCCGAACTCCCGCGATGGTCTCGAGCGACGTCCCGCCCGACCGCGGCCCGGCGATCTGGCCGGCCGCGGTCTGAGACGATCCCGCCGCCGGGGCCGGCTTCACGGGGCCCGGCGTCGCGACGGTTTCTGCGATCTCCTTCTCCGCCTTCGAAGAGGCCTCGATCATCCTCCGTCCGGATTCCACGAAATCCTGGGCTATGCGGTTGACGCCTTGAAGCCTGGACGCGGCCTTTGTCAGCTCCTGGCAAAGACCGCTCAAGTTCTCCTGAGCCCCCTGAACAGTGGCCCGTTCCTGCTGGACCGTTTGAGGCGGCCCGGACGACGCTTCCGGGCCCCAGGCCTGAAGCGTGGCGAAGGCCAGAACGGCCGCGGCCGCGGCGACGCTTTTCATTTCGATGTCCCTCCCTGCTTGACCAGCTCGACGCGGCGGTTCTTGGCCCGGCCTTCCTCGGCGTCGTTGGTCGTGACCGGGGCCAGGGGGCCCACACCGAAGGGCTTGAGGCGGTCCGGGGCGACGCCGTGCTTCGACACCAGCTCCTTGACCACGGCTTCCGCTCGCTGCTGCGAGAGCTTCATGTTGTGGTCCAGGGCGCCCGTTGTGTCGGTGTGGCCGACGACGTAGAGCTTGAGAGCGGCGTCCTGGCCGAGGAGCTTGGCGATCTCCGTCAGGGCCGTTTCCGATTCGGGCTTGACGTCGGCCTTGTCGACGTCGAAGTAGATGCCGTAGAGGACGGCCTTGCCGGTCGCGCCGATGTCGGCGGCCATGGTCTTGGCGTCGGCCTCGACCTCCTGCCGCATCCGCTCCTTCTCGATGACGGTGAGCGTGTAGCCCTTGCCGTTCTGATTGATATAGATGCGGACGAAGATCTCGAGACCTTCCTTGGCGTAGCGGGCGTGCAGCTCCCCGCCGCCGATCTGGGTCCAGGAGTAGGTCTTGCCCCCGACCTTCTGGATGGCCGTTTCATAGTTGCGGATGATCTGCAGGGCAGTGGGCGAGCTCTCCCGGAACTCGTCCTTGACCTGGTAGCTGAGCCAGAACTTCTTCCCTTCGGCTGTGACCTTCGTCTTCCCCTGGGTCGCGGGGTCGTAGAACTCCTGGGCGTCGAAATCCCATTTCTTGCATTCGACGAGAGCGTACTGCGGCATCCGCGTCAGGAACGGATGGTCCTGGCAGCCGGCCGCGTCCTTCTGGGCCCGGACGGGGGCCGCCGCGAGGGTCAGGGTCAAAACAAGACCGGTCATGACGATGCGTGCTCTGGACATGTTCGCCAACCTCCTTTGATCTCGAGCGCCGTCGCGCTCATTTCCGTTCCGGAAGCTCCAGATTCCAGCTGAAGCTCGTCCCGGGATCGTTTCCCTGGTTGCTGCGATGGCCGGGCCAGCCGGCGCGCTCTCCGGCGGGAGCGGCGTAGGAGCCCCGGATGCCCCCGCCGCCGGCCGTTCCCCCCAGGAGATCGGGAAGGGTCTCGACGGCGATGGCCCAGGCGCCGCCTTCCCGCTTCTCCGGGCCGCGTAAGCCGATCTCGAGTTGATAGCCGCCCGACTTGCGGTCGACGACGAGCCTGACGGACACGCTGTCCTCGGGCCCGAAGGCGCCGCTGTCTTCGACCTTTTCGCAGAGGGCGTCGGCCTTCCGGCCGTTGATGAACGCGTCGTTGCTGTAGCTGTAGGAGTAAGTCGCCGCGGCCGACTCGGACCTATAGTAATCCTTGTCCTTGTAGCTGTTCGTGTACTTGAGCGAGACCCGGACGGTGGCCTCTTCCGTCAAGCTCCCCTTGTAGGCTACGGACCCCGCCCGGTTGGACACTGTGTCGTCCCAGGAAATCGTCCGGCGATAGACGATGGTCCCGGGGGCGGCGCCGCAGTGGACCGTGAGCCGGACTTCCCCGATCTTGCGCCCGGCGGCGGTCCGGGAGAGAGGCTGGCGGTCCGGACGTACGATGTCGCAGGAGCCGTAGACGGCGACGATGTCCTCGACGCCGGCCGTTTCCCGGCTGGGCGCCCGGTAGCGAAGCTCGACCAGCCCGTCGCCGACGAGGAAGGCGCGGGCCTTCGGCCGGCCTTCGACGGCCTCTCCCCCGAGGATCTCGCCCTTCTCCGCTTCGACCACGATCCGGTTGAAGGGCTTCGGCTCCCGGGAGCGCTCGTCCCGGAAGGCCGCCAGAATGAGGTCGGTCGTCTCGCCGCAGGCCAGGTCCTTCTTCGCCGGGTGGACATCGCAGGCGACGGGACGGCGCTCGAAGTCGCGGAGCAGCGCCTCCATCGGTCCGGCCGCTCTCAGCACGGCGTCCTCGTTCTTGAACATCCGGTTCGTGCAGGAGGTGTAGGAGTTGACCGGGCTCGTCACCGACCAGGCCGCGACGGGCTCGCGGGCCTCGCCGTCGTAGAACAGGCCGATCGTCAGCCGGCTCATCACGGTCCCGCCGTCCCCGTCTTTCGTGTTCAGGTTCTCTTCGTACCTCCCGGTGAAGACATATTCGGGCGGCCTGGCCCCGGAGCCGAATCCGGCGATGTCCCGTCCCCACTCCGACGCGTCTGAGCGGACGAGATGGAAGCAGGGCGAGGTCAGGAGCTCGGCCAGCCGGGACGAAAGCGATTCCCGGAGCGCGACGCCGGTCGCCCCGGCGTCGGCGTCGCCGACATAAGCCTGACGTGCGCAGCCCTCACAGCCGGGCCGAGCGGCCTGGCGGGCGCCCCCGGAGCGGACGCCGGAAAGAAGCAGTCCCGAAACGCAGGCCAAACCCGCGGCCCAGCGGGCGGGGGAAGGCCATCGGGCCCCAAGTCGCGTCGGCATCCCTTCCTCCATATTCTTTGTCAAAAGAACGTCGGCGTGGAGTTCAGCCCGATCCGGAAGCCCGCGGAAGCGCCGCCGAGGTCGGTCGTCAGGGCCTCCCCGAGCTTCATGCCCACAGAGGCTTTGGCCTCGAGCCCGATATCCGTCATCGATTCCCCGTCAAAGCTGAGGACGAGCCCGGCCCTGGCGGACGTTCCGGCCGAGACCAGCTTTCCGGCCTCGAGGCCGGCCTCAGCGCCGATGAAGAGCGTTCCTGTCTTCTCGACGAAGTTCCATTCGAGCTCCACGGCGGCGATGCCGATATCGCCGCCGACGGTCACAGTGGTGCAGTCGATGTGGAAAGAGACGACGGCGAGATCGAGCCCGAGTCCCGGGAAGGTGCACGGCACCTTGAAGTCCTCGAGGCGCAGCTCGCCCTCGATCGACTGGGCGGGCGGCGGCGTCTTCAGGCAGCTCTCATGAGGGGCCAGCGCGGAGAACATGAAGAGCATCTGGTCGACGATCTGCGAGTAGTTCGCCAGGACGGCTCCTCTGGCACTGATCCTGGTCCGGGCCGCTTCCTCCTGGTCGGCGATGAAGCTGGCCCAGTGATTCACGGTCCGATGATAGGCCAGGGCCGCGGCCTCCCAGGCCGGAGCGAACTGGGCGTAGGCTTCGGAGACGGCGAGAGCTTCGCCGTCGAAGGTCTGGGCGTGCCGGGCGCAGGCGCGGCGCTTGACCTCCTCGAGGCAGAGGCCGCGGAGCTTCGGCTCGAGCGTCCGGCACCTTTCTTCCTCGGCCAGCCCGGCCTTTTCGAGCTCGCCGCGTTTCCTCACAGCCTCCATCCAGCGGGCATGGATGTCGCCGACGAAACGTTCCCGCGATTTGCTGAGACGCTCGAGCCAGAGCTCGGCGCCGCGCAGCCCTCGCTTCGCCTTGTCGGGTGTCAGCCGGAGGACCCGCGCGCCGGATGCCGGGGCCGCGGCTGTCGCGGCCCCCCCGGAGGGCCGCGCTTGCGGGCCGATCGGCAGGAGCCGCCGGAGCTCCTCGTTCAAAGTCATGGCCCAAGCGGCTTTCATTTTGCCTTCCGTCTCCAGCGCCCGTCGGGCCGCGATGCACTCGGCGCTGTTGCCCGCCTGGACCATCGGCAGGCGGACCGAGGCCTCCTTCCCGGCCTCGGCGGCCAGGAAAGGGACCGGCGGCTGCGCCCCGGGAGCCTCGGCTTTGGCCGAGCCGCTCCGGCGCAGGGCGCGGTCCACGTCTTTGAGGGCTTCGGCCGCGGCCGCCGTATAGGAGCTGTCGAGAGAGGCGTCGAGGTGTCGTCGGGCCGCCGCGAGATCGTTCCTCCGGCGGGCCAGCCGGCCCAGCGCGTAATTGGCCTGGGGATGGTTCGGAGCGATCTTGACGGCCCTGGAGAAGAGCTTCTCGGCTTCGGCGGAGCGGCCTTCGCCGAGCTCGGCCGCGCCCAGGTTGGACAGGACCATCGGGTTGTCCGGGGAAAGCTCGTCGGCGTATCGGAGGAGAGGCCGGGCGCGTTGGTACTGGCCGAGGTTGTTGAGGACCGCGCCCAGGTTGTTGAAGGCCAGAAAGTCGTCCGGAGCTCCGGCCGCGGCGGCGGAGAGGACATAGAGGGCGTCGCCAGGAGAACCCGCGAGCAGCAGGGCCATCCCGTAGCCGTTGAGCGCGCTGGCCGGTCCGGCCTTGGCCAGCGCCTGCTGAAGCCGGCGGAGCCCCGCGGGGGAAGCCCGGCGTTCGAGCGTGATCCGGAGGTCCGAAACGGCTTTGATGGCCTCGGGCCTATCGGAAGTGCGTGTCGACGATCGTCCTGTATACGGCGCCGATCCAACTACGAGAAGGATCAACCCGCCGATGAGAAGCGGACTCAGCCCGCGATCCGACCGCAGAATCGCCATCCCGTTTCCCTCACCTCACGATGGCTCTATCATCGACGTCTCGTTCGGTCTTGTCAAGCGAGGGCCGGCCGCGCCGACCCTCCGGGTCTTGCCGGTATTGACAGGGCCGGAACAAGTAATTACAGTAATAACGCCATGAAGACCAAAGAGCTCAAAGTCGCCCGGATCGGCAACTCCCGCGGCGTACGGCTGCCCGCCCGATCGCTCAAGCGTTACGCCGTCGGGTCCGCCCTGATCATGGAGGAGCGGACGGAAGGGATCCTGCTCCGGCCCGTGGCCGGCGGCGTCGCGAAACTCTCCTGGGAGGAGACCGCCCGCGAGATGGCGGCCTCCGATGAAGACTGGAGCGAATGGGACGTCTTGGACGGAGACGGCTTGGGCTCGGTCCCCTGGGAGCCGGCCAAGAAATCCAAGGTCGCCGAGAAACCAGCCCCCTACGGACGCAAGCCCTTGGCTCAGGGCGGGCCCATCAGGCGCTATGAGATCCGCTGGGCCGACCTCGGCCCCGCCCGCGGAGCGGAGATGGCCAGAGCTCGACCCGTCGTCATCGTCAGCCTGGACACGCTGAACGAACATCTGGAAACCGTTACGGTCTGTCCGATAACCAGCCGGCTCCATCCCGCTTGGCGCAGCCGGATGCCGGTCCGCTGCGCCAGCCGCGCGGCCGAGATCGCCGTCGACCAGATCAGGGCCCTCAGCAAAACCCGACTGGGGACCCGGATCGGCACCCTCACGGAGGCAGAGACGGCTTCCCTCCAACGTCTCATCACCGAGATGTACGGGGAGTGATCCGCTTTCCGCATCGGCCCCGGCTTGAAAGCCGCCCCGCGGCAATGATAGATTCGGAAGGGGAGAGGTTCAGGAGAGAGGTTCGCATGATGCAACGACAGTCACCGACAGCCGCTCTCGAGGGTTTGCTTGTCCCGAAGATCGACCACATCGATCTGGTCACCGTCAAGCTGCCGTTCGTCGCCCCGTTCGGGACGAGCGTCTACACCTGGACGGACAAGGAGGCCATGCTCATGCGCCTCGAATCGGGCGGCGTCGTCGCCTGGAGCGAGTGCGTCTCCGATCCGGACCCGTTCTATTTCTATGAGACGAACGCGACGGCCCGGCACATCATCAAGGACTTCCTCATGCCGCTCGTCGAGCCGGGTCAGACGATAGGCGCGCTCGAGGGGCGGTTCCGGCATGCCCGCGGCCACGGCATGGCCAAGGCAACGATCGAGAACGGCCTGCTCATCCTCATCGCGCTCCAGAAGAGCGTTCCCCTCCACGGCCTCATGGGGCGGCCGGCGAAAAAGATCATGTCCGGCCTGAGCATCGGCCTCAAGGAGACGCCGGCCGAGCTCCTGGCCGCTGTGGAACATGCGGTCGCGCGCGGCTACCATCG
>CAYOYQ010000002.1:0-43002 GCA_964408215.1 uncultured Eubacteriales bacterium
GCGTTCGCTCTGAGCCAGGATCAAACTCTTCAATTATAAGAACTCTTGCGAGTTCCTAGCGAGTTTGATCAGGCAAAAAAGTTCAACGTCTGGTCGCTCCGCTCTTTGTGTCAAAGAACCTGATTCTCTCTAACCCGAGAGAGAAACGCCGATCATCTATCGAACTCTGAGATAATTTCAACCTGTTACGGTTGTCAGAATGATAGCCTCAGGGCCTTAGTATGATAGGGATTCGCACTGGGCTTGTCAAGAGGCTCGAGAAATTTTTTTTTCGCCGCCGATCGTCGCCCGGCGTTGACGCTCAAACCCCCGCTTTTCAGCGGATTAGCGCCTCCGGTTGACCGCCGCGCCGGGGACGGGTCTCCCCTTCTCCGGACGTATTCAAAGGCCCGCTGGCACGCCGGGCGCTTCGAGCCGGGGCGTGGACGACAGCGGAGCGCGGGCGAAAAGAACGCGGCGGACGGGCGCGCGGCGCCGCGGCACGGGCCTCGTCGAGGTCCTCGTCGCCATGACGCTCGTCCTCGTCCTCATCGTCGGCGCGGCCGAGATGCTCATGCTCGCGCTCGGCGCGAAGCGGAAGGGCGATGTCGCCGCGGCGCTCACCCATGCTCTGACGGACCGGCTCGAAGCGCTGAAGTCCCGGCCCTTCGACGACCCGGAGCTCGCGGCCGGCGAGTACGAGGCGGCCGGACGGGTCGAGCCGGGGGCCTCGCTCGTCGCGTCGTCGTGGCGGATCGAGGACGAAGGCGAAGGGGCGAAGAGGATCACCCTGACGGTCCGGCGCGCCGGCCGGCCGGGCCCGGCGACCACCGCCGTCGCCTTCGTCCTGAGGGACCTGGGGTTCGAGCCATGAAACGGCCGACCGGCTTCACGCTCGTCGAGGCCCTCATCGGCCTGGCCCTCGCGCTCTTCGTCCTCTCGGCGGGCGTCGAGTTCTTCGGCCTGGCCCAGCGGGCCTTCTTTCGCCTCCGGGCCAGGGAGGAGGCCGGCCAGGCCGCGCTCGCGGCCCTCGACCGGATGAGGATCGATCTTCTCCACGCCGGCCGGGGGCTCGCCGAGGAGATGGCCGCCGGGACGGCCGAGGCCGTGCGGGCCGACGCGTCCGGCCTGACGACGGTCTCGGCCGCCCCATCCGTTGAAACCGTGACCTATTTCGTGGACAACGCGCGCATCCTAAGACGGCGGGTGAACGGCGGCTCGGCCCAACCGGTCCTCGAAGAGGTCCTGGCCGCCGCTTGGACCTATGATCCCGGGACCCATCTCGCCCACGTCCGTCTCGAAGTCGACGTCGAAGGAGCCGCTCCCCATGAAGCCACGATCTTCGTCAAGAACGCGAGCCTTGCGGCCAACTTATCGGGACCCGAAGCGGGGAAATCCGGGACATGACCCTTTTCTCTTGAAAAGGGATCGTGTCCCGGGGATTTCCCTCAGGTTCAGATCACGGCCGCAAGGCTCGGTCACGGTGACCGTCCTTCTCCTCATGGTGATCTTTTCCGCGCTTGGCCTGGCCATGCTCCACGCCTCGGGGGTCCACATGAAGATCAACGCCTTCCGCAGATTTTCCGCCCTGCTCGACTGCGCGTCGGAGAGCGGCCTCAAGCGCGGCCTTCGAGACTTCACGGCCTGGCTCGAAGGGACCGGCCTGGCCGTCCCGGTGACGGACGAACGGGTGGAGTCGCTCCGCGCCGACCCCGGCGCCGCGTTCCCCCGACTTGTCGGCGAGGCCCTCGGGCCCGTCTTCCCCAGGGTCCTCGAGGAGTCGTTCGACGGCATGACCTGGCGGTGCCGGACCGATTGCGGCTTCGGCCGCCTCGAGGACAAGGGCCCTTACCTCCGGATCACCGCGGCCCTGCGGATCGAGTCGTCGGGGGGGCTCGTCCGGATGAGGCCCCGCCGTCTCTCGGCCCTCGAAGGCGCCCTGGGCCTCCTGGCCGGCCGGCTGCCCCTCGCGGCGCTGCCCCTTTATATAAGGAAAGAGATGGCGGAGGCCGAAAAAACGGACTTCCTCGCAGCGAACGCCATCAGCCTGCGGGTCCGGCCGGGCGAGCTCGTCGGGCCGGGCTTCTCGGCTTCCGAAGGGGGCGTCCTCCCCGACGATCCGAGCGCCCTCGTCGCCAAGGCCTTGAACATCGGCGTCTTCAGGCCGGGCGACCTCTCCCCGGCCGAGCTCCGCCAGGCCCTCGGCCTCGAGCCCTCGGCGGAGCCGGTCCCCGACGGCGTTTATCTCATCCGGAACGACCTCGGCCTCGGCGGCGTCTTCGTCGAGGGCGACCTCGACGAGATGGTCCTGGCCGTCGACCACGACGCACAGGTCGTCGTCTTCCGCTCCGGCGACGCCGTCTGGCGGCTCGAGTTCAGCCCGTCGCGGAGCCGGACCTCGTTCGCGACGCCGGCGGGGAGCTTCGACTACGATCTCGTTCCTCTGCCCCTCGTCCTCGTCAACGGGACGGTCGCCTCCCTCGGCGGGGGCGCCGTGGGGCCCGACGGCCGCGTCGAGATCCGCTACGACGGCGAAACGCCGGCCGTGCTCGACGGCGTCGACCTCGCGATCGTCTCGGCCGACCGGGTGACGATCTCGTCCGATCTCATCCTCGAGGGCGTCCGCTGGCAGGACGGCGTGCCTTACGCCAAGGACACGACGGCCCAGCTCGTGATCTACGCGGCGGGCCGGGACCTGGCCTCGGGCGCCTCGGTCGAAGGGGGCATCGCCGTCGCCGCGGGAGCGCCGGCGGGCCTCAAAGTCCAAGCCTCGCTCACGGCGGCCTCGGGCGGCTTCCGCATCGAGGGCGAAGGCAAGACCGTCGAGCTCATGGGCGCCCTTCACGCCGATTCCTTCGAGGGCAACGGGAACGCCCTGGCCGTCGTCCGCGACGACCGGGCCGCGGCTGGGACCTTTCCGGCCAACGCCCCGCTCGCGGCCTCGCCCCGGCTCGCGGTCTTCTCGCTCAAGGTCCTGGCCTGGAAGGAGTACGAATGAGCGCCCGTCCGCCCGGGTTCACGCTGATCGAGACCTCGCTCGTCCTCATGCTCGCCGGCCTGCTCGCCCTCGGCGGGGCCCAGGCGGTCGGCCGGCTGGGGCCGAAGCTCCGTCTTCAGTCGGGGATCTGGGAGGTGACCTCGGGACTCAACCAGGCCCGCTTTCTGGCCATCCTGTCCGGCGAGCCCGTCCGCGTCCGGTTCCTCCCTTCGGGTTTCGTCTTCGAGCGCTATGACGCCGCCGCCGCGGCTTGGCGGACCTCGCGGCGGAGCGTCCTCGAGGGCGTCGCCGTCCGGGCCAACAACGCCCCGGTCTTCCACCCTCAGGGCACGGTGTCGAACATGGCCACGGTCACGGTGGCCAATTCGCGGGGGGCTTACAGGATCACGGTCGCGATCACGGGACGGATCAGAACGACCCGCTCCGGCTGACGCCCGCGGCGCCGGCCTTGGCCGACGTGGGCGTCCCCAAGGCTTCGAACAGCTCCTTCATCAGGGACATGAATCCCTGCGGCGTCTCGTGAAAGAACTCGATGCCCATCTGATAGCTATTCTCGCTCGGGTGGCGCTTGACCCACTTGACCCGTCCCTCGAGCTTGACGCTGTCGTTCGTCCTCGTGAGCAGGATGCGGAGCCGGACGGCCGTGCCGACGGCGTAGGCCTCCGGCGAATGGACCTGGGCCCCGCACAGCGACAGGTCATGGGTGAAGGCCTTGCTTTCGCTGGCGCCTCGCAGGCCCAGGCCTTGCTCCAGGGGCGTGATGGTGGTCTTGTTCCACTGTTTGAACCGCTTGTCTTTGCGCCGCTGGGAGACGTTCGCTCGGGGTGTCATGGGCCGTCCTTATTTTCTGTTGTCGTAGAGGTTTTTCATCAGGCTCAGGATCGTTTGCTGGGACGTGTGCTTGAACTCGACGCCCATCTCGTAGACGCCGTCGGCCTCGCTCTGCCGGGCCCACTTGATCACGCCGTCGATGACCACGGTCTCGCGGCTGCGGATGAGCTCCATCCTCAGACGGACGGCGGTCCCGGCCTCGAAAGGCTCCCGCGAGTGGATGCGGGCCCCGCCGAGCGACAGGTCGTAGGTGAAGGCCTCGGCCTCCTCCAGGCCGGGGCTGGACGGCCTTCCGGCCAGGGCCCGGATGTTGGCCTTGTTCCACTGCTTGATGCGCCTGTCCCTGCGACGCTGGGCATCGCCCGCTTCTGTGGCCATGGTCCTCCCTCGCTCTCCTTAAACGGCGGCCTTGTCGGCCTGGGCAGCCGGCCGGACGTCCTTATCCTTGGTCTCGGTGTCATGATAGAGGTTCCTCATGATGGCCTGGAGCGTCGCCTCGGCGCACTCATGGAACTCGACCCCGAACTCGTGGGTCTTCTGTTCCTCGTTCCAGCGGCTCCAGCGCACGGTCGCATCGATGCCGACGAACTCCCGGGAGCGGACGAGCTCGAGATGGAGGCGGACGACGCAGCCGACGGGGAACGATTCCTCGCACTGGATCCGGGCCCCGCCGAGCGACAGGTCCCAGGCCATCGCGTCCACCGGGCAGCGGGGCAGGACGCCCGGCCCGCCCGAGGCGGAATTGATGATGGCCTTGTTCCATTGCTGGAAGCGGCGGTGCTTCCGTCTTTCCCTCATATGGGCACTCCCGCCGGGCAGCCTCCCCGGCACGCCGCCATTCTGGAGGGGGGCGCCCGACCGGGCAATCCCCCCTGGAGGTGATTCCGCCGATGAAATCTCCCCCCCTCGAGGGGCCCCGAAAGAGCGGCCCGGCGCTTCAGGCGTGGCAGAGCCCGGCTTGATTGACTTTTCCGTTCCGGCGGGGATATAAGGGGATGACGGGGTCGGGGAAAATGAACGCTTCCGGATTGGCCGGCCAAACCCTCCTGCACTACCGGATCCTGGAGAAGATCGGCGAGGGCGGCATGGGCACCGTCTATAGGGCGCTCGACACCCATCTCGACCGGCCTATCGCCGTCAAGGTCCTGCCGGCGGACAAGGTCGCGGACGCTGAGCGGAAGAGCCGCTTCGTCCAGGAAGCCAAGGCCGCTTCGGCCCTGCGCCATCCGAACATCGTCGTCATCCACGACATCGCCTCCGACCGCGGCCTGGATTTCATCGTCATGGAGCTCGTCGAGGGCCAGCCCCTCGACGAGCGGGTCGGCCGCAGGGGGCTCAAGCTCAACGACGCCCTCGGCATCGCCGTCCAGATCGCCGACGGGCTGGCCAAGGCCCACGCCGCCGGCATCGTCCACCGCGACCTCAAGCCGACCAACATCATGGTCACCGCCGACGGACTGGTCAAGATCCTGGACTTCGGCCTGGCCAAGCTCACGGAACACTCCCCGGCCTCGGCGCCCGGGCCGACCATGACCCTCGACGGCGACGGCCGACCCCGGACCGAGGAAGGCACCATCGTCGGCACGGCCGCTTACATGTCCCCGGAACAGGCCGAAGGGGCGAAGATCGACGCCCGGTCGGACATCTTCTCCTTCGGCTCGGTCCTCTACGAGATGCTGACCGGGCGGCGGGCTTTCGGCCGGGACAGCCAAATAAAGACGCTGGCCGCCGTCCTCAACGAGGAGCCGAAGCCGGCGTCTTCCGTGATCGAGGCCGTGCCGGCGGAGCTCGAGCGCGTCATCACCCGCTGCCTCCGCAAGGACCCCCAGCGCCGCTGGCAAACGATGTCCGACCTCAAGGTCGCGCTCCAGGAGATCAAGGAGGACTCGGAATCCGGCAAGCTCGCGGCCGCGCCGGCCCGACGCGGCAGGCGCAGGCTGTTCACGCCCCTGGTCGCGGTCGCGGGCGTTGTCGCCGCCGCGGCCCTCGTCTTGAAATTCGTCGTGCTCAAGCCCGCCGGCCCGGTGGAGTACGAGATCACGCCCCTGACCTTCGATTCGGGCTTCACGGGGTTCCCCACGTTGCCGGCCGACGGGAGCTTCATGGCCTACGCCTCCGACCGGGAGGATGGAAGGAACCTGGACATCTGGGTCAGGCATCTCGCCGGAGGCCAGCCGCGCCTCTTGACCGATCACCCGTCAACCGATTGGTTCCCTTCGTTCTCCCCCGACGGCTCCCAGATCGTCTTCCGCTCCGAGCGCGACGGCGGCGGCCTCTATCTCATCGACGCGCTGGGCGGCGAAGCTCGACGGATCCACGCCAAGGGCCTCATCCCCAAGTTCTCACCCGACGGCCGGTGGATCGCCTTCGCCGTCGTCCCGCCTTCCCTCGAAGGCTCGCTCTACAGGCTCTACCTGGCCCCGGCCAAGGGCGGGGAGGCCCGGCCGTTCCATCCCGAGCTCTGCCCGACCTATATCGGGCAGGGCGGGCCCCTCCTCTGGTCCCCCGATTCCGGCCATGTCATCTTTCGCGGCCGCCGCGTCGACGACCCGGGATCGAGCGACTGGTGGGTCGCGCCGGTCGGCCCGGGCCAACCCGTGCGCACCGGCGCCGTCGACAACCTGGACCTGAGCATCGTCCACTACCCCGTAGGGTGGTTGGGCAACGACGTCTATTTCGCCTCGGGGACGACCATCGAAGGCGTGAACCTGTTCCGGACCCGCATCGAACCCCGCTCCTTCGCGATCAAGGGGCCGGCCGCGCCGATCACGACCGGCCCCGGCATGAAGATCTACGCGTCCGTCACCCGCGACGGCCGGGTCGTCTTCACGGAGATGACAGCCTCGATCAGCACGTGGGGCATCGCCGCGGAGTCCGACGACGGCACGGCCTCCGGCACGCCGGAAAGGCTGACGCAGGACCTGATGCAGAAGTTCTCGCCCACCATCTCCCGCGACGGGGCGAAGGCCGCGTTCATCGCCTTCGGCGGCGTCCAGGGGGCCAAGATCGAGGTCCGCCTCAAGGACCTGCGGACGGGACACGAGACGTCGTTCCCGATGCGCAGCATCAGTCTGGACGGCTCCGTCCTCAGCCCGGACGGCTCGCGCCTGGCCTATCAGGAGCGGGTCGAGGGGAAGCTGAAGACCTTCGTTCTCGAGCCGGGAGCTTCGGCGGGCCGCGAGGTCTGCGAGGGGAGTACCCTCGTCGACTTCTTCCCCGGCAACGACGCCGCCGTGATCAAGGGCGCGTCGGGGCGGCTCGAGAAGCTGGACTTGACGACGGGGAAGGCCGTTCCGCTCCTCGATCCCGGCGGGGAAACGATGGGCCGATCAAGCCTGTCCCCGGACGGGAAGTGGCTGGCCTGGCTCGGCGGAGCGCCGGACGGCCGGGTGACGCTCCGCGTCTCTCCCGTCGACGGGCCCGCGGACGACGCGAGGGAGCCCGTGACGCTCTCCGTGGCGGACCATTACCTCGGCTCGCCCGCCTGGTCGCCCAACGGCCGCCGGCTCTATTACCTGTCCGAGAGCACGGGCCGGACGGCGCTCGTGACGAGGGAGCTCGACGTCCGGACGAAGAGGCCCATGGGCGAAGAGCGCGAGGTCTACGCCTCTCCGAGAGCCGCCTTCATGCTCAACTTCCCAATGGGCAACGGCGCGATCGCGGTGGCCGCGGACAGGATCCTTTTCACGGTGACGGAAGTCCGCGCGAACATCTATCAGGCCGCGCCGAAAAAGCGCTGATCGGGCGCCCCCGTCCCCTCCCTGTTCTCCTTCAGCGCCGCTCGCGGCGGGCTTGGCGCCGGATGCGCCAGAGGTCCTTGAGCATCCCCCAGGACCCTTTGACGATCTTCAGGCGGCTGGGCCGGGCGTCGCACCAGGTGACCGGGATCTCGACGACGAGGTAGCCGAGGTCGCGGCAGAGGACCAGGACCTCGACGTCGAAGCCGAAGCCCTCCGTCCGCAGGCGCGGGAAGATCGCCCGGGCGACTTCGCGCCGGAAGCCCTTGAAGCCGCACTGGGTGTCGCGGTAGCCCCGCAGGACGAACAGCCGGACGAGGACGTTGAAGGCCTGGCCCATGAGCTCGCGCGGCCGGCGCTGGCGGACCTTGATCGTCGAATCCGGGAGGGCCCGCGAGCCGATGACGGCGTCGGCCCCGGCCTCGATCGCGGCCAGGACCTTGTCCAGCTCCTCGATCGGGGTGGCCAGGTCGTCGTCCGTGAAAAGGACGATCTCCCCCGCCGCCGCGAGCACGCCCTCGCGGACCGCGGCCCCCTTGCCGCGGTTCGTTCCCAGGCGGAGCACCTTCAGGCCGACCGGGCCGGTCCTGGCCGCGCCGGCCGCCGCGGCCGTGCGGTCGAAGCTCCCGTCGTCGACGGCCACGATCTCCGAGGCGAACGGCTTGGCCGCGAGAAAGGCGGCGACCGTCTCGAGCGCACCGGCGATGCGCGCTTCTTTGTTGAAAGTCGGGACGACGACGGAAAGCCGGATCGGGGTCGGGGTTGGATCGGGCCGGCTCATCGGAACGCTTCCCGGGGCACGGGCATTATAAAAGAACCGTTTTGAAAAAACCATTTTTGGATTAAAATGGGGTTTCCCGACCATGCGCCTTCCATCCGCCGAAGGAGATGCCATGAAAGCCCAATCGACCCGTCTGGCCGTCCTCTGCGCCGCGGCGCTTCTCGTCGTCACGGCGGTCGTCGCCCAAGAGCCCTACAAGGTCCCGCCGAAGGAGGTCGTCGACATCGTCACCGCGCCGCCGACGCCCACGGTCTCGATGAGCCCGGCGGGCGACACGATGGCTCTGGTCGACCGCGAGTCGATGCCGACGATCGCGTATCTCTCCGAGCCCATCCTCCGCATCGCCGGCATGCGCATCACGCCCTCGTTCAACAGCCGCCAGGTGCTGAGCTTCTCGACCGGCCTCGCGCTCAAGGACATGAAGACCGGCGTCCTGCGCCGGGTCGCCCTGCCGGCGGACTTCAAGTTCTCCTCCGGCATGCGCGGCGTCGCCTGGTCCCCCGACGGCCGGCGCATCGCCCTTCTCGGCTATGCCGAGGGCGGCGTCGAGCTCTGGGTCGTCGACGTCCCGACGGCGGAAGCCAAGCCCCTGACAAAGCCCGTCGTCAACGCCCTCCTCGGCGGCGTCGATTGGATGCCGGACAGCCGCCGGCTCGTCGTCTCCCTGGTCCCCGAGGACCGCGGCCCCGCCCCGGTCGCGCCTCGCGTCCCGATCGGCCCGGAGATCCAGGTCTCGGGCGGCCGGGAAGCCAAGGTCGCCACCTACCAGGACCTCAACAAGACGGCCTTCGACGAGGTCCTTTTCGACTACTACGCGACGTCCCAGACGGCCTTCGTCGACGCCGTGACCGGCGAGATCCGCAAGGTCGGCCGGCCCGGCGTCTTCGACGGGATCTCCGTCGCCCCGTCCATGCAGTATCTCCTCGTCAGCCGGATCAAGCGGCCGTATTCCTACGCCCTGCCCGCCAACGGCTTCGCCCATGCCCAGGAGATCTGGGACATGGACGGGGGCCTGGTCAAGGTCGTCGCCGACCTGCCCAACGAGGAGGGCGTCCCCATCAACGGCGTGCCCAAGGGCCCGCGCAACGTCGGCTGGATGACCCACAAGCCGGCGACGCTCGTCTGGACCGAGGCCCTCGACGGCGGCGACCCCAAGGCGACGGTCCCCTTCCGCGACCGCTACGTCGCCCTCGACGCGCCGTTCGCCGGCGAGCCGAAGGAGCTCCTCAAGCTCCAGGAGCGGGCCGCGGGGCTCCAGTACTTCGCGGCGCCCGGCAAGGCCCTGGCCTCCCAGAGCGAGTGGAAGCGCAGCTGGCGGACGACCTTTCTCGTCGACCTGGCCGATCCCGCCGCGGCGCCGGTCAAGGTCTGGGACCTGAGCACGCGGGACAGCTACAAGAACCCCGGCCGGCCGGTGACGACCGCGCTCAAGACCGGCGAGCGGGTCATCCTCCAGGACAAGGACTGGATCTACCTCACCGGGGCCGGCTCGTCGCCCCGGGGCGACCATCCCTTCCTCGACCGGATGAACATCAAGACGCTCAAGGTCGAGCGGCTCTGGCAGTGCCAGGACCCGGCCTATGAGACGTTCGTGGATTTCGCCGGCCCCTCGCGGACGAAGCTCATCACCAGTTCCGAGACCAAGACCGATCCGCCCAACTACTACTTCTACGACCTCAAGACCAAAAAGCGGACGGCCCTGACCGATTTCAAGGACCCGGCGCCGCAGCTGACCGGCATCCGCAAAGAGCGGATCACTTACAAGCGGGCCGACGGCCTCGAGCTCAGCGGCACGCTCTACCTGCCGCCGGGATACAAGGACGGCACGCGCCTGCCCGTCGTCGTCTGGGCCTACCCGATGGAGTACGACTCGGCGTCCACGGCCGGACAGGTGCGGGGATCGGTCAACCGGTTCACTTTTTACCGGGGGACCTCCCAGCTCCTCTTCGTTACCCAGGGCTACGCCGTCCTCGACAACGCCGAGATGCCGGTCGTCGGCACCCCCGAAAAGGTCAACGACACGTTCGTCCAACAGATCGTTTCCAACGCCGAGGCGGCCATCCGCAAGCTCGACGAGATGGGCGTCGGCGATCCCAGGCGCGTCGGCGTCGGGGGGCACAGCTACGGGGCCTTCATGACGGCCAACCTCCTCGCCCACTGCGATCTCTTCGCCGCCGGCATCGCCCGCAGCGGCGCCTACAACCGGACCCTGACCCCCTTCGGTTTCCAGAGCGAGCGCCGGACCCTCTGGGAGGCGCCCGAGACCTACATCAAGATGTCGCCGTTCATGTTCGCCGACAAGATCAAGACGCCGCTGCTGATGATCCACGGCATGGCCGACAACAACTCGGGCACGTTCCCCATCCAGTCGGAGCGCCTCTTCGCCGCGCTCAAGGGCTTCGGCGCGACGGTCCGTTTCGTCTATCTGCCCTACGAGAGCCACGGCTACTCCGCGCGCGAATCGGTCCTCGACGTGCTGGCCGAGATGTTCGAATGGTTCGACACCTACGTGAAGAACAGGAAATGAACACGATATTTCCACAGAGTTTGTGCATAAGCCTGTGGAAAAGCCTGGGCAGGATGTCCCTAAAGAGTTGTCGGACGCGGACTTTTGAGAAATTGCACACGGTCTGTGCAGCGCGCGCGCTCGTCCTCGCGGCCGCGGCCTTCGCCGTCGCGTGCGGCCCGACCGCGCCCGCGCCGGCGGGGGGACCTCTGGCGATCCTCGTCACGAACGACGACGGCATCGGGGCCCCGGGGATCGCCGCCCTGGCCGAGGCCCTGCGCCCTCTGGGCCCGGTGACGGTCGCCGCGCCCGATCAGGGCCGCTCGGGCGCGAGCCACGGCGTCACCTCGGACCGGCCCATCGCCGTCAGGGAGGTCGATCGTGACGGCATCCGCTGGCTGGCCATCGACGCCCTGCCGGCCACCTGCGTCCGCCTGGCCGTCGAGAAGCTCCTCCCGGCGAGGCCGGCGATCGTCATCTCGGGCATCAACGGCGGCGAGAACCTGGGCACGGTCACGTTCTATTCGGCCACGATCGGCGCCGCCCGCGAGGCCGCCCTGCTGGGCCTCCCGGCCATGGCCGTCAACCTGGCCGCCAGGGGCCGCGCGGACTTCGGCCCGGCCGCCGCGGTGACGGCCGAGATCGTCCGGTCCCTCGGCCGCGGCGGCATCGCCCGAGGGACCTTCCTCAACGTCAATATCCCGGCCCTGCCGCGCGAGCGCCTGCGCGGCGTGCGGGTGGTACGCCAGGACACCCGGGCCCCGATCGATTTCTTCGAGGAGTTGCCCTCGCCCGAAGGCCTGACCCTCTACAAGCCCGGCTGGAAACACCTCGAGCCGGCCGGAGAGGACACCGACATCTGGGTCGTGCGCAACGGCTATGTCGCGGTCTCGGTCCTCGGCATCGACCAGTCGGCTGCCGCGCCGCCCGCGGCCGCGCTCGCGGTGAAGCGCCTCGAGAGCCTAGCCCTCCGCTGATTGACATCGGCGAAGTTCGGACGTAGCATCTAGGCAGTCCGAAGGGGGCCAACTGTGACCCGGTGCCCGGTCTGTTCGGGAGAGAACGCCGACACCCAGCGCTTCTGCGGGGAATGCGGCACCCCGCTCCCCGCCAGCTCCTACCGGGCGGCGCCCCCGGCCGACGACGAGACCCTGCTCCTGCCGACCGTCGACCTCCTTCCCGGGACCGTCTTCGCCCAGCGCTACCAGATCATCGAGGAGCTCGGGGCCGGCGGCATGGGCCGGGTCTACCGCGCTCTCGACCGGAAGCTCGACGAGGAGATCGCGATCAAGGTCATCCGGCCGGACGTCGCCTCGGACCGCTCGGCCCTCGAGCGGTTCGCCTCGGAGCTCAAGCTGGCCCGCCAGATCGTGCACCGCAACGTCGCCCGGATGTTCGATCTCAGCGAGTCCGGGCGCATTCCCTTCATCACCATGGAGTACGTCCGGGGCGAGAATCTGAAGCGCCTCATCCGCAAGGTCGGCCGCCTCGCCCCGGCCCAGGCCCTGCCGATCGCCGCCGAGATCTGCCGGGGGCTCGCCGAGGCCCACCGGCTCGGCATCGTCCACCGCGACCTCAAGCCCCAGAACGTCATGATCGACGAGGAGGGCCAGGCCCGGATCCTGGACTTCGGGCTGGCCCGGCTCGCCAGGGGCCGGGTGACCGAGGCCCGCATGTCGCGGAGCGGCACGCCCGCCTACATCTCGCCCGAGCAGATCACGGGCCAGGCCGTCGACGGACGCTCCGACCTCTATTCGCTGGGCGTCGTTCTCTACGAGATGCTGACGGGGCAGACGCCCTTCCAATCGGAGAGCGTCGAGGAGATCATCGACAGGCACGTTCACGAGCCCCCGCCGGACCCGCGCCAGGTCAACCCCGGGCTTTCCGCCGGGCTCAGCGCGCTCGTCCTGCGGCTCCTGGAGAAGGACCCGGCCCGGCGTTTTCAAAGCGCGGACGAGGCGGGACAGGCCCTGTCCGAGCTGGAAGACCGTGTCGCGCCCGCCGCGTGGGTGAAGCGGCTGCGGCTCGCCGGGGCCGCGGCCGCGGTCGGAACCTTAGCCCTCGGAGCCTGGCTCCTGTGGGGCGGCGGGCCCCGCGAGGACTCGATCGCCGTGCTGCCGGTCGAAGCGACGGGCGCCGAAGCCAGGCACCAGGTCCTCCTCAAAGGCCTCCAGAGCGGTATCACGGAGAAGCTCCTCAGCATCCCCAGCCTGGTGACCGTTCCCGAGCGCACGGTGGGCGCCGTCGATCTCGAGGGCAAGAGCTACCCTCAGATCGGGGCGCTCCTCGGCGCGAAATACCTTTTGAGCCTCAAGGCGAGATTCGAGGGGGACAAGATCGAAGCCACCATCTCCCTCATCGACGCCAAGCGAGACCGGGTCTTGCCGCCCCGGAAATACGAGAAGATCTCCCCGGACTACCGCCTCCTCCAGGATGAGATCACCCGCTACACGGCCCAGATCCTCAGCGTCGATATCGCCGGGGATATGCTCGACAAGATCAGCCACCGGGGCACGGCCAACATCGAAGCCTACAGCCTTTATCTCGAAGGAATGAAGCTGCTCGAAGGGGACAGCGAGGAGGACATCCGGGCGGCCGTCGGCAAGCAGGAGCAGGCGATCGCCATCGATCCCGGCTACGCCCTCGCCTATTGGGCAGCGGGCATGGCCTGCGAGAACCTTTACTACAAGGCGAACCAAAAGGACGACGCCCTCCTGCAGAAGATGTACGCTTTTCTCATCAAGGCGTCGTCCCTCGACGCGTCCTTCGCCGAGACGAACCTCGGGCTCGGCTGGTACTTCTTCAACATGAGGGACAACGCCCGGGCCTGCGCCTCGTTCAAGAGGGCCCTGGAGCTCGAGCCCCGCAAGGCCCTGGTCAACCGGGACGCCGGCGCTTTCCTGCGGAGCATCGCCCTTTATCAGCCGGCCATCCGGCGGCTCGGGAGGGCCCTCGAGCTGGCCCCTCAGGACGCCGAAGCCCTGGCCCAGATCGCCCTATCGTGGTACTTGCTCGGGCGATTCGAGAAGGGCCTTCAGTACGCCCGCCGGGCCGTCAGGGCGAACCCGGGCAGTCAGGATGCCGCGATCGTTTACGCCACCTTGCTCGTCGCGAGCCGGCGCTTCGAGGAAGCGGACCGGGAGCTCGACCTCATGGAGAGACGGGGGAGTCCCACCGAATGGCTCCTCAGCTTCCGCGCGGTGGCCGCCGCGCTGAAAGGCGACCGCGATCAGGCCGAAGCCTTCCTTAACGAGAAGCTGACGGGTACGCCGCTGAGGACCTACGTCTACGTGCTGATGGGAGAGAAGGACCGGGCCATCGCCAACATCCGGGCCGGCATCGACCGGGGTTTCGGCGACGGCACCTATTATTATTCCTATCCGTCGCTGGCCGGGAACCCGCAGTACAAGGGCCTCCGCGGCGACCCGCGCTTCAAGGCCATCCTTAAGGAACGAAAAGCGGTCTATCTTCGGGAGCTCAAACCTCTCGAAAAGCTCTAAACTCACAAAAGGGAGGGTTCCATGGAAAGACCGAACGTCGGCAAGACCTGGGGCATCGCGGCGGCCATCCTCGTCGTGGTCCTCGCGTCTGCGGGCCTCCTTCTCTGGACTTCATCGCCGGCCAAAGCCCAGGCGGGCCAGGAGTGTTGCCCGTCCGTATTCGTCCAGTGGCGTCCCGGATCGATCCTCGAAGCCAAGTTCGCGGCGCGTCTGGCCGAAGACAACAGTTCCATCCAGAACGGCCTGCAGGCGTTCGCGAAAAATCGCGACATGACACCTGACGATATGCTGGAATACGTCGGGAATACCTACCTGAGGGGTCCTCGCCTCTGGACGAGCCACGGTTGGATCGACGGATGGGAGGCCATCCTGCCGCTGCTTAAAGAGATCATCCTTCCCGGCAGCCGTCCGGTCATCCATACGGTCTCGGCCGCTATCGAGTATCAGCCGTTACTCGGCGCCAAGGATCCGGCGGCGGATATCGACGCCGTGGCTACGGTGCAGATGACCTTCTCGGCCAGTCCGGCCGATACGATTCTGGTCGGGAAGCTCTGCCACAGCCGGATTTGCGAAGTTCTGAGCTCTTGCGAAAAGCATTGATCCCGCCGCCCGGCGCGGCTCAGTGGAGGACTTCCGTCCAGAGCCAGTAGAGGAATGCGCCGAGGTAAACGACGAGCAGGACGGCGGCCACGATATTGACGGCGTCGTTGATCCGCTTCCACAGGGGCGAGGCGCGACGGCGGCCGCGCGTATTGAGCTTCGGCAGGGCGTAGAGCAGCGCGATCGCCAGCAGCAGGACGAGCCACTTTCTCATCCCCGGCATTATCTCTTCTCTTGCGGCGGCACACAACTGATTTGATCCGGGGGGCGCGTTGACAGGCGGCCCCGATGGGGATATCCTTCCGCCAACGACCCAGGGAACCCGATGCGCTGCCCCCGCTGCCAAACCGAGAACCCTAAAGACGCGATGTTCTGCGGCCGCTGCGGCGCGCCCCTGCCCGCCGCGGCGGAGCCCGGCCGGTCGTCGACCCAGTTCTTGGCCCCGCCGCCCGTCCGCGAGCTCCTGCCGGGCGAGACGTTCGCCGGGCGCTACCAGGTCGTCGAGGATCTGGGCAAGGGCGGCATGGGGCGCGTCTACAAGGTCTACGACACCGAGGTCAAGGAGAAGCTGGCCCTCAAGCTCCTCAACCCCGAGATCGCCGGCGACGAGAGGACGATCGAGCGCTTCCGCGGCGAGCTGCGGCTGGCCCGGACGATCTCCCATCGGAACGTCTGCCGCATGCACGACCTCGGCCGCGAGGGCTCGACCTATTTCATCACGATGGAATACGTGTCCGGCGAGGACCTCAAAAGCCTCATCCACCGCATCGGCGCCCTGCCGGTCGGCAAGGCCATCAGCCTCGTCCGGCAGATCTGTGACGGCCTCGAGGAGGCGCATCGCGCCGGCGTCGTTCACCGCGACCTGAAGCCGCAGAACGTCATGATCGACCGGGACGGCAACGCCCGGATCATGGACTTCGGCATCGCCCGGTCCGTCAAAGGCAAGGGCATCACCGGGGCCAACGTCCTCATCGGCACCCCGGAGTACATGTCGCCCGAGCAGGTGGACGGCAAGGAGGCGGGACCGCGCTCGGACCTCTATTCGCTCGGCATCGTGCTGTTCGAGATGCTGACGGGCCGCCTGCCGTTCGAGGGCGAGTCCGTCCTCAGCGTCGCGGTCAAGCAGAAGAGCGAAGCGCCGCCGGACCCGCGGACGCTCAATCCCCAGGTCCCGGAAGGCCTGGCCCGGATCGTTCTCCAATGTCTCGAGAAATCGCCCGAGAAAAGACCGTCCGGCGCGGCCGAGCTCTCCGCCGGGCTGGCGGGCGTCGCGTCGGCCCTGCCAACCACGGCCACCCCCTTGCCTCTGCGCAAGTCGACGACCTCGAGATCGATCACGGTCCGGCTGCCGTCGAGGAAGGTCTGGATCCCGGCCGCTCTCGGCCTCACGGCCCTGGTCGCCCTGTCGCTCTGGCTGTTCCTGCCCCGCGCCGCCTCGGCCAAGCGCACGATCGCGGTCATGGCCTTCAGGAACCAGACCGGCGACTCGGCCTTCGACTACCTCCAGGAGACGATCCCCAACCTGCTCATCACCAGCCTCGAGCAGTCGGGCCGCTTTCGGGTCACGACGTGGCAGGAGCTGAAGGACCTGCTGCGCCAGGCCGGCAAGGACGCGGCGGCGACGCTCGACGACGAGGCCGGTTTCGAGGTCTGTCGCCGGGCCGGCATCGAGACGCTGGCCGTCGGCTTCTACACCAAGGCCGGCGAGACGTTCGTCACCGACGTCAAGGTCCTCGAGGCCGCGACCAAACGCCCGCTCAAGACGACCCAGGCCCGCGGCGAGGGGCCGGCCAGCATCCTCAAGACCCAGATCGACGATCTCAGCCGGGCCATCCGCCGCGGCCGGGGCCTCGAGGCCCTGAAGATCGAGAAGGCCCCGCCGAAGATCGTGGACGTCACAACGTCATCCCTCGAGGCCTATCGCGCGTACCTTCGCGGCCGCGACGAGATCGAGCGGTTCTTCGGCGCCGAGGCCAAGCGCTCCCTCGAAAAGGCGGTCACCCTCGACCCGGAATTCGCCGTCGCTTACCTCTATCTGGCCAAGGCCCACATCGAGCTTGGCGATAGGAAAGCCCAGGACGAGGCCCTCGAAAAAGCCCTCCGGTTCGCCTCCCGGGCCAGCGAAAAGGAGCGCCTCTACATCGAAGCGGCCTATGCCGGGGCCGTCAAGCGCGACGGTCAGGAACGGCGCCGTATTCTCGAAGAGCTGGTGGCCAAGTATCCCGGCGAGAAGGACGCCTATCACGAGCTCGGCCGGTCCTATGGCAGCGCCAAGCTCTATCCCCAGGCCCTGGCGAACTTCGAAAAGGCTCTGGCCCTGGACCCCGAATTCGGGATGGCGCTCAACGAAGCGGCCTACGCCTGCCTCAAGATGGGCCAGCCGGCCGAAGCCATCCCCTATCTCGAGCGCTACGCGGCGGCGAACCCGGGGGACCCCAATCCCCAGGACTCGATCGGCGAGATGCTCATGCGGACGGGCCGGCTCGACGACGCCGCGGCCAAATACAAAGAGGTCCTGGCCGCCCATCCCGACTTCTATCAGTCCTGGGGCAGCCTGGCCTATGTCCACGCTCTTCAGGAGAATTACCCGGAAGCCCTGCGCTGCCTCGACGAGCTGGTCGCGAAGGCCCCGACCGCGTCGGCCAAGTGGCTGGCGGTCTGGTACAGGGCCTATGTCCGCAATTTCCTGGGCCAGTGGGACCGAGCCGCGGCGGAGATCAAGGGCCTGAGGGCCCAATCCGAGCGGAACGGCGACGTCTTCGGCCTCATGGTCACGAACTGGATGCTCTCCTTCGTCCACATCGACCGGGGCGAGTTCGACGAAGCCGAACGGTCCTCCTCCGAGTTCGTCGCGCTCAACACCAAGCGCAACCCCACCCGCGGGGCCGTGAACGGGACGATGAGGGCCGTGTTGAGCGCCCGGCTCGATATCGCGCGAGGGCGGCCGGAAGCGGCCCTGGCCACCCTGGCGGAGGCGGAACCGCTGGCCGCCGGCCTGGACCCGGTCGCGAACGACGACATGTTCTTTCAAAGGGCCCTGGCGACGTCGGAGGCGTCGTTGGCAGCCGACCGCGTCGACGACGCGCTCGCCGCGGCGGAGGGCCTCGCTCTCCGGCAGTTCATCACGGCGCGCATCCCCGACATCTCCGCCTACAACCAGCCCTTCCTCAAAGACGTCCTGGCCCGGGCCTACTGGAAGAAGGGCGACCTGGACAAGGCCGCGGCAGAATACCGCAAGCTGCTGACGGTCGACCCGGCCAACCAGGTTCGCTACTTGATGTCCCCCCTCTACCATTACCGCCTGGGCCGCATTCTCGAGGAGAAGGGCGACCGCGCCGGGGCCCGCGCCGAATACGCTAAGTTCCTGGAAGGCTGGAAAAGCGCCGACCCAAGCCACCCCGAGCTCGCCGACGCCCGCCGGCGCCTGGTTGCACGCTGAATCAGTAACAGTGGCCAAAGACGGGAATCTGGTGTATTGAGTTGTGTGTCGCCGGAATAGGAGGGTCACCGTGAAAAGCATCCTGTCCGTTCTCGCTCTCGCCGTTCTCGTCGTGCCCCTGGCCGCCCAGGACATCGCGGTCACGGTCAAGGACGTCGAGCCCTTCCCTTACTGCGCCATCGCCCATCGCGGCCCCTACACGGACATGGGCACGGTCATCGGCGAGCTGGTCGGGGCCATGCAGGCCCAGGGCCTCTTCCCGCTCGTCCGGGGGCCGGTGGTCGGCGTTTACTTCAATTCGCCCGCCGACACCAAGCCCGCGGACCTCGCCTGGGAGGCCGGGTTCATCGTCGCGGCCGAGGCGACGGCCCAGCCGCCCCTGGTCAAGAAGTCCTGGGAGTACCGGACCGTGGCCGCGGCCCTTCATGTCGGTCCCTACGACCAGGCCGGAATCGTCATCGGGAAGATGATGGGCTGGCTCGCCGCCAACGGCTACGAGGCGGCCGGCCCCATCCTCGAGCGCTACCTCGACCAGAACCCCGCCGCGATCAAACCCGAAGCCCTGCGGACCGAGATCTGGATCCCGGTCGCCAAACGTTAGCGCTGGAACTTATAGCCGAGCCACGGCACGGTGATCAGGTGCCGGGGCGAGGCCGGGTCGTCCTCGATCTTCCGCCGCAGGTTGTACATGAAGGTGTCGATCGTCCGCGTCGTCGGGAACTTCTCGTAGTCCCAGACCTTGTTGAGGATGGTCTCCCGCGAGACGACCTGGCCCTCGCAGGACGCCAGGAGCCGGAGCAGGCTGAACTCGCGGGCCGTCAGGTGGAGCGCGCGGCCGCCCTTGGTCGCGGCCTTCGACCGGAAGTCGATGGCCACGTCGCCGAAGGCGCAATCGTCGATCTCGACGATCTCCGGCCGCGACCGCCGCAGCACGGCGTGGACCCGGGCGATGAACTCCTCCACGCCGAACGGCTTGGTCAGGTAATCGTCGCCGCCGAGTTCGAGGCCCAGGACCTTGTCGACCTCCTTCTTCTTCTTGCCGGAGGTGACGATCAGCGGGATCTGCCGGCCGGCCTCCCGGAGCTTGCGGACGACGTCGAACCCGGTGAGCGAGGGCATGACGACGTCGATGATCACGAGGTCGTAGGTCCCCTTGAGGGCCTTGTCCAGGCCCTCGCGGCCGTCCCGGGCCTCGGCCACCCCGTAGCCTTCGGCGGTCAGGGCCATGGCCAGCGTCTGCCGCAGGACCCGGTCGTCGTCGACGAGCAGGATCTTCTTCATGACGATCGCCTCCCCGGGAACTTGAGCGTGAGCGTCGTCCCCCGCCCCGGCGAGGAGAGAGAGAGCAAAGCCCGCTTTCGTTCGTCCCACCGGTTCCGCCTGGCCCGATTATAGACGGGTTTTCGCGCGGAAGACAATCTTCTCCGTTGCCCCCCTTGAACGCCGGGCCGCCGGCGTGTTACCTTAGCCTCTCCCCGAGGTCAAAAGGAGGCGACATGTCCGATCACGCCGATCCCTCGCCCATCATCACCATCGAACGGCACATCCTTGACGAACAGGCTTTCCACCCCGAGGCCACGGGCGTCCTGACCAATATCCTCTACGACCTGGCCCTGGCCGGCAAGGTCATCGCCAGCAAGACGACCCGGGCCGGCCTGGCCGAGATCCTCGGCCGCACGGGGGACATCAATGTCCAGGGCGAGACGGTCATGAAGCTCGACCGCTTCGCCGACCTGACCGTGACCCGCCTGACCGACCACACCGGCCGTCTGGCCGGCCTGGCCTCCGAGGAGAACGCGGAGTTCCTGCCCATCCCCGAGCAGTACGCCATGGGCAAGTACCTGCTCGTCTTCGACCCGCTCGACGGCTCGTCGAACGTCGATTTCAACATGCCCGTCGGGACGATCTTCGGCATCTACCGGCGCCTCCGGGATTCCGGCCCGGTCTCCGAGAGCGAGTTCTTCCAGCCCGGCCGGAACCTCGTCGCCGCGGGCTACATCGCCTACGGCACGAGCACCATGTTCGTCTACACGGCCGGCCACGGGGTCCACGGCTTCACCCTCGACCCGTCGGTCGGCGAGTTCCTGCTCTCCCACCCGAACATCAGGATCCCCCGGCCCAAGTATTTCAGCGTCAACCTCGGCTACCAGATGTACTGGAGCCTGGGCGTCCAGCGCTACACGGAGTACCTGCAGGGCCGCGAGGGCGGGGTGAAGGGGCTATCGCTGCGCTACATCGGGACGCTCGTCTCCGACTTCCACCGCAACCTGCTCGCCGGCGGCGTCTTCTACTACCCGGCCGACTCGAAGGACCCCAAGGCCCCCTCGGGCAAGCTGCGGCTCCTCTACGAGGCCGCCCCGCTCGCCTTCGTCGCCGAACAGGCCGGTGGCTACGCCTCCGACGGCCGCGGGCCGATCCTCGACATCACGCCGGCGTCCCTCCACCAGCGGACGCCGCTCTTCATCGGGGACAGGGGGCTCGCGGCCAAGGTCGAGGACTTCATCCGCGGCCTGGACGGCGTGGACTAGGGCTCAGGCGGCCAGGATGGCCCGGATCTTCGCGGCGTAGGCCTCGCTCGCCGGGTCGCCGGTCACGATCTCGATGTCCTTGGCCGAGGCCGCCCCCAGCTCGAGCATCACGGCCCAGGCGATCTGTTCCTGGGCGAAGATCGGCGTCTTCATGATGGCGTCGTTCGAGCCGAGGTCCCTGAGAATGGCCAGCCCGACCGCGTCGACGGCCACCCGGTCCAGGCCGGCCAGGAAGACGCCGGCGTCCTTGCGCGGACCGGTCATCGGCCCCTGGTCGACGAAAGCGGTGAGCCCGTCGAGGACGATGAGGGCCGGCTTGTAGGCGGTGTTGATCTCGGCGATCATCCGCCTCTGGTCCGGCGAGCCGTGGAGCTGGCGCATGTACGCGTGGCCTTTGCGCGGCACGGTGCCGACCGAGTTCTTGAGGGACATCGAGAAGACGCCGCCGAACTGGTGGGTCTTGAGGCAGCAGGTCGAGACCACGGAGTCGGTCTGGACGACGGGCCGGGCCACGAGGAAGCCGTCCTTCCAGTGGGAGGCCGGCGGATTGACCGGGACGTAGCCGGTCTCTCCGAGCTCGTCGAAATTCAGGAGCTTGGCATCGAACTGTCCGGCGATCGCCGGGAGGCCCTTTTTCTGGAAGACTTGTTCGGTCGGCTCGGGCCCGCTCCGGTCGCCGATGGCCAGGGTGGTCGCGCCCATCTCCCGGATCCGGGTGAGGAGGGCGACGAGCGTGTCGTTGTGGGTCGAGCCGGGGCACTCGTCCGAGGTGTTGAGATTCGGCTTGACCAGGACGCGCTTGCCCTTGAACGGGTCCATCCCGAAGAGGTCGATGCATTTCTTGACGCCGTCGGCCCGCGAATCCGTCCTAACCAGGACGACGCGCGACTTGACCGAGGCCTGGGCGGCCCGGCGGCGCGCGAAGGCCGGCCCGGCGAGCGCGGCGGCCCCGGTAAGGCCCGCCCCGGCGGCAAAGAACTCCCGTCTCGTCATTCCTTCCGGCTTCTTCATGGCCTCCTCCGTCCTCGGGGCGAACGTTCTTCTCCCTATCAATCTAGCATATCCTCCCCCTCTCGGCTATCGCCGGGCGATCCGCATGAGAAAACCTCCCGGTCAGGAGCGTCTCTATGGATCGGAGGCGGCCCTTGACAGCACAGGGAGGACATGATATGGCTAGCCATATGAAAACGACCATACATATTCCAAATAGCCTCTTCGAGGAGGCGAAAACGGTCGCCCGCCGGGAGAAAACGACCTTAAGAGCCCTGGTCGAAGAAGGCCTGAGGAAGATCTTGGAGGAGCGGCGCCGCCGGGGACCGGAAACCTTCAGGCTCAAGCCCGCCTCCTTCAAGGGCCAGGGGCTCCAGCCCCACCTCGCCGGCGTGACCTGGGACCAGATCCTCGACATCAGCTACGAGGGACGAGGCGGATGATCGCCGTCGACAGCAACATCCTGGTCTATGCCCACCGCGAGGACTCGCCGTGGCACGCCGCGGCCTTCGACCGCGTCCGGGCCTTGGCCGAGGGCCGCGCCCCCTGGGCCATCCCCTGGCCGTGCCTCCACGAATTCCTGGCCGTCACGACGCACCCGCGGATCTACTCGCCGCCGACGCCGCTTGAGCTCGCGCTGGCCCAGGTCGACGCCTGGCTCGAGTCCCCGAGCCTCGTCCTGCTCACCGAGGACCCCGGCCACTGGACCCGGCTGCGGGCCCTCCTTGCGGCGGGCCAAGCCTCAGGCCCCAAGGTCCACGACGCCCGCATCGCGACGATCTGCCTTCAACACGGCGTCGAGGAGCTCTGGACGATCGACCGCGACTTCAGCCGTTTCCCGGCCTTGCGCGTCCGCAACCCATTGAAGGCCGGCTGATGCCGCTCGTAGAGACGGGCGGTCACTTCGGCCCACGGCAATCGCGGACGCAGAGGCCGCAGATGAACTGCGGCGTGTAACCCTTCTTGCGGAAATCCTTGAGGGTCTCGTAGCAGACCCGATGATCGAAATCCTCGCGCGCGTCCTTGATGGCCCCGGCCGGGCAGGCGGCGGCGCAGGCGCGGCACGCGCCGCAGTCCCGGTCGAGCGGCGTCGCCGCCTCGAGCGGCATGTCCGTGAGGACCGTGACCAGCCGGAAGCGCGATCCGTGTTCCGGATTGACCAGGAGGTTGTTGCGGCCGAACCAGCCCAGGCCGGCGGCCAGTCCGACGTGCTTGTGGGAGACATGGGCCCGCTGGCCCTCCCAGTCGATGATCTGCGAGGCGGCGATGGGCAGGGCGCGGAAGCCCTGTTTCTGAAGGGCGTCGGCCACGAGGAACGCGCCCCGGTCGAGGAAGGCGTTCGTCTGCCGGTAGTGGTGGAAATAGAGCGCGGTCGGGCGGTCGCGGATGTCGTCGAGGACGGCGCCGGAGAGGGCCTTCCCGAGCGAGACGGCCCGTCCGAAACGCGCCCGCGTTTCCGGCTCGAGAAGGAAACCGTCGCGGAGCGCCGTGACGTCGGCGACGCCGAAGAGGTCGAAGCCGAGGTCGAGGGCGAAAGCCCTTAGATCGGTCATGGGTAGGGCCATTCTATCGCCGCTAAATCGGGGACACAATACCTATTCACTCAATTAAAATAGGGTGAATAGGTCTTGTGTCCCTGAATTCACCTATCTTCGCTTTCCGAGGTTGTCTGACCGGGGCCGGATATCCGTTCGTCGCTAGTGGCTTTGGTTGTAGAGGATGATCACTCCGTTGTTGTAATCCGCGATGACGACATCGTCGTAACCATCGTTATTCACGTCGCCGATCGCGAGGCCTTGAGGAGAATAGTGTGTGGCATACGGAATATCGAAGCGCAGCTCAAAATTGAGGCCGCCGCTCGCGTTCTGCAGGTAGACGCTCAATTCCAGCCAACCGCCGTGCGCGACAATGATGTCTTCTCGGCCATCCCTATCCATGTCCGCGATCTCTATGGGCTCGGGACAATCGTAGGCATAATAATTGATCGCCGGATCGAACGTCCCCGAGACGTTCTGGAGGAAGACCCCGATCTGGCCGGAGTTGCCTCCATAGGTGACGGCAAGATCGTTGCGCGTATCGCTATTGAGATCGCCGATAGCCACGCCGCACGTGAGCTGATTCCCTCCCAAGTCGTAGTAGGCCGCATCGCTGTTCGAATAGGTGTGATCGCTTCTCTGCGGCAGGATCCCGATATTGTCGTCAAAGAGCTGGCCGCTCATGACGACGATATCGTTGAGCTTGTCATGATTCATGTCCCCTATGTCGACTTCGTCGTAGCCGCCGTGAATGACGCTGAATTCTCCGTACAGCTCCAGATCGCCGGCTCCGTTCTGCAAGATGATATCGAGAGTGTCGTAATGATAACCCCAGCTCAAACCCACGATGTCGTCGAGGCCGTCGTTATTCAGATCCCCCACCTTGATGCTGTGTGCGTTCACGGTGGTGATCTCCCGCATGGGATCGAGCAAGCCTAACGCGTTCTGATAATAGATCCCGATGTAGCTCCCCGTCTCGGGATAGATGCTGTCGTAATCCCCGATGATGACGTCGAGAAGGTGGTCGTTGTTGACATCGCCGATATCCACGGATTGAGGTTCGGTATTGGACCGTTTCGGGTGGGTATAGGGAACCGGGGAATCGTAGCCGCCCGTGCTCTTTTGGGTGAAGACCAGCAGAAAATCCTCATTGGTGGCGACGATATCATTGAGCCCGTCATTATTGACATCGCCTATGGCCACCGCCGCGGGACTGGTGGTTTCCCCGATGGCGACATATGTCGACAGCAGGGGTATTGTGTATGTCACGAACAAGCTTTTGCTGTCACTGATGTTATCCGCCGCATCTTTGGCCCAGGCCTAGAGGGTAAATGAGCCTTCATCGGCAAAAGTATAGGAGTTCGGCTTTATCATCGACCAATCCGGGTCGCCGACCGCGGGGATGTCCGAGGATTCATTGACGAGCCAATGTGTTATCCCGATGTTGTCGCTTCCGTAAAGAGTGATCGAGATCTCCGCTGTCGGCGTCGTGGAAGGTCCGGTGAAAGTCGTGATGACCGGTCTTTCGGTATCCGGCGGGAGAGTATAGACGACCGTGAAATTCTTGCTGTCACTGATGCTGCCGTCGCCATCCTTGACCCAACCGTACAGCTTATACGTGCCCGGGCCCGGCAAACTGTAGTTATCAGGCGTAAAGGTCACCCAGTTCGGATCAGATAAGGCGGGTATCGCCAGAGAGAGATTGATCAACCAGCCGGTCACGCCTTTGTCGTCACTCGCCGAAAAGGTGATGGAGATCGATCCTGATGTTGTGCTCGAAGGGCCGCTGAATTCGTGGATGACCGGCTTTTCATTGGCTGAAACCGAAGATTCGACACCGCATGCAGATAAGATGATCAACAAAGAAAGAACAAAGCCGTTCACCGAGATTCGTGCCCCGGAATATCCCGGACATTTTCGATCCTTCATGTCCATCCTCCGGCTCTTGCGCTCGGCCTGAGAACGCGGGCCGCGACCTCGGAAGCAACCCGTCCCCCTCCCAAACAGAGAATATTCCGGCCGGGGATGGGAGCCCAGTACGTGGGATCCTGCGGCAGCAAGCTGCGAGCCTATTCCCCCGAAGGACGATTGAAGATCGCTCCCCGCCGGCCCTGAGCCTTGACGCCCCGGCCGTGGCGGCGTTAGAATCCGGTCCCGTCATCCTCGAGTTTTCCACCGGAGGACCTCATGCCTCACGACAAAGCCGTCCGTGCCCTGATCGTCGTCGCGATCCTGACCCTCGCCGCGGCCTCCGCCTCGGCTCCGGCCCAGGCCCGCCCGGCCTCTTCGCCCGCGTTTTCCATCACCGTATCCATGGAGCGGCCGACCTCGCACTACTATCACGTCGTCCTGCGCGCCGAGGGCCTCAAGGGCGAGCTCCAGGATTTCAAGCTCCCCGTCTGGACCCCGGGCTATTACAGCGTCAATAACTATTCGAAGAACGTCAAGGACTTCCGGGCCGAGGACGGGGCCGGCCGGGCGCTCGCGTGGGAGAAGACGTCGAAGAACGTCTGGCGGGTCCGCTCCGGCGGCGCCGCGGCCATCGTCGCGAGCTACGACGTCTACGCCTTCACCCGCTTCGTCGCCGACAGCTATCTCGGCGACGACGGCGGCTTCATCACCCCGGCCGGCGTGTTCATGCACGTCGCCGGGCATCTTAAAGACCCGGTGACCGTCACGGTCCTGCCGTTCCCCGCGTGGGAAGACGTCTCGACGGGTCTCGAGCCCGTGGCCGGTCGCCCCAACACCTTCACCGCGCCCGACTTCGACACGCTCTACGACTGCCCCATCCTCGTGGGCGACCTGGAGGTCCTGACCTTCGAGGCCGCGGGCCGGCCCCACACCGTCGCCGCCTACGACCTCGGCACCTTCGACCGGGCCAGGTTCACGGGCGATCTGGCCAAGATCGTCGAGGCCGCGGCGGCGCTCATGGGCGATCTCCCCTACCGCCATTACACCTTCCTCATCATCGGGCCCGGCGGCGGGGGGCTCGAGCACCTCAACTCGACCGCGGTCACGCTCAGTCCCGCCTCGCTCGCGGACGCGCGCGGCTACCAGGGCTGGCTGAGCTTCATCGCCCACGAGTATTTCCACCTCTTCAACGTCAAAGCCATCCGGCCCGTCGCCCTGGGCCCCTTCGACTACGACCGCGAGAACTACACCGACATGCTCTGGTTCTCCGAGGGCGTCACGGTCTATTACGAATATCTCCTCCTCAACCGGGCCGGCCTGATGACCCGCGACGAGGTCCTCGAGCGGCTCGGCCGGACGATCGCCACCTACGAGAACGCCCCGGGCCGTCACCATCAGCCCGCGACGTTGTCGAGTCTCGACACCTGGACGTCGGGCTTCTTCGGCCGCAGCGAGCACGCCGCCAACACGACCATCTCCTATTACGACATCGGCTGCGGCCTCGGGCTCCTGCTCGACCTCCGGATCCGCGACGCGTCCGGCGGCCGGGCTTCGCTCGACGACGTCATGCGGACGCTCTACCGCACGTTCTACAAGGAGAAGAAGCGCGGCTTCACCGACCGGGAGTTCCGCGATGTCTGCGAACGGACGGCCGGCGCCCCGCTTGGCGAGATCTTCGACGTCTACGCCCGGACCGTCGATCCCTGGGACTACGCGAAATATCTCGGACTTGCGGGCCTCTCGATCGACCTCGAGCCGCGGCCCGCGGCCGCCCCCTGGTTCGGGGCCGCGGCCCAAGACTCAAACGGCCGGGCGGTCGTCTCGACGATCGATGAGGGTTCCCCCGCCTCCCTGGCCGGCCTGAGCACCCAGGACGAGATCCTGGCCGTCGACGGCGTCCGCGTCGACGCCCGTTCGCTCCCCGGAGCGATCAGGGAGAAGAAGGCCGGCGACAAGGTCAAGGTCCTCTATGCGAGGCGCGGCGGCGTGCGCGAGGCCGAGGTCACGCTGGGAACGGAGTCCGAGGCGAGCTTCAAGATCTCCCCGAAAGCCGACCCGACGCCGTCACAAAAGGCCCTTCTCGAGGCCTGGCTCAAGTAAGGCCGCTATCGGTCTCTCTCCCTGAAAAATAAATCCCTACTTTTTTGCTAAGAAATGAAACCTTCCCGCTGCCGGCGACGTCTAAAGGTACGGAACAAGGGAAGAAACACAACGGAATGTGGAGGATATCATGAAGATCGGAACCAAGCTCGGCATCTTCGTCCTGGCCGCCCTCCTGTCGCTCGCCGGATTCGGCGTCATCGCCAACGCCCTGTCGGTGGACCACATCCTGTCCGCCGCCACCCCGGCGACCCAGGTCGGGGTCACCATCGTCGGCTAAGTCCCGCCCCGGAAGATCCGGCCGGCGCGACAGGCCCTAGCGGCCCGGCGCGCCCGGCCGGCGAAGGACCACGAGCTCCTCGTCGCCGGCCGTCACCTCGTCGAAGAAAGCCTTGACGGCCTTGAACTGATCGACCGCGAAGGAGCTTTTCTTGACGACCAGGTCCCTCTGGACATGGAGCTTGCCGCCGTCCTCCCCGACACAGACCAACGAGAAGCCGAAGGCCTCGAGGTCCTTCTTGCGCGCCGGAGGGACCGTCTCGGCCGTCATCCCGGCGGGGAGCGTCACGACGATATCGTCGAACTCGCGGTGGGGATAAGGAAAGTAGACCGGGTGGGTCCGCTTGGCGTGCCGGAAGGGATGCCGCCGGCTCCCGAGAAGCGGCGAGACCGGCAGGATCGTCTTGTTTCCGGCCGGAGTGGCCAGCCCGTCGAGGACGATCTTGAAGTGGGCCACGACGCTGTCCGCGTTGTTATCGATATTCTCGAGCTCGGTCACGGTTACTTTCGCCCCGGCCGGCAGGAGCTCGGCCAGCTCATTCTCGAAGTCCTGCCGGACCTCGGTTTCGTCGTCCCCGATATGATCGACCCGCCGGACCAGGGCCTCCTGCCCCAGGAAGGTCACCGTGACCGTGCCCGCGAGCCCA
The DNA here is from genome assembly GCA_964408215.1 of uncultured Eubacteriales bacterium. Classification (GTDB taxonomy): domain Bacteria; phylum Acidobacteriota; class Aminicenantia; order Aminicenantales; family Saccharicenantaceae; genus RBG-16-66-30. Next base: position 28,362 of record CAYOYQ010000002.1, read on the forward strand.
CCCTCGGCGAGATATCGGGACGCTACGCCGCCGGCCTTCTCGGCAATCCGATCCTCTGGCCCTACCGGGTCCACCTGGACTTCAGGAACGGCCGCCTCATCCTGGAAAAACGGTCTTGAAAACGCTCCGGCCCGCGTGTAGATTGGGGCCATGCGAAATCCGAAGATCCGGCCCTTCATCTCTTCGTCCATAGGCGCGGCCCTTATCCTGCTGGCGCTCTCCCCCGGTGCCCCGGCGAACCCGCCAGCGCCGGCCGCCGCGTTCACGCCCTTCGACGACGGCGAGTGCTTCACCGTCCTCGTCGGCCGCGGCGCCAGCGCCGACGGCTCGGTCATCGTCGCCCACAACGAGGACGACCGGGGCGAGATCGTCGTCAACCTGCGAAAGATCGCCCCCCGCGACTACGGCGCGCCGCAGAAGGTCGACCTCGGCAACGGCGGGTCCTATGAGCCCGACGGCAAGACGGCCGGCTTCCTCTGGATCGAGGCCACGACCCAGGAGTTCGCCGACAGCTTCATCAACGAGCACGGCGTCCTCATCACCTCCGACAGCTGCCCGTCGCGCGTCACGGCCGAGGATTATACGGACGGCGGCATCGGCTGGATGCTGCGCCGGCTCGTCGCCGAGAAAGCGACGTCGGCGCGGGAGGCGGTGCGCCTGGCCGGCGCCCTCGTCGAGAGATACGGCTACCGGGCCTCCGGCCGGACCTATTCGATCGCCGATAAGAACGAGGCCTGGATGCTGGCGCTCCTGCGCGGCCGCCGCTGGTACGCCGAGCGCGTCCCCGACGGCGAGGTCGCCGTCATCCCCAACCATTTCACGATCCGTGAGATCCACCCCGACGATCCGGACCGCTTCATGGGCAGCCGCGACATCGTCGAATACGCCAAGGCCAACGGCTGGTACGACGAGGCCAAGGACGGCCCCTTCGACTTCAAGACGGCGTTCGAGCGGCCCTCGACGCGCGAGCCGGCCGCCGACGGCAACGCCCTGCGCCACTGGCGCGGGTTGAGCCTTCTCACCGGGAAGACCTGGGAGCTCCGCCGCGACTATCCCTTCTCCGTCGTCCCGGCGGGGAAAGTCACTCCCGAGTCCCTGATAACCATCCTCCGGGACCATTACGAGGGCACGGAATACGACGCGACCGACGGCTACAAAACGGGAACGCCCAACCGGACGAAGTTCCGGACGATTTGCACGGCCTCGACGATCAACGCGTTCGTCGTCTCGCTCGGCGGCAAGCGCCCGGCGCCCCTCTCCACGGCCATCTGGCTGGCCCTGGGCAAGCCCGACACGACCGTGTTCCTGCCGCTCTATTACGGCGTCGGGACCCTCCCCGCGGGCGCCGGCTTCGGCCCCGACACGCACGACTACGCCCGGATGTACCAGGAACACTTCAAGGACGAGGCGGTCAAGGCGGCCAAGGCGACCCTGCTCAACACCAAGGTCCTCGAGCTCGAGAGAACGGCCGAAGCGAGCTTCGGACCGATGCACGCGAGACTCGTGAAGGAGCTCTTCCCGGCCGAGAAGGAATTCGTCGCCGGCCGGGCGAAGTTCGAGAAAGACTTCGCCAAGCTGTTCGCCAAGGACAAGAAGAAAGCCCAGAAGGCGCTCGACGATTACGTGGCCGCGGCGTTCGAAAAGGCCACCCTTCTCACCGAGAGGCTGGCGGCGGGCAAATAGCTCGGGTCCGGACCTTGAGGATGTAGAGGTTGTGGTAGCGGAGGAAGGTCTCGACCCGGACGAGCTCAAAGACCGAGCGGCCGATGATCTCCTCGACCTTTTCGCGGGGCAGGAAATGACGGTCCCCGTCTCGCGCCGGGTCCCGGTCCATGATGACGACTGTCGCCCCCGGCTTGAGGGCCGGCTCGAGGTTGGCCAGAAGCTCGACGGGACGCGCGAGGTCGTGGAAGGCGTTGACCATGAAGACCATGTCCAATGAGCCGGCGGGCAGGCGCGGGTCCTCGACGGTGCCCAGGACCGTCTCGATGTTGGCGATCTTCTCCGCGGCCGCGGTCCGCTCGATCGAGGCGAGGGCCGAGCTGTCGATATCGTTGGCGTAGACCTTTCCGGCCGCGCCGACACCTCGAGAGAGCCAGAACGTGAAATAGCCACGGCCCGCCCCGATCTCCCCGATGACCATGCCGGGCTTGACGCCGGTCGCCTCCATGACCTTCTCCGGCTGTTCGATGCTGTCCCGCGAGGGGTTGCGATACTGGGCTTCGCCGGACGCGGCGATGAGGACAAAGAGCAGGACCGGCCAAACGGCGCGTTTCTTGATCATGGGTTCGCCTCCCGTCTATGACAGAAGCCAGCAACATTCATGCCAGGCGATTTACCCTGGAAGGCGGCGCGTCCGCGTACATTTTCTTTACGCCGTTCGAGATGAACACGGCCAAGCAGGGTCAGGGCTTCTTTAGCGTCGGGTCGTGGGGACCGACGACCCGGAGGATGATCTCGTGACTGCCCCCGTATTCGAAAGTGAACCTGATATCGCGGTCGACCCGGGCTTCGAAGATGGAGCCTGTGCCTTTGATCTTCTTTGTCCGTAGGGACGGATGCCGAGGGTCGGAGACCAACAGGCCGATCTGTTTTTTCAGCTTGTCCCGCGTTTCGGGATCGAGCTCAAGCGCGCTTTTTCTGAACCGCTCGGTCAGGGTCAGCCTGAGCGCTTCCTTCGATCTCATGGAAGAGGTCCTCGACGGTTTCAAAGGTCCTGGTCCGGCCATCGGCGAGGTCCTTGTCGGCCTCGGCCTCGAGCTTCTGCCATCTCTCCTTCCAGAACCAAGCCTGATCGCGGTCGACGGTCTCCTGGGGGACGAGCACGATGGTCTCGTCGATGATCTTGGCCATAATGACGCTCCCGTCTGTGATCCTCAGCTTCTTTCTCATAGATAAGGGCAGCGTGACCTGCCCTTTTTTTCTCACACTGATCAATTCTTCCATGGTTTCCCTTAACAAAATCCATACATGATAGGAATATCTGATTTTCCGACTTTCTCATCAATGATAGAGGCTCACCCTCCCTCTGTCAAGTCCGGGTGCCTGTTTGACGAGCCTCGGCCCGGGCGATCAGGATCGTAACGTTGCGCCCTGAAATGGGATTAAACGCGGGCGAGGAACATCTCCGGCGTGATGGCGGTCTCGGGGAATTTCTCGAGAAGCTCCTTGTCCGTGGTGACGAGGGGAACGCGTGCTCCTCTGGCCAAAACAACGTATTCGGCATCGTAGGCCGAACAGCCCATTCTCACCGCGATATCGAGAACGTCGCCCGACGCCATATGGTACTCACGTCCCGACATCAACGTCTCCGCCGCAGACATGATCTCGAACGCCTTGTCCTGTTCAAGGACGCCGCCCCGCAGGCATTTGACCAGGGCATTCCGGAACTCGCTCTTCCAGAGGATCGGCGAGGTCCAATAGGGGTCCCGGAGCAACACCCGTCGGGCCGACGAACTCGATCCGCTCTCGACGAAGAGGTGGACGATGAGATTCGTATCGGCTACGATCACAGCCGGCCTTCCCGCTTGGCCCTGCTGATGAACTCGTCGGTCACAGGGCCCTTCGTGTGAGAACGGAGCTCATCCGCACGGGCCAGGAATTCCTCGACCGACACGCGCTGCGGAGTGACGACTTCCCCAAGAATGGCGATGATCTCGCTGTTGACGCTGCGCCGGTGCCGTTGGGCCCGCAGCTTGATCTTCTCGTAGATCGCGTCGGGGATGTTCTTAAGGGTGTAGTTCATGGGCGTATGCTCTTTGATCAGGCGGTCATATGGTTCCATTATGGTTCCTTTCCATCGAGAAGTCAAGGGCCCATCAATGACCGGGCTTTTCGACTCTAATGACGTCTGTGAGGCAGGCTTTTTCTCAGCCCGGAAGCGCGGGGGGCGAACCCGTCAGCGGCGTTTCGAGCCGTGGACGAAGTCGCCGATACGCCGCACCCGGTCCATTTCGTCCACCGACAAAGGCCCTGACTCGAGAACGGCCAGGTTCTCGCGCATCTGCTCGACCGTCTTCGCCCCCGACATGCAGACGTCGATCGCGGGGTTCGACAGGACGAAGCGGTAGCACTCGGCGGCCGTCAGCGGCTTCTCGCCCGGCGGCATCTTCTTCGCTCTGAGGAGCTGCCCCCAGCGGGTCGCGGTGAAGGCCACCGTCCCGGGCCGCTTCCCCGTCTCCTTGGGCAGGAAGGGGAAGATGTCCTCCTCCGCGCCGGGGTGGGCGGCGCTGTAGCGGAGGTGAAAGACGTCGAACGGCCCCTCCGCCGCGAGCTTCCCCAGGAGCTTGCGGTCGTGGCTCGAGAGCCCGATGAAACGCACCAGGCCCTTCTCCTTCATCGCGAGCGCCCCGTCGATGAGCCGGCGCGGCACCTTGCGCGAGAAATACCCGAGAATGAGGACGTCGGCGTGATCGAGGCCGGCGCTCTTCAGGCCCCGCCGCAGGAGCCGTTCGGTCAGGGTGTTGTTGTGGGCGTAAGTGACTGCGGCCAGGACCAACTTGTCCCGCTGGCCCTTGGCCACGATGTTCCCGAGCGCCTCGCGCATTCCGGGCGCGTAGCCCTTGATGACCGTGCCCCAGGTGAAGTAGTTCGAGCCGCGCTCGAAGGCTTCCTCGATGGCCGCCGCGGGCGCCCCGTAGCCCGAGGCCATGCCCAGGCGGCCGACCTTCAATCCTGTCCGTCCCAGCACGACCGGCTCGTTGAATGTCATGGTGTTCCTACCTCCAGATCGTCCAACCATTCCTCGATGGCCCGCAAGTGGAGGTCGATCGCTTCCTCGACCCCGGCCGGCACCGGGATGCCCTTTGCGGCGCAGAACGCGGCGAGCGATGCGTCGATGTCTTGCCACGAGGAGAGCGGCGAGCGGTCGGCTTCCTCCGCCGCTCCGGCCGCGACCTCCCCTCCCTCGGTCGTCGTTTCGCCCTTGCTCCCCTCTCCCGGCTTGCCCGCCTCGCTCACTTCGATCTTGCTATGGATGTCGAGCCGGTCGAGCAAGCCCAGCATGCGCCCGTAAAGCTCGCCGTAGCGGCGCGACCATTCGATATAGGGCGCGACGCCCTGCAACTCGAGGAAGGTCTCGATCGTCCCGTCCGCCCCGAACTCCCCCTTGCAGCCTTCCTCCTTTGCGAACCGGGCGAACTTCTCAACGCCATCCTTGTCCACCGACCGTCCCAGGGGATAGAGGCGGCAGACGAGGGGCCGCCGCGGATGGACCCGGCAGCCTCCGCCCTCCGTCACGAAGACGCAGCGGCCGTCGGGCCCGTTCCTGAGCGTCGTCCCGCCGTTGTCGGTGCAGCTGGCGAGGAATTCGGTCGTGGTGATCCCCAGGACACGGGACATCCCCAGGATCTCGTGGGGCCCGGCCATAATGACCTTGCCGGAGCAGCAGCGGCCGCAGGCCCGGCAGGCAAAGGAGAAGGGCGTCCGGCGGTCGAGCGAGAAATCCAAATCCGCGGCTCTAGTGTTTGCCCTGGATCGCGCCCAGGTTCCTCAGGAGCTGGCCGGACCGGAAGAGCTTGATCTCGACGGTCGCGTTGGCGTCGGCGGCGAGATGCTTGGCGACCGTGGCCGGGATGGCCTGGGAGTGCAGGAGCGTCGAGCCCGCATACCACTTGAGCTCGGCCTTGCTCCACTCCGACATCTCGTACTTGTGCTTCTCCGTCAGATCGCCCTTGTTCTGGACCTTGGTGCCGCTCTGGCCCCCCTGAAGGAATCCGAACGAGGTGCAGAACGCCGCGGCCGTGCCGGCGAGCTTGAGGACATCGCGCCGGCTGACCGTTTCCCGTTCTTTTTTGTCTCCCATGGCCCCATGCTAAGTCCGCGCGGCGGCGTTTGTCAAGCGGACCGCCCTTCCCCGCCCTCCGCCTCTCCCCTACTCGAGGTCGGGATAGAGCCGCCTGAAGTCCGCGTCCCACCTGAACTTGGCCAGGAACTGGGCCCTGGTGAAGATCTTCTTCTTGATCTCAGCGTTCGGCAGGAAGGCGACGGCTTCGGCCAGGTTCTCGTCGGTGATGAAGAGGGGGTCCACGGCGCACCCTTCGTACTCCGCGAACGGCTTCTGGAAGACGTAGCCGTCGCAGAAGTCCTCGAAAAAGAACCGCGGCCGCCCCCGGGAATAGACCGCCTTCGGGGCGGTGAGCCGGCCGAAGGGCGACCCTTTCACGTCGAAACCCGCGCGCCTCGGCCCGATCTCTTTCATGAGCGCGTCGACGGCGCCGCCGACCGGATAATCGAAGCTCTTGGGCCCCTCGACCGTCTCCCAAGGATAATGGAGGCAGATATTGAAGGCCCGGCCGCGGATGATCCGGTAGATCAATTGACCCATTGTATGGGCGTCGAACCCGGTGACCATCTTCCTTTTAAAATCATAGACGGGAAAGGGGAACCGCGTCGAGGCGTGATACTGGCCGGCGTACACCAGCGCCTTCCGGCCTTTCTTCACGAACTCGCGGATGACGACATCGGCCATGTGGCGGTCGCGGCCGCCCTTGACGAAGACGCGCTTCAGCAGCCGCTTGCGGCTCATCTTCTCTTCTAGCCTATCCCAGCGGGGCCGGTAGTCGAGGCCGACGATCCTGAACTTCGGGGCGCCCGGCGCGAGGACCCGGTTGAGTTCCCAGGCCGCCCGGTACAGACCCAGGTATTCGACATACGGCCAGTAGCTCCCCCACTGGAACACCAGCCGGCGGGCCCGGTTCTCGTCGTAGGTCTCCGCCGTGACTAGGGCGTCGGCCTCTGCCTGGAGCTCGTAGCAGCCGAACTCGATCGCGAGGTCCGTGACGCCGCGCCGGTAGAGCGCGGGGATCAGGGCCTGGACGAACTCGGCGTCGTGCTTGATGAAGTGGTGTTCGCCGAGGAAGACGATGTCGTAATCCGCGAACTTGGAGGCGACGTATTCCTCGGGCGCTAGCCCCTTCGCCTCGAGGTATCTCTCGAGCTTGTCCTTGAGGCCTGGAGAGATCTCCGCCGGCGGCCGTTTCTCGGGGAAACGCGCGGCAGAGGGGGCCACGGCGGCGACGGTGAGAGGGAGGGCGAGGGAGAGGGCCGGGACGAGGGCCAGGACGCGGATGTGTCGCATCTCCGAACCTCCCCCGATACCCGACTCCAATCTAGTCCCGAGCCGGAGCGATGTCAATCGGCCGGACGCGCGAGCCGCACGCCGGACGGCCGTCTCGCGACGAAGCGATTGACAACGGCCCCGCACCCCGTTCTATGATGACGCCGAGGGAGGGGACCATGGAGAACGATACCCGCGTCGACCCGGGTCCGGCATTCGAAGGCGAAGAGTCCTTCATCAGGAACATCCATCGGCTGTTCTTCAGGCCCAGGACCTTTTTCGCCGGCATCGGGGCGCCGAAAAAGCGCGTCTGGCTGTATCTCTTCGCCTTCGCCTACAGCCTGGCCGCCGCCATCGACAGGTCCGGATTCAGCTCGATGCAGGGGACGGCGCCGGCGGCCTCCTGGGCCGCGCATTGGGGGTTCGTCGGCGGGGCGGCATTCATCGGGATGTTCATCGTTCTTTACGCCGGCGGCGCGTGGTACCGCTTCCGCCTGGGCCTCTGCGGCGTCCAGATCAAGGACGATAACCAGGTCAAGATGGTCTATCTCAGCGCCGCCCAGGTCTATGCCCTGCCCATGATCGCCGTGGCCCTCTTCGAATCACTTCTTTTCCGGAACCCAGGCACCGCGGCCGTGAAGAGCCCTTCTTGGCTGGGCCCGGCCATGCTCGTCTTCCTCTTCTGGTCGATCTACACGAGTTACATGGGGGTCCGGACCGTCTTCAAGCCCAAGAAGGCCGCAGCCGTTCTTTGGTTCCTCGCCGGGCCGGCCGCGCTTTACGTCATCATGTTCGGGGGGATGGTCTGGCTAACCCTGTCGGGGTCAGCGCTCCTGCCGGGGCCCGCCGCCGACACCGCGCACCCGCAGGAGTTCTCCAACGGCGAAATCGCCTTCTCCTACCCGGCCAATTGGAAGGTCACAGAGAAGGAGGCGACCGCCGAAGCCACGGCCCAAGTCCAGGTCAAGCCGGTCCAGGACGCGTTGATCATCTTCTCCTTTTTCCCTCCCCAGGGAAGCGCGGCCGCACACCTCGAAGGCTGGTCGAACCTCTATAAGGAAGAATTGAAGAACTACGAGGAAATCGGATTTTTTGGCGAGTGGGGCAGCCTCAAGGGTGAGGGCCGGGTGATCACGGGCATCTCGGGGCTGAAGGAGTACGAGGCCCGCGGTTTCTTCGCCCCGATCGCCGATGACAGGTATCTCATGGTCGTCCAGGCCCTGCAGCGGTCCTTAGCGGACAAGGTCCAGCCCGGCTTCGACCTCATCCGCGGGACCTTCCGGTGCCTCCGCTGGTAAGGCTTTCTCTCCGCCCGCGCGGTTGACTCCACGCGGGCAGGCAAGTAATATCGGGGGGCGATCTTATTTCAAGGAGCCTCCCATGGACCGGACCCTGGCCATCATCAAGCCCGACGCCACGAAGAAGCGGATCATCGGCAAGATCCTCGACCGCATCGAGGAGGAGGGCTTCACCATCGTCGAGATGCGCCTGGCCCGCCTGACCAAGGACGAGGCCAAGGGCTTCTACATCGTCCACAAGGACAAGGGCTTCTACGACAGCCTGTGCGAGTTCATGTCCTCGGGCCCGGTCGTGCTCATGGTCCTCGAGGCCGAGAACGCGATCCGCCTCTGGCGCGACGTCATGGGCGCCACCGACCCGGCCCAGGCCAAGCCCGGCACCCTGCGCCGCACCTACGGCTTCTCGATCGAGCGCAACGCCACGCACGGCTCCGACGCCCGCGAGACGGCCGAGTGGGAGATCGCCTACTTCTTCAAGAAGAAATAGCCGCTAGCGCCCGGCCGCGGGCTCGGCGACGAACGCCGCGCCGTTCCAGTAATTGATGCCGGCCAGGATCATCTGCTCGTAGGAGCCATCGAGGACCGACGTGATCTTGCCGGCCTTGACGCCCGCCTCGTGGCCCAATCGGAAGCCGTGGCCCCAGCTCACCTGAAGGGCCGCGAGGTCGAAGCCGAAGTCGATCCACAGGCCCTCGGTATATGTCGTTCGGATCCACTTATTGTCTTCGATGATATCGACGCTCTGGAAGCCTGAAACGTAGTAGCCGAGCGATCCGGAGACGTCCAGGTAGGGCGTGATCACGTAATAGAGCTCCGAGCCCGGGCCGATCCCCGGGCAGGCGTACTCGCCGGACTGGGGCGATCCGCCGCGGATCGCGCGGGTGTCGAACACGACGACGCAGCCGCCGCGGTACTGGTTGTTAACGCCGACGACGATGAGCTCCTCGCGGCCGTCGCCGTTGATGTCGTGGTAGGCGAGCTCCCTCAGGTAGCCGGCGTTCCAATACTCCCCGATGCGCTTCCCGTCGCAGTCGAGGACCGAGAGCTGGCAGGGCCAGTCCGGGGCGTGGAAGGCCTCGACCACGATCTCGAGACGGCCGTCGCCGTCGTGGTCGTGGACGTTGAACCCGGCCAGCCGGAAGTCGGGCGAAAAGACGCTGCCGCCGCAGACGAGGGACCGGCCGGTCCGGTATTCCCAGAGCTTCACGCCCTTGCGGTCGAAGCAGTAGAGCCAGCCCTCGCCCGTCTGGTCGGATTCGCGCCGGGGGGCGAAGAGGACCTCCTTGTCGCCGTCGGCGTCGATGTCGCGGATGACGATGACCGGCAGGTAGTTGCCGACGCCTTTGTGGATGACCTGGAAATTCGCCTTGTAATAGCTCTCCCCGACCAGGTTCTCGTAGCCGGAATCCCAGCGCCAGAGCTCCCGGCCGTACTTGTCCTTGACGACGAGGACGGAGCCCTCGATCGAGAAGTCCGCCGGCTGGCGCTTCACCAGGATCCCCCCTTCGCGGAGGAAGGCGCCGGCCAGGACGATGAACGCGGCCCCCCCGAGGGCCCATTTCAGCCAGGGGCTCCGCTTTCCGACCTTGAGGACGGCCGTGTCCGAGGCCTTGAACGTCCCCCGGAACCAGGCGTCGAGCTCGTCCTTGTAGGCGAAAACGGGGGATTTCTTCTCAGAGCCTTCGGCCCTGTGGACAGGCATGCCCCTCTGGTCCTCCCATCTATGGCAGGTCCGGACGTCGCACCCGAGGTAGGCGGCGATCTCCTTCCATGACCGGAGGAGGTTGTCCTGGGCGATCTCGCGCATATTAAAGCCTTGAAAGGGGATATTTTAGGCAAAAACGGGGGGGAGTCAAATAAAAACGGTCCTTGAATGAGAAAAAACGTGCACCCCGAACGTTTTTATTATAACAATACTCAGCGGACTGTGGCCGTCCCTTATGGAATCGATCGGGAACAAAAGGAGAGAAGAGGAATTCGAACGGATCCTCGAGAACTACGCTCAGTTCCTGAACATCCACGTCAGGAAATACGACCTCCAAAAATACGGCCTGGATCCTGAGGATATCCTGCAGGATGTCCGGATCAAGCTTTGGAAGCTCATCAACGACGAAAAGATGATCTTCAGCCCCGGGTCCTATCTCAAAAAGGTCATCGCGTCTTCGGTCGTCGACCACCTGCGCAAAGCCCGGCGGGAGGATGTTCTCCTGAGACACGAGAAGCAGAAGCACATCGCCGAGATCGGCCATTCCTACAGCAAGGAGGCCGCGCGCAAGAGGATGTTCGAGGAGACGGTCGGAAGGGCCGTCAGCCGCCTGATCCATTCGAGGCGCCAAGTCGTCAAGCTCTATCTGCTCAATTTCAGCGTTCAAGACATCTCGTCCTACATGAATTGGTCGGTGGATAAGACAAGGAACCTGCTCTATCGGGGTTTGGCCGACTTGAGGAAGTCACTCAAGGATCTGGAAGTCAGAGATGAAATCCGAAAATAGGGACCTGAGAGACCTGTTCCAGGCCTTTGTCCGTTCGAAGGGGCCGGGAGACCGCAAGGACTGCCCATCCGTCCAGGACCTGGCCGACTCGTTCGACCCTAAGGCCTCGAGGAGAAAGAAAAAGAAGATCATCGATCACTTGTCCGAATGCGGCGATTGTCGTGAGGAATTCCGTCTCTATCTCGAGCTCAACAATTTCGGCGATGATCGCCGGATGGACCTGGCTCCCGCCCTATCAAAGAAGGTATCCCGGGCCCCGCATCTCTCCTCGGTAGCTCTTTGGAGATACGCGGTCATCGCAGTGGCGCTCGGTCTCGTCGTCGCCGGGCTTGTCCTCTTGAGGAAGGGCGAGATCCCCGAGGTCGAACGAAACCCCGCCGAGCGAGGTATTGTTCTCGTCGAGCCCCTCTCCGGGACCATCCGGCCGGATGGCACCGTCTTCCGATGGAGAGAGCTCGTGTCGGCTCAGCATTACCTCCTCGAGTTGTTTGACGAAACCCTATTGCCGGTCTGGGTCAGCCCGCCCCTCCGCAAAACGGAGACCAGGCTTCCGGAGGATATCGCCCGGGCATTGAAGGCAGGGGCCTCCTATTTTTGGATGGTTTCTGGCTATTCCGAGTCGTCGAGGATCGCGGAATCGCGATTGGCCCGCTTCGAGGTCACCGAAGGTCCACAGCGTCCGGATCGCCGATAAGGACAAAACCGGCCCAATAGAACGGGTGGCGTCTCGACGTCCTTAGCAGTTTGATCTTGGCCAGCTGAAGCGCCTCGGCAGCCGTGTTCCCGGCCAGGATCTGCCGATAGAACTCCCTCATAAGGTCGACAACGGCCTTGTCATTGACCGGCCACAGTGAGGCCAACACGGATCGAGTGCCTGAAAAGAAAAAGGACCGGGCCAGTCCCATGGGGCCTTCCGCCGGCTCGAGAAGCCCGCCCGCGGTCCGGCAGGCCGAAAGGACAACGAGATCGGCGCGGGTCTTGAGCCTATCGATCTCCCTCGTTTGAAGGAATCCGTCGTTGTCCCGCTCATCCAAGAAGGAGAGGACCAGGGCCGAACGAAACGGATGTTCCTCGTCAAGCAGGCCATGGCAGGCGAAATGGATGATCCGGAAATCCTCAAGGGCGATGGCCTTGACAGCCCCCTCGCTCGCGGACTCACGCTCCAGGACCATGGCTCGCTTTCGGGGGAACATGCCGGCAACTTCTCGGACTTCTTGCCGGCTAAAGGGCAACGGACCGAAAAGCGTGGGCTCATCGCCGTAGAGCTTCCGGGTCGCGGCCGTCCGGCTGAGGACCGGCCGCCCGGATCGCGCCGCGCCCTCGTCGTAAAGAGGCCCTCCGACAGCCAGCAGGTCCATCTTCCATGACGTCGTTTGGCCTGCCTTCTTGAGAACGTCAAGGGAAGAAGCCGAGGGGTTGTACGATACCGAGAATCCCTCCACCAAGTACCGGAAGCCGGCTTCGGAGGGGATCCGGAGGGACTCGAAGGGCAGATAATGAAGGATGCCATCGGGGACAATGATCAGCTTCGTCTTGCCGGCGTATTCGGCTCGCCCCACAAAAGGGAGCAATTCCCGGGCGATCCGTTCAGCGGCCCCGTGGCCGGCCCCGCTCTCGAACGATCTCTCAGAAGACATCTTGAGATAGGCCCGGAGAGAATCTTCGAGAGACGTTCTGCCGGGAAGGAGGAAGAGGTCAGCGGACCTGGCCGTCACGGTAACGAGATATGACCGCTCATCGCCCACTTCGTATTCGAGGAGGATCGCTTGATCGTCCAAGAGCCGGCGCCTGACATCTTGGAAGCTGCAGGTGATGTCGGAGGCCGGGGGCTGCCCTTCCTCCGGCCGCGGCTTGACCTCGGAACTCAAACGTACGAATTCACCTTCTTCATGTTCCAATTCGTCATTGAGAGAGGCCCTCTCCTCGGCCGGAAGGGCCGGGCGGCTCAGTCTGTCCGTCAGCTGGGCGATATTCTCGGACAGGACTTCTAGACGCTCTCGGGTGCGGGGCGAGCTTGGCAGGAGCCCCGGCGCGTCGACGGCGAGGACGGTTTCAAGGAAGGCCCGGGCTTTGGCTCGCTCCGAAGTGATGAAAAGCTGTTCGAGCAGACCGTCTGAAGGCCGGTCGCGATATTGCCTGGCCAGGATATCGACGATGCTCCGATAAGCGCCGAGCTTATTGCGGGCGAAGCCGATGCTCAAGATCTCGGAGGAAAGACGCCCGCGGACGCTTTCGAGCGCCGAGACGGATCGCCGATAATAATCCAGGGCTTCTGTATCTGAGCGGCCCAGTTCATGACACTTCCCCAGGCCGAAGCTCGATTCGATCAAGACGTTCTCGAAAGCATTGTCGGCGGCCAACCTGTAAGCTCTCTCATAAAAACGGCGGGCCTCGTCGATCCGCCGCTCGTAGAGATAGGACGCGCCGATGTTGCAGAGGACGTGGGCTCTTTCAGGGGCATAGGGGGTGCCCTCGACCGCTCCAAGGGCCGCCTCGAAATAGGACCGGGACATCTCGTGCTCTCCGAGCTCGTTGTAGACGATCCCGATATCATTGAGGGCGGCGAATGAGGCGCGGGCGTCCGAAGCCACGGGGCTCCGCAGCGAGGCACATTCTCGAAAAGCCTCGAGGCTCTGGAGGAGGTCGTCCTTGTTCCGGCCATCCGTTCCTTTCCTGAGGAAAAAAGTGCCGAGATTCCCCAGGTCGGTGGCCACGGATTCCCGGTCGCCGATCTCACGGTCAAGGGCCAAGGCCCCGGCCAGGCATGACCGGGCCCGCGGAAAATTCCCGAGATCACGGTAGAGAACGCCGAGATTGCTGAGGCATTCGGCCTCGGTCGGACGGTCTCCGGAGGATCGAACACATGTCAATGCGCTTTCCAGGTATTCCGCGGCCAGGGAATATTCGTTCCGTTTGTGGAACGAGATCCCGAGGTTGTTCAGGCAGCGTCCTTTCTCGACCTCGTGACCGATCGCCGTAGCGATGCCCAGCGCCCGTTCGTTCACTTCATGGAACCGAACGGTCTCGTCCATCTCCCAATAGGTCAGGCCTTGCTGCCGCAGGCACTTGAGCGCAAAATCGGGGATACCCGTTGCTTGGCCGAGAGAGATCGCCTCTTCGAACCTTCGGATAGAGAGGTAATAGCACTTGGCGTCTCGATCCTTCTTGGCCTGCTCATAAAGCCGGATGATCTCCAGGCAGCCCGTCGAGAACTCGGCCGCCCGCATGTCTGAGGTGCGTTCGAAAGCGGCTCGAGCGTCCTCGAAATACCGTTTTGAATCCGGGATCCGTCCGAGGTCCCACATCAGGAGCCCCATCCTCAATAAGCTCAGGCGGTGATGGTGACCAAGGTCGGCCTCCCTGGAGATCGACAAGGCTCTTTGAAGAGCCGTGGAGGCCTTCTCGTATTCCCCGCGGATTCGGAGTTCCGAGGCTTCCCTGGACACCTCCAGGAAACGAGACCGCTCGTCCTTGACATCTTGGGAAAATACAGCAGGCCGCACGGAGAGAAAGCCCGCGATCATTAGAGCGAGCAGATCCACTCCAGGTCCCCGCTAGTCCTCGAAAGCCGCAAACGTGGCGCTAATTATAATCTCCTCGTATTCTCAACGCAATCGGAGCCTACCCGCTCCGTTGCCTTTTGCCCCTCCCTCCCATATACTGCCCCCAACCCCTCGCCAAGGAGGCCGCATGAAGCCAGACGACGTCGTCACGCTCACAGGAGAGAAAGACGCTTCGCCGTCGGATAGATTCTCACGGAGGAAGTTCATGGGCGCCGCGGCCATGGCCGCGGC
>CAYOYQ010000003.1:0-24855 GCA_964408215.1 uncultured Eubacteriales bacterium
TGATCAAGGCCCTGGGCATGAACATGCTCCGCAAGCACGTCAAGGTCGAGCCCGACCGGCTCTATTACTGGTGCGACACGCTGGGCCTCCTCGTCTGGCAGGACATGCCGAGCGCCCTCTACAAGCGCGAGGCCATGGCGGGCGAGGCCCTGGCCGCGCGGGACGCCCAGTTCGAGGCCGAATGGAAGGCGGTCATGGACGCCCTCGTCTCCCATCCCGCGATCGTCATGTGGGTGCCCTTCAACGAGGGCTGGGGCCAGTACGATACGGAGCGCATCACGGCCTGGACCAAGGCGCACGATCCCTCGCGCCTGGTCGACAACGCCAGCGGCTGGACCGACAAGGGCGTCGGCGACGTCAGCGACATCCACAGCTACCCCGGGCCCGACATGCCGCCGCTCGAGGAGACGCGGGCGGCTGTCCTCGGCGAATTCGGGGGATTGGGCTTGCCCCTGACCGGACATCTCTGGCAGGCCGAGGGGAACTGGGGCTACCGGAACTTCGACGACACCAAGGCCTACGAGGCCCGTTATGCCGAGCTCATCAAGGCCCTCTACGCGCTCGTCGACAAGGGCCTGGCGGCCGCGGTGTACACCCAGACCTCGGACTGCGAGATCGAGGTCAACGGCCTCATGACCTATGACCGGGCCGTGGTCAAGCTCGACCCGGCCCGCTTCGCCTCCCTCAACCGGGGCTTCCTGCCGCCGCGGTTCGTCGCCGCGACGACGCTGTACACCGACCCGTTCGTCATCGTCGAGCTCGCGGTCCGGCCGGGAGCGACGGCCCGCGTCACGACCGACGGCTCCGAGCCGACGCCGGAATCCGAGCTCTACCAGAAGCCCCTCGTCGTCACCGGCGAGACGACGGTCAAGGCCCGGGCGTTCTGGCCGGACGGCACGGCGAGCTTCATCGAGAGCCGGACGTTCCGCCGGGCCGAGCCGGTCGCCGCGACGGCGGCGGCCCCTTCGGCTCGGGGGCTCGCGTTCGAGGTCTTCGAAGGCCGCTTCGACAAGCTGCCCGATTTCTCTGCGCTCACCGCGGGGGCGGCGGGCACGTCCGGCCGGCCCGACCTTTCCGTGGCCAAGGCTAAAGAGGGGTTCGCCCTGAGGTTCAAGGGGGTGATCCGGGTGCCGAGGACCGGCGTCTACGTCTTCTATCTCCGCTCGGACGACGGCAGCCGGCTTCGGCTCGCCGGCCGGGAGATCATCGGGAACGACGGCGTCCACGGCCTGACCGGGGAGGACGCCGAGATCGCCCTCGCCGCCGGCTGGCACGACTTCGAGCTTGACTTCTTCCAGGGGACGGGCGAAATGGGTTTAGTCCTCGACTGGAGCGGCCCGGGGATCGCCCGGACGCCCGTCCCGGCGGGCGCGTTCGGCCACTGATCGGGCGAGCCGGGCCTGGCGTTATTTCTTGCTGCCGCCCTTCGCGGCCCAGTCGGCGAGAGTCTGCCACTCGGAGATCATGGTCACCTCTTCGCGCCGGGCGCCCTCCAGGAACCAGGCCAGGAATTCGTCGCGCGATCCCGGCCAGGGCCACTTCTGGCCCGACTTCTTGGCTTCTTCTTTGAGCGCGTCCCACCGGGTCACGACGACGTAGGCCACGGGGAGCGTCGCCCGCTTGACCCGACGGACGTACTCCGTCGAGCGCCGGGCCTTCCTCTCGGCCGACCGCAGAAGGGCCCAGGACCGCGCGAGGGTCTCGAGCGAAAGGAACTTCGCGTCGGCGGGGGAGTAGCACCCCAGCGCGTCGCCCGACCTCGACACGGCCTTCTCCAGACCCTCGAGATAGCTTTCCATCGGCCCGGCCGCGGGTCCGAAGTAGCCGGCCAGGAATTCCTCCCGGAGAGGGTCCTCGTCGAGACGCGGGTCCCAGAGCAGTCTGGCCAGGACCCAGGCCCGGAGCTCGGCCATCTCGGAGCCCCAGGACTGGTAGGCGCCCTGTTCGAAGATGCCGCGCACGTTCCGGCGGACGAACAGGCGGATGTTGGGCGCGAGGACCCCGAGGTTGGGATGGGGCTGGACATAATGGGAGAAGTTCGTGGTGTAGTCCCAGATGTAGAGGCGGCCTGCGATCTTCGACCAGCCCTCGAGGTCGTCGAAAAAGGTCTTGTTCCGCGGGTCGTCGAGGGGGCGGGCGAATGAGCACTCGATGCTGCAAAGGCGGACGATGACGTTGGGCCGCGGCCGGACGAGCCGCGGCGGCTTGCGGGTGTACTGGTACGCGAGGGTATCGACGGCGACGTTTGGGAACTCCTCGGCGATGTCGGCGGCCACGGTGTTGACGAACCGGAGCAGCGACCCGGCCGGCCCGCCTTCCTCCTCGTCGACGGCCCGGCATTTCAAGCAGGTGCAGTTGCCGAAGCAGTCGTTCTGGGAGACGGAGGCGATGGTCGCGGCCGGGTTGGCCCGGAGCTTGTCCTTCAGGTTCTTGACGAGCTCCCGGCGCATGTCCTGGTTGGTCAGGCAGAGCTGAGCGTCCTTGGCCGTCCGTTGGCCGTCGATCTCGCTGAACCACTCGGGATGGGCCTCGAAGTATCTCTCCGGCGGGATGAGGCCGTAAAAGGTGTGGACGAAACCCTCATAGATCTGATGACCGCCCCGGAGCGCGTCCCCGCCGGAGCGGATGCCGTTGGCCTTGTTGCGGGCCGACCAGACGGGATCGAAGGCGACGAACCAGAACGGCTCCCTGTACTCGAGCGGCGGCTTGAAGCGGATATCGAGGCTCTTGACGGAAAGGGACGGCTTCCAGGGCATGAAGCTGGCCGTCGAGGTCCACCAGCGGCAGCCGACGATGTCCTCGAGGAACGTGTAGACCGCGTAGAGCGTGCCGCGCGGGCCGCCGCCGGCCAGGATGAGGTCGTCGCCGACGGAGCGGACGACGGTCTCCTCCGGGGCCAGGCCGTCCAGCCCGGCGGCCGGGAGGGCCGCACGGGCTGCGCCCGCCCCGACGAGCAGGCGTCCGCCGGGAGCGCCTGCATCGGTCCCGACGGGGAACTTCGCGCCGGTGACGATGTGAAGGAAAAGCGCCAGCTCGTCCGCGGCGAAGCGCTCCGTCTCGGTGGCGTCCGCGGCGACGACGATGCGGGCGCGGGCCTCGCCGCGCCGGGCGATGGGCCCGGCGGCCTCGAGCCGCGTCGCGAGAACCACAAAGGCCAGAAAGGCCAGGCCGGCCAGGCGTCGGGATGTCGGGATGGACCGGGAGAGGCTTATCATGGCCGGATTCTAACAGAAAGCGGGCCGGCTGGGCTATAATATAGCGGTGAGGAGAGGAACATGAGCGGCGAAGCCTACATCATCATCAAGCAGAACGAGTACATGAAGAAGTTCCGCAACGCCGGCGCGCTTGATGCCAAGACGGCCAAGAGCCTCGACGAGCTGAAGGTCAAGCGCGACCGGATCTTCACGAAGATGGAGGACAAGGCCATCTTTCTGCCGGGACGGGTCCCCGAGACCTTCTACATGGACGGGAACGCCGCCGAGGAGTTCGTCACGGCCCGGCGCCGGCGGGCGTTCTACATGATGCTGCTCGTCGTCATCGTGGCGGCGGTCCTGTTCTTGATCGGCCGCCGCTGAGGGTCAATAGCCCAGCTTCAGCGCCTGGGCCTTGGCGCCCTCGGCGAAGGAGTAGGGGAGCCGGGCTTTCCGGAGATCGTTCCTTTCGAGGAGGATGTCCTTCGTCCCTTCGCCCGTGAAGGTGAGGAAGGTCCCCGTTCCTTCGGCCGCGCGGCAGTTGCGGATGACGGCCGTATCGACCTCGTTCAGGAGGACGGCCGGGACCGACTCGGCCCCCGGGGCCTGGACCGCGGCGACCCCGTCGAGAACCAGCCCCTGGACATCTTCGAAAGCGACGGCGCTCCGCCATCTTTCCGAGGCCGGGCCCTCCCAGACGACCTCGACGTCCCGGAGCCTGAGGTTCCGGGCCTGCTTGAAGACGAGGGCGTTGACGGCTTTATCGTAAGCCGCGTCGGGGTCGTGGGCGATGGTCAGCTTGACGTTCTCGAAGGCGATGTCGTCGAGCCAGGAGTCGGGGTGGCCGTTGCAGACGCTCGCGCCGAAGCCGCGGGCGATGACGTTCTGGATCCTGACGTTGCGGATGGCGCCGGCCGGCCGGTCCTTCTCCGGCGGCCAATTCGCATGGACCTCGCTCCGCTTCTTGATGTTGAAATGGAAGGGCTCGCCGTCGCCCCACCAGAACCACTCGTAGCGCACCGTCTCGATCGTCAGGTTGGACAGGACGACGTTCTCGACCGCCCCGCCGTCGAAGGTCATGAAGGCGATGCCCCGGTTCGAATCGGTGATGACGCAGTTGTCGATGGCGACGTCGCGGATGCCGGCGATGTTGCCGTCGCAGAACTTGATGGCGCTCGAGGCCGAGCTCAGCCGGCAGTTGGTCACCGTGATGCGCTCGCAGGGCTGGGCCGGGCCGAACCAGTCCATCGAATAGAAGACCAGGGCGTCGTCGCCCGTTTCGATGGTGCAGTTGGCGATCCGGACGTCCCGGCAGCCGTCGGGATCGATGCCGTCGGCCCAGACGCCGTCCCGGAGGCTCGTCCGGATAGTGACGCCGTCGATGACCAGGCGCTCGCACTGGACGGGGTGCATGGTCCAGGACGGGGAGTCGATGAAGGAGAGGCCGGCGATGCGGACGTCGGCGCAACGGACGAGCAGGACGAGCTTGCCGTACCGATCGGGCTTGGGGAACGCGCGCATCAGGGGCAGGCCGAGGGCCTCCATTTCGAGCTGGTTCGGCCTGATGAAGTCGTCCTCGTGGTCGCCCTTGAGGCGGCGGTCGTAGGCGCCCTCGCCGTTGATCGTGCCGCGGCCTTCGATGGTCACGTTGGTCAGGTCTTCGCCGTAGAGAAGGGCGTCTTGGTCGAAACGGGACTTGTCGTGCAAGGAGTAGATCGTGGCCCCGCCCTCGAGATAGAGCCGGACGTGGCTGCGGAGGTGGATCGTCCCGGACGTGTAATCGCCGGGAGGGACGAGGACCGTGCCGCCGCCGGCCGCGGCGCAGGCGTCGACGGCCTTCTGGATGGCCTCCTGGGCCAGGTCGTCCTTGATCCCGGTCGCGCCGTAATCTTTGATGTTGAAAACCAGGGGCGCGGCGGCCGGCGCTTCGGGGGCCGACGGCCGGCAACCGGACGTCAGGGCGAGCGCGGCGACGAGAACCGCGGGGGTGACGCTGTGTTTCGACATCGGGTCCTCCCTCGCCGTGACATTATCATGAGGCGCCGCTCCGTGGCAACGGCCGGACCCGGACGGTTGTTTGCTCGCTTCGATTGGGCTAGAATCCCCTCGCCGCGCGGCATCCGGCCGCGTGAGACCGATCGGGAGAGCGACGATGAGAAGACGGCAGGCCCTCAGGGACATCCTGGCCGCGGCGACGGCCTCGGGCACCTTGGCCGGGGTCCTGCCGCCGAAGCTCGGGGCCAGGCCCGGTCAGCCGCCCCTTGCGTCCGACCCCTACGTCGAAAAGGTCAGGCTCTCGATGCTGGCCATGCAGCGTGAAGCCTGGGAGCAGGGCGTGGCCATGCAGGCCCTTCTCGAATGGGGGGACCGCGACCAGGTCGTCCGGATGGCCCACGGGGCCGTCCTGCGGGCCTACGAGGACGGGCGGCTGGGTATGGTCTCCGACAACCACGGCGTCACGGACCCGGCCGCGAACGGTGAGGGCGTGCTCTTCGCGGCCAAGGCGACGGGCGAGACGCGGTTCAAAGATGCCGCCGACCGGATGCTCGGCTACCTTCTCAAGACGGCGCCCCGGACGGCCGACGGGACGCTCCAACACATCGACCACAAGCCCCAGGTCTGGATCGATTCGATGTACATGGCTCCGCCGTTCCTGGCCGTGGCGGGGGCGCCCGCCGAGGCGGTCAAGCAAGTCGAAGGGATCCGGCGCCTTCTCTGGGACAAAGAGACCCGGCTCTTCTCGCATATCTGGGACGACGGGAAGAAGGCCTTCGAGCGCCAGGCCCATTGGGGCGTCGGCAACGGCTGGGCCGCGGCCGGAATGACCCGGGTCGTCGAGGCGCTGCCCGAGGGGATGAAGGCCGAGCGCCGGCGGCTCACGGGCTACATCCGCGAGGTCCTCGACGGCTGTCTCAGGCACCGCCGCGCCGACGGACTCTTCCACGACGTCGTCGACGACCCGACGACTTTCGTCGAGACGAACCTGGCCCAGATGCTTTCCTACACCATTTTCCGCGGCGTCGGGGCGGGCTGGCTGGCCAAAGCCTACCTCAACGAGGCAGGGACCATGCGCCGGGCCGCGCAAGGCAAGGTCGACGGGCTCGGCTATGTCCACGGCGTCTGCGGCTCGCCGACCTTCGAAAGACCGGGCACGGCCACCGAGGGACAGGCCTTCTTCATCTTGATGGAGGCCGCGGCCCGCGACCTCGGGGCCTGAGGCCATGGCCGGCCCGTTCCCGCATCTGCCGCTGGCCAAGGCCCGTCCGGACGCGCGCCGGTTTATCGACACGGTCATGGGCCGGGCCCGTCCCGAGCGGCCGCCCCTCGTCGAATACCTTGTCGACGAAGCCCTACGCAAGCCGATCACGGAGGAGATCCTGGGCCGTCCCTGGGTCGACCCGGCTCCCGGCGACCGGGCGGCTCTCGAGGCTTCTCTCGCGAACTTCATCGCCTTCTGGCACGGCCTGGGCTACGATTTCGTCCGCTTCGAGGATTCGCTGCCATTTCTGGAGACCGAGCTCGTCGGCCCCGATGCCAGCCAAAGGACCGGCGAGCGGCATTGGCGCGACATGACGCGCGGCGCGATCGCGACCTGGACGGACCTCGAACGCTACCCGTGGCCGGCGGTCAGGCCCGAAAGCCTGGCGAATTACGAATACCTGACGGCGCATCTCCCCGAGGGAATGGGCCTCATGGCCTGTCATGCCGGCGGGATGTACGAGCATCTGGCCGCCATTTTTTCTTACGAGGGCCTCTGTTTCGCGCTCCATGATCAGCCGGACCTCGTGGCGGCCGCGGCCGAGCGGCTGGGCGGGATCATGCTCGCGTTCTATCGCCAGCTCGTGGAGCTGCCCAACCTCATCGCCGTCTTCCCCGGAGACGACATGGGTTTCCGCTCCGCGACGCTCCTCCCGCCGGCCGTCCTGCGACGGCTCATCCTGCCCTGGCACAAGCGCTTCGCCGCGCTGGCCCACTCACGCGGGCTGCCTTACTTCCTCCACTCCTGCGGCCAGGTCGAGGCGATCATGGGCGATCTCATCGATGATGTCGGCATCGACGCCAAGCATTCCTTCGAGAACGCGATCACGCCGATCGGGGAGTTCCAGGCCCGTTACGGCGGCCGGATCGGGGTCCTTGGCGGCGTCGACGTCGACCGCCTGGCCCGGGCCGCTCCCGATGAGGTCCGGGCCGAAACCCGGCGGACGATCGAGACCTGCGGACCGCGGGGGCGCTTCGCCGTCGGCTCCGGCAATTCGATCCCGAGCTACGTCCCCGTCGAGAACTACCTGGCCATGGTCGACGAGGCCCTGCGGCCCTCTCCTTGACAGGACCCTGTCCTCGCCTTATAGTTCCCAACAGCACGGCAAGAGGGACATGAGAGAGACGAGATGGCTCTCGCAAGAAAAGGGCTCTACCGGTTCCCCTGGACCCAGGTCGACACGCCGGGCACCTGGGTCGAGGTCACGGACAGCTGCGATCTGGCCTGCCCGGGGTGTTTCCGGCACCGCCTGGAAGGCCACCGGCCTCTCGAGGTCGTCCAGGACGAGATCCGTCTCTGCCAGACCGCCACGAACTGCGAGCGGGTCGCGATCGCCGGCGGCGAGCCGCTGCTCTATCCCCAGCTTACGGACGTCGTCGCGTACATCGCCGCGCTCGGGATGAAGCCCGTGCTGATGACGAACGGCGAGCGCCTGACCCCCGAGTACGCCCGGGAGCTGAAGAGGGCCGGCCTCGTCCAGTTCTATTTCCATGTCGACAGCGGCCAGAACCGGCCGGGCTGGGAAGGGAAGGACGAGCGGGCCGCGAACGAGCTCCGCCAGCGCTACGCCGATCTCGTCCGCGGGCTCAAAGGCGTGATGTGCGGCTACAACATCACCATCACCCGGGCCAACCTGGCCGCCGTGCCCGACATCGTCGGCTGGGGGCTGGCCAACATCGACCGGGTGCACAGCCTCTCGCTCATCGCCATCCGGGGCCTGGTCACGGAACCGGGGACGGAATACCGGGCGGGCGGCCGGACGGTGGAGCCGAAGGAAATCCAGTGCCGGGCCGATTCGGCCCAAGATTACGATATCACGTCGGACGAGATGTTCGAGCTTGTCCGGAAAGCCTTTCCGGACCTGCGGCCTTGCGCCTTCTTGAACGGAACGGCCGACCCGGCCTCGACGAAGTTCCTCGTCATCGTCCCGATCGGCGGCCGGGACGAGACCTACGGCGTCTGCGGGCCGAAGTCGGCCGAGCTCACCCAGGTCGGCCGCCATCTCTACACCGGGAGATACACCGCGCTCGCGCTGACGCCCCGGCCGTCGAAGTCCGTCTTTCTCCTCTGGCCGTGGGACGGGGAGGTCCGGCGGGCGCTCCGGCGTTTCCTGGCCGCCACCGTCCGGCATCCCGGGCGTCTTTTCCGGAAGGTCCACATCCAGGGCATCAACCTCGTCCAGCCGACCGAGATCATCGGCGACGACAAGAATTTCTGCGACGGATGTATCAACCTGATGCCCTGGAAAGGGATGATGGTCCATTCCTGCGTCCTCGACGAATACCGGCTGTACGGAGCTCCGATCAAGGCCGTCAAGGGAACGTCGAGGCCGGTGTGAGGTCCTTCGAGGACGCCGTCGTCGTCGTCACCGGCGCCGCGAACGGGATCGGGCGGGCGACGGCCCTGACCTTCGCCCGGCTCCGGGCCAGGCTCGCCCTGGCCGACATCCGGCCGCTTGCGGAAGTCGCCGACGGGGTCGCCGCGGCCGGCGGCACGGCCCGGACGTTCGAACTCGACGTCAGGGACCGCGACCGGGTGAACGATCTTGCGGCGGCGGTCCTTTCCGAATTCGGACGGGCGGACGTCGTCGTCAACAGCGCCGGGGTGCTCATCCTCGGAGAGATGCGGCTCGTCCCGCCCGACGATCTGCGCTGGATCATGGACACGAACTTCTGGGGCGTCGCCCACGTCGTCCAGGCCTTCCTGCCGTCGATGATCGAGCGCGGAAGCGGCCATTTCGTCAATATCTCCTCGCCCAACGCCCTGGCCCCCGTGCCGTACGTCGGGGCCTATTCGGCCTCGAAGGCGGCCATGACCATGCTCTCCGAGACCCTCCGGCTCGAAGTGGCGAAGCACGGCATCGGCGTGACCACGGTCTGCCCGGGCTTCACCCGGACCGGGCTGCGGGGCGAGGCGCGCTACCGGGCGGACACCGCGGCCAAGGCGGAATTCCTGATCGGCCTCCGAAAGCGCATCGAGCGCCGCGAGATCGATCCCTTCCGGGTGGCCCGGAAGATCCCCGGCGCGGTCCGCAGGGACCGGGCCCTGGTCAGGATCTCCCCGGAGACCTATCTCGTGTCCTGGGCTTACCGCTTCACGCCGCGCCTCTTCCGGAAGGTTTCGGAATCTCTTTTTAGAAGGACCGCGTGACATGCGGGTCTTCGTCACGGGGGGTTCGGGCTTCATCGGCGGGGCGCTCATCCGCCGTTTGAGGGCCGATGGCCACGAGGTCCTCGCCCTGGCCCGGTCCGGGCGCGGCGCCTTTCTGGTCGCCGCCGCGGGAGCGGTCGTCGTGCGAGGCGATATCGCCGATCCGGGCCCCTGGCAGGACGAGATGCGCCGGGCGGACGCGGTCGTTCACGGCGCCGCCAAGGTCTCCGACTGGGGCGCCAAAAAGGAGTTCGATCGCGTCAATGTCGACGGGACCCTCAACGTCCTTCACGCCTTGAGACATTGGCCGGGACATTTTGTCCACATAAGCTCGGTCGCCGTCCACGGTTGGCGGCCGGGCTCCTATACGGAGAACAGTCCCGCATCTCCGGGACGGCACCCCTATTGCCGCTCGAAGGCCGCCGCCGAGGCCTTCGTCGAGGCGTCCGCCGGCGAAGGGCTGAGGGCCTCGATCGTCCGCATCGCGGGCGTCTACGGGCCGGGCGACACGCATTTCGCCGGGAGGCTCCTCGATTACGCCGCCTCGGGCCGCATCCCCATCGTCGGGCGGGGCGACCAGCCCTCCAAGATGATCTACATCGACGACGCGATCGCCGCGCTCGCGACCCTGCTGGCCCGACCGGGCGAACCGGGCGCGCGCTACCTCCTGAACGACCCGGCCGTCCCGAGCGTCGAGGACATGGTCCGCCTGGCGGTCCGGGCCCTCGACCTCAAGGCCGAGGTCCGTCACGTGCCCGAGGCGCTCGCCCTGGCGGCCGCCTTCGCGGAGGAGACCCGGGCCCGGCTGACCGGCTCGCCCCCCCTCCTGACGTCCTACGCGGTCAGGGCCATGGGCCGGCGGTGCTTCTTTTCGCCCGAAGGGACTTCGCGGAAGCTGGATTGGTCGCCGGTCGTCAAGGCCGAGGACGGCGTCGCGAGAACGGTCGCCTGGTTCCGGAAAAACGGCCCTAAGGCCGAAACTCCGCCGCCGGCGGGCGAGGCCGGGCGGTGACCGGCGCGCCGAATTTCAGGTAGCTCTCGAGGATACAGGACGAGATGATCCGCCCTTCCCAATAGGTCTTGTTTGGGCAGCCATCGCAGAGGTCGAGTTCGCCCGTCGGCAGGATGTCCAGCGGCTGGAGAAGGATGATGTTCTGGGCGTGGACGCGGCGGAAGAGCAACGACGGGTCCCCGGCGGACGCTTTGAGGAAGCGGCCGAAAGCCCGCCGGACGTCCCGGTCGAACGGCCAGAAGAGGACGAGCATCGCCTTGGCCTTGCGGCTGACCCCGGCCCGGGTCATCGAGAGGTAGCGGCCCTTGACCAGGTGATGGGCGGCCTGCAGGAACTCGAAGGACTTCGGTCCGAGATGGCCGAAGGTCCTCCTCCGGGTGCCGAGCGTCACGCCCACGGACCACTTGGGCGACGTCGCCAGGCTGGTCCCGCTGATGTAGCCGGCCAGGCCGAAGTCCGGATTGGCGCGCTTCACGTGGGCGTAGAGCTCGGCCGAGGAGATCCGCCGGGGCGGCGGCGAGGCCGGGGCCGGCCTGTCCCCGACGGCCAGCGGGTGGGCCCCGGCCCAGAAGTCGAACGGGCCGTCGGCCGCAAACCGCCGCACGGCGATCAGCGTGTAGGCGTGGACCCGGTCGACGTTGCGGGCCGCCCACTCGACGATCGCCGGGATCTCGTCGACGGCGTCGGGGAAGATGGTAATGTTGAAGGACGAGACGAGCCCCCCTTCGGCGTGGACCATGTCCACGAGCTCCTGGCGCAGAACGTTCAGCTCCCGCTCGGATCTCCCGGCCCAGCCGGGCCGGCGCTGATGGCTGTCGACGTGGAAGATGAACCCGAACAGGCCGGCCCGCTTGAGCTCGCGGACGAGCGGCGGGTCGAGCATGACGGCGTTGGTGACGAGCAGGGGCTTCGGACCGAGGGATTTGACCAGGCGGACGATGTCGAGGATCCGGCCGTGGGTCAAGGGCTCGCCGCCGGCGATCATCATCAGGTCGCACTTGCGCAGGGCCAGCGAGCCTCTCAGCTCGGCCTCGATCTGGGCCAGCGATTTTTCGCTCTGCGGGTCGTTCGTCGCGTAGCAGAG
Source organism: uncultured Eubacteriales bacterium (assembly GCA_964408215.1). Classification (GTDB taxonomy): domain Bacteria; phylum Acidobacteriota; class Aminicenantia; order Aminicenantales; family Saccharicenantaceae; genus RBG-16-66-30. Next base: position 11,697 of record CAYOYQ010000003.1, read on the forward strand.
ATCGCAGCTGATGTTGCACTTCCGGGTCGGCTCGATCCAGCTCATGCCGTTGTCCGTGGTGCTCCACGGCAAGCGATAGAGCGTCGCGAGATCGATCGGCGGGTAGGGATCGTCGAATGGCCGGCTCATGGCGCCCCCTTGCGCAAGAGGAATAAGGCGACGAGGACAAGCGCCGCGAGGTAGGCGAACATCGGCGGCGCGACCTTGCGGACGAGGCGCTTGAGGCCTTCGGCCGGACTGACGCCGGGACCGGCCAGGGCCGGGTAAAGGCGGCCGGCGAGCGTCCAACAGGCCAGGCCCCAGACGACTCCCAGCGCGGCGTCGAGGAAGATGTGCTGTTTGACCAGCACGGTCGAGGCCGTGACCACCGCCGCGCCGGCGAGGACGAGGCCGTCCCCGGCCCGGCCCAAGCGTTGTTTGAGGCAGGCGATCGTGGTGATCCAAACGAAGGCGACATGGTTGCTGGGCAGCTTGTTCGCGCCCGGATAGAAATCGGCCTTGTAGTACCAGGCCAGGACCCGTTCGGGCAGGCTCGTCCCGAGCTCGGGCCGGGCGAAGGCGACGGGGAGCAAGATGTAGACGAGGTAAGCGGTGAGGTTCGAGAGGACGATGGCCAGGAAGGCCCGGTTGACCCGGTGCCAGTCGTCGACCGCCGCGAAAGGCAGGAAAGGCCAGAGGTGCGTCAGGAGGTAAGGCCAGATGAACCCGGCGACGAAGGGGATGGCCCGGTCGACCGGCAGGCTCAGGTCCCTCGTCGGCAGGGTCTTGGCCACGTTCCCGACGAGCTCGAAGACGGCGATCCACGCGACATAAAGAAGGAGAGTCGCCTTGAGATAGAACAGACGCTCGGACCGGTCCGTCACCACGCCGCTCCCATCACCTTCGGACCGGATGGTATTTCCGACGGCGGGCGATGTCAAGCGGCGCGCGGGCGCGGTCAGCGCTTCTTATTGAGGTCGGCGCAGCGGATGCCGCGCGGATTGAAGCATCGGTTACAGGAGATGCACTCGGACCCCGAGGCCAGGCCTTCGCGGAAATGCCTGACGAGAAAGGGGTCGCGGATGAGCGGCCGGCTCAACGAAATGAGGTCCGCCCGGCCCGCTTCGACGATGCGCTCGGCCACCGCCAGGGTCCTGATCCCCCCCAAGCCGAAGACCGGCACGCCGACGGCTCTCTTGATCCGAGCGGCGTTCTCGACGAAGTAGCCCTCGTCGGCCGGGCCCCGGCGGCCCGGCCAGACCGAGCCCTTTCCGGCCTCGGCCATGCCGCCGCTGACCTCGATCCCGTCGATCGCCGCCGCTTCGAGGAGACGGGCGACCCCGATCGCGTCCTCGAGCGTCAAACCGCCCTCCAGGAAGTCCGTCGAATTGAGCTTGACGATCGTCGGGAAATCGCGGCCGCAAGCCGCTTTGACGCCTCTGAGGACCTCGAGGAGGACGCGGGACCGGTTCTCGACGGAGCCGCCCCACTCGTCCGTCCGGCGGTTCGTATGCGGGGAAAGGAAGCTCGAGATGAGATAACCGTGGGCGGCGTGGAGCTGGACGCCATCGAAGCCCGCCTTTTGGGCCCGGCCGGCCGCGGCGACGAAATCGACGATAAGAGCGCGGATCTCGTCCGCCGTGAGCTCCCGGGGCATGACCTTGGTCACCGGGTCGTAGACGGAGGAAGGAGAGACGGGGACGCAGCCGCAGTCGCGAGGCTTGGTCTGCCGGCCGGCGTGGGCGATTTGCAGGAAAACCCTGGAGGCGGAGCGGTGGACGGCGGCCGGGACCCGGGCCAGCCCGGGGATGAACTTGTCGTCGAAGACGCCGGTCTGCCGCGGGCTGGCTTTGCCCGAAGGCTGGACGTTGGCGTGACCGGTGATGATCAGCCCGACCTCGCCCTCGGCCAGGCGGGTGAACAGGGCGACGTTGGCGTCGGTAATGAAGCCGTCGTCATCAGCCATGTAATCGTGCGTGGCGGAGCGGGCGAAGCGGTTCGGGATGGTCAGGGGACCGATCTTGACGGGCGTGAAGAGGATGCTCATGGGCCCCATTCTAGCCGATTCGCGGACCGGATGATATAATCCCTGCATGCCCGTCACGGAGATCGAGCAGAAGGTCCTCGAGGCCCTCGAAGGCCTGGGCATCCCATATGCCCGGCACGAGCACCCTCCGGTGGCCACGGTCGAGGAGGCGGAGAAGCACTGGGGCGGTCTCAAGGGCACGCACTGCAAGAACCTCTTTCTCCGGAACTACAAGGGCAACCGCCACTATCTCGTCATCGCGCCGGTCACCCGGGGCGTCGACCTGAGACGGCTTAACGCCGCGCTCGGCGAGGACCGGCTGAGCTTCGCCTCGCCCGAGCGCCTCCGCCGCTGGCTCGGCGTCGAGCCGGGCTCGGTCTCGCCCTTCGGCCTGCTCAACGACGAGACGCGCGGTGTCCGGGTCGTCTGCGACGAGGCCCTGCGGGGGAGCCTCGCCCTGGGCTTCCATCCGAACGTCAACACGGCCACCCTCGAGATCTCGATGGCCGATTTTGAGAGGTTCCTGGCCGCCCGCGGCAACGTCGTCCGTTGGATCGAGCTCTGAAGAGAGGGAGACGCACCCATGCGCGCACATCAGCTTCTGGCCGCCGGCCTTCTGGCCGCGGCCGTCACCGTGTCGGCCGTTCCGCCCGCCCGCATCCCCGAGCCTAAAGTCGCCTTCGCGCCGTTCGAATACGTCTGCCGCCGGGCCCCGGCCCCGGTCCGCGTGGACGGCCGCCTCGACGACGCCGCCTGGGCCGATGCCGATTGGACCGATGTCTTCGGCGACATCGAAGGCCCGGCCAAGCCGGTGCCGCGCCTCCGGACCCGCGTCCAGATGCTCTGGGATGACGGTTACCTCTACATCGGGGCCTACCTCGAAGAGCCGCACCTCTGGGCCACGCTCAAGGAGAGGGACTCCGTCATCTTCCAGGACAACGATTTTGAGGTCTTCATCGACCCCGACGGCGACACCCACGATTACTACGAGCTCGAGATGAACGCGCTCAACACCGTTTGGGACCTGCTCCTCGTCCGGCCTTACCGCGACGGCGGCCCGGCCGTCCACGCCTGGGATATCCAGGGCCTCAAGACGGCGGCCCATCTCATGGGTACCTTGAACGACCCGTCGGACCGGGACAAGGCCTGGACGCTCGAGATCGCCCTGCCGTTCGCCGTCTTTAAGGAGTGCATCCCCGGCAAGCCCGAGCGTCCCGCGGCCGGCGAGCAGTGGCGGGTCAATTTCTCCCGGGTCGAATATTGGCTGGATGTCGAGAACGGCGCCTATGCCAAGGCCAAGGACAAGTCCACCGGCCGGCCGCTCCCCGAGGACAACTGGACCTGGACGCCCCAGGGGATCGTCAATATCCACTATCCCGAGATGTGGGGGTACGTCCAGTTCTCCTCGAAGCTCCCCGGCAAAGGCAGGGAGAGATTCGAGCGGCGGGCCGAGGAAAAAATCAAGTGGGCCCTGCGCAAGATCTATTACGCCGAGTGGCGCCGCTACTCCGACGCGGGCGGCTTCGCGACGGACGTCGTCTCTCTAGGGCTCAAGGGCGAGGAGGCCCTGAAGATCAAGGGCTGGTCGTCGCCGCCGGCGATCTTCGCGACGCCGAGCCTGTTCGAAGCCGTCTATACCGCCAAGTCCGGCGAGAGCTGGCATATTCGCCAGGACGGGCTGGTCTGGAAAGACAAGCCGGCGGGGCCCGAAGCGAAGTGAGGGGAGGGGAGGCCGTGCGCAAGCTTATTGCGTCCGTGGGGTTGACCGTTCTTCTCGTCGGCGGCCTCGGCCTTCTTCAGAGCGCCGGCTTGCCTTCGGCCAAGCCCGAGGCCGTGGGCATGTCCTCGCCGCAGCTCGCGCTCCTCGACGGGATCGTCGGCGCGGCCGTGGCCCGGAAAGATTTCCCGGGCGCGGTGCTGCTCGTCTCCCGCCGCGGCAAGGTCGTCTTCCGGAAGGCCTTCGGCGATTCGGAGATCGTCCCCGAGCGCCTGCCGATGAAGGCGGACATGATCTTCGACCTGGCCTCGGTCACCAAGCCGGTGGCGACCGCGACGGCCGTCATGCTCCTCGTCGAGCGGGGCGAGATCCGGCTCTGGGACACGGTCAAGACCTATGTCCCCGAGTTCACGCCCTGGTACGGGGAAAAAGGCCGGGCTGGCGAGCCGGTGCGTCTCTTTCACCTCTTGACCCACACCTCCGGTCTGCCGCCGTATACGGACGCCAAGGCCGCCGGGGAGAAGCTCGGCGACCCCTGCACGACGGCCGATCTCGTCGGCCTGATCGCCGCCCTGCCGAAAGAGTCCCCGGCCGGGACGACTTTTACCTATAGCTGCCTCAACTACATCACCCTGGCCCACATCGTCCAGAAGATCACCGGCCAGACCCTGGCCGACTTCACCGCCCAAGCGGTCTTCCAACCCCTGGGCATGACCCGGACCTTCTATCGCCCGGCCGAGTCCTGCTGGGCGGATTGCGTTCCGACCGAGGTCATCGAGGGCCGGCCCCTGCGCGGCGTCGTCCACGACCCGCTGGCCCGTCTCCAGGGAGGCATCTCGGGCAATGCCGGACTCTTCTCGACCGCAGACGATCTGGCCGTATTCGCCGAGATGCTTCTCCGCGGGGGCGAAGTGAACGGCGTCAGGGTCTTGAGCCCGCTTTCGGTCCGGCGCATGACCGAGATCTATCCCCAGGTCGGCGCCTCGGGCCGGGGCCTCGGCTGGGACATCTCGACCGGCTATTCGACCGTCAGAGGCGACCTCTTCGGCCCCGCATCGTACGGCCACTCGGGCTACACCGGGACTTCGATCTGGATCGATCCGGAGGCCGGGATAGCCGTCGTCTTTCTGACCAACCGGGTCCACCCCGATGACAAGGGGGAGATCGTCGCCCTCCGGAGCAAGGTGGCCAACGTCGTCGCCGCGGCGGTCCGGGGCCGATAAAGGCTTTGACATCGGCCGGACCCCTGTGCTATCGTCCCGCCCAGTGAGCGAGGGGCGCCATGCAAATCCAGATCGAGCGTGAGATCTTCATCCGGGCCTCCCGGTCGTTCTCCGTCCTGACCGAATCGCTCCAGCTCTTCCGGACCTACCTCGAGCCGGCCACGGCCCCGCAGGCCGCCGAGTACTACCGGGCCCGCAACTTCCTCAAGGAAGGCAAGGCCTTTTTCGATCAGACCCTGGCCGATGCCAAGAAGCTCCTGGGACCGATCCCGATCTACGCGGCCAAGGACTTCGAGACCTGGCGGACCCAGGCCCTCGTCGAGAACAAGATCGTCGTCCGGGGCCAGACCGCGGACGAACTGCGCGACGAGCTCGTCCGCGACGATTTCCTCCGCTCGATCATGCGGCCGGAAGAGATCGAGGCCTATATCGCCGCCAATTACGAGACCCAAAAGTCGGGCAAGCGGAAGCTGGCCAACATGAAGATCCGGATGGCCCTCGACAAGCTGGCCGTTCTCGTCGCCGAGGGCCAGGAGCTGCAGAAGACGGCCCAGCGCAAGCAGCAGGGCCTGCCCTTCTGAGAACGCGCTAACGAAGCGCGGTCGTCGCCCGCCAATACCTCATTTTGCCCAGGCCGCCGCGGTCCGGCTTGGCGTCGTACCCCAGGCCATGTTGCTCCTCCTTGGCCTCGACGAGCGTTCGCCCGCCATAATAAGCCTTGGTCAGGTTGACGATCGTCCAATCGAGGGAGGCGCCGCGGACGGACGCGAAGACGAAATCGCCGTCGGTCTCGACCGGACCGACCTTGATCCGGCCGGCCTCGTAGGTGTAGCGGGGCCTCCGGTAGTCGCGGCTCATGTCCTGGCGCAGGTCGTTCTTCGCGCCGACGACGATCTCCCGGTCGCCGGACCGGATGAGGACGGCCGCCGAGCCGCGGCCGGGCTCGGCCGGGAGGGCCGTCACGCGGCCGAGCCAGTCCCCGGGGTCGTCCCCGGCGGCGTGCGGGACGAGCACGGTGATGAACGCGCAGGTCTCGCCGAGCTCGAAGTGCTGGGCCCAGGACTGGTGGATGAGCCACTCATCCTGGTAATGGCGCATCTCGGCCTCGACGCCCTCCATCCGCACCTCGGTCGAGGGGAAGAGGACGAGCAGGCGCCGGTCCTCGGGCAGGACGGCGGTTTGGATGCGGTCGTAGCCGGTGTCGTACCAGTGCTCGCCCTGGCTGAAGATCTTACGGGTGTGCCAGAAGGCGCCCAGGGTGAAGTAATCCTCGCGCAGGGCCTTGAAGAGATCGAAGACGACGTAGCATTCCGGGTCCTTGACATAGACGATGACCCGGTCGGCCTGATACCCCCAGCCGTCGTCTATGAGGCGGGTCCGGCTGTAGTCGAAGTCCTCGAAGGACAGGAAGTCGACCTTCTTCGTCCGGACGGGCCGGTAGGAGCCGGCGTCGCGCATGAACTCGAGGAGCGTCTGGCCGGCGACGGCCTCGCGGACGCTGTAGCGGGACTCACCCGGCTTCTGGCCCCAAAAGATCTTCTCCGGCCGGACGCAGAGGCGGTTGTGAAAATAGTCCTGGCGGTAGGCGCCGTAGGGGCCCGAGGGCATGTAATCGCGGTAGCCTCCGTCGTGGAGAAGGACCGACCCGCCGGACATGAGCAGGACGATCGAATTCTCGTCGGCGTGGCCGTGGGTCATCTTCTCTTCCTCGACCGGGATGGTGTCGCGGAGGTAATCCCGGAAGTTGAGGCCGCCGTCGCCCTCATCCCGGTAGTTGAGGAGCAGGTAGCTCGAATCGGGCGTCCAGCCGTTGCGGAAGACGATCTTCTTGCCTACGACGTCCTCCATGACCTCCATCGACGCCGTGGCCGGGCGGGCGGCCTTGACCGCGTCGGTGCCCCAGCGGTAGCAATCGAGGAGCATCACGCCGAGTCCGGCGCTCGTCGGCTTGGTGAAATCGACGAACTTCGCAGCGATCGTCTCGGCGGCCCACTTGCAGCCCGGGCTCCCGAGCGCCGCGGCGGCCGCCTCGAAATAGACGAGGAAGTGCGTCCAGTTGGAGGTCCAATGGGCGTCGCCGAAGTCGGGGACGACCCCGGCCGGCGACATCAGGTTCAAATAGTATTGGGCGTAGTAAGACATCTCCGGTGTCGCGAACAGGTCCGGCATCTTGCCGAGCGCGTCGGCATATCCGAGGAGGGCATACAGCCAAACACCGTGGTAGATCGTGGCGTCCTCGATCTGCCAGTTGCCCCAGTTGTCGTCGCCGAGGGCCCGGCGTTGCATCTCCCAGACCGCGGCGTCGGGATGCTTGGGCAGGGCCCGGACCGCCCAGGCCAGGGTTTCCGCGCGGAGCGCCGCCCGGTTCATCGGCCCCCATTCGGCCGTCCGCAGGAGGTAGCGCATGCTGCCCGCGACGAGGTCGGAGGCCTGCGTGACCTCGGCCGGCGAGAGGCGGCCGAGCCGGCGCAGGGTGTCGAAGGTCCGGATGTAGCGCATGGCCGTGAAGAAATCGGGCAAGGCCGGCACGCCGTCGGCGTAATCGGACCGGAGCTTGATCGAGGCTTCGGGATAGGCCGAGCGGTAGTCGCCGTAGGTCAGGAGGACCTCTTTGGCCCGGGCGGCGTATTCCGGCTTCCGTTCTTTTTCATAGAGGGTGGCGTAGATGACGGCCATCTCCAGGAGGCCGCCCGGCGCGCGGTAGCCGAAGACGTTGAGAGGGTCGAAGGTCTTGCGCCACTGGTCCAGGAGCTCGACGGAGTGGGCGTAGGTCCAGTCGGCCGAGGCCCGGGCATAGGCCAGGTAGCGTTCCCGCGGCGCCCCGGCCAGCGCGGGGGCCAGCAGCGGGACGAGCGTGAGTCCGAGGGCCAGGGCGGCCAGGGTCCGGGTCGAGCGGGCGGCGGTCTTTCGCATGGGCATCCTCCTCGGGGGGTTCGCGATTTTTCTATCACACTTCCGGAGGCGAATCAAAGACGCCTGGTCGCGGGTCCGGGGTTGCGGCCCCGCTCGCGCCTGTGAGACAATGGGCCGAGACGGGCCATAAGGAGGCACGATGGCACGAACGATCGGACGGCGGGAATTCTTGAGAACGAGCGCGGGGGCCGGACTGGGCCTGGCGCTGGGGGGGACCTTCTCGGCGTCGATGGAGGCGGCGGCGAAAGCTTCCGTTGTCGGTGTCGGGATCGGGGCGGACGGGGCCGCGGCCGCCATGAAAGCCGTCGCGCTCTTGGGCGGCATGAAGAAGTTCGTGCGCAAGGGGGCCCGGGTCGCCCTCCTGCCCAACGTCCAGAGCCGCCACCCGGGTTCGTTCACCAAGCCCGAGATCCTGAAGGCCGTCATCGGGATGTGCCGGAAGGCCGGGGCCAAGGAGATCAGCTGCCTGAGCTGGCAAACCGTGAAGCAGTGGGAAGATACGGGCCTCAAGGCGGTCCTTGACGCCGAAGGGGCCGGGCTCAGGATCTTCGAGAAGGACGAGGCCCTTTTCAACACTCTGGCCGTCCCGGGCGGCACGGCCTTGAAGGAGGCCCGGCCCCTGGCCGCGCTGGCCGAGCACGACGTCCTCATCAACATGCCGATCACCAAGGACCATGCCGGCAACCGGTTCACGGGGACGATGAAGAACCTCATGGGCCTGAACTCGCCGGCGAACAACCGGACCTTCCATCGGCCGAACTGGAAGACCGACCCGGACGACATCGCCCATCTGGATCAGTCCATCGTCGACCTGAACAAGGCGGTCAAACCGGACCTCAACATCGTCGACGCCGTCGAGATCATCGTGACCAACGGGCCCTTCGGGCCGGGCCAGCTCTTCCGGCCCGGCAAGGTCGTGGCCGGGACGGACCGTGTGGCCATCGACGCCTATTGCGCCTCGCTCTGGGGGCTCGACCCCAAGGACATCGTCCAGATCAAGAGGGCCGCGGAGCAGGGGCTCGGCCAGATCGATCTCGCCAGGGTCAACCTCCGCGAAGAGAACGTTTAGGACCGGGAGGAGGAAAAGCGAGTGCTCTCTTCACGCCAGCAGCTCCGAAGGCCGGCCGCCCCCTTCATCGTCCTTGTCCTGGCCCTCGCTGCGGGAGCCCTGGCGACGGTCCCGTCCGGAAAGGCCGGAGGTCCGCTCCGCGTTTATCTGCCAGATGATAAGGCCGTTCAGGGTTGGGCCCGCGACGACGAGCCCCAGGAGTTCGAAGGTGAGGACCTCTATGCCTATATCGACGGCGGGGCGGAGATCTACGAGGAATACGGCTTCACCCGGGTCATCGTCCAGGACTACAAGAGCGACAAGGACCGGTCCGTCTCGCTCGAGATCTTCGAGATGGCCTCGCCGGCCGCCGCCTTCGGGATGTTCACGTTCAAGCGGTCGGGGCAAGGGGAGGTCCTGGCCCTGGGCGGCGGCGCGGAGCTCGAGTCCTATTACCTGAACTTCTGGAAGGGCCGGTTCCTGGTGACGCTGACCGGCTTCGATGAGGCCGTCGAGACGGTCAACGGACTGGCCGCTCTCGGCCGGGCTGTCGAGGCCAAGTTGCCGGCCGGCGCCGAGGCTCCCGACCTGATCGTCAGGCTGCCCAAAGAGGGCCTTCGGACGGAGAGCGTCAAGTACCTCAAAGGCCTGCTCGGACTCAACAACGTCTATCCGTTCTACACGGCCCGCGGAATGGCTTTCAAAGAGGCCGTCCGGGGGTTCTATGAAAGCGGGGAGACCCTCATCATCCTCGACTACGGCGGGGCCGAAGCCCGTCATGCGGCCTGGCTCGAGCTCCGGTCCGGACTCGAGACGTCGGGGCGTTTCGAGAGGCCGATGAATTACCTGGCGGACGCCGTGGCCTTCAAAGATGCGAAAGGGAAGTACATCGCCGTTGGCGAGGCCGGCACTCGCCTCGCTATCGGCATCCACTCGACCCTCGAATGGGCCTTGGCGACCGTCGCCCGGGTCCGCTGAGCGCCGCGAACCCGCCCCCGCGGGTTACTGCAGGACCTGCTTGATGATGTCGACCAGGTTCAGGGCGTATTCGATCTCGGTGAGCGGGATCTTCTTCGGCCCGGCGATCTTGGTGAAGCGGCCGTCCTTGTTGCTGTCCTTGGTCACGACGATATAGTCGGCGTACGGAGCGACCGCGTCGATCATGCGCTCGTTGTCGCTCCCGGCTGGGCCGCGCTTCGACTCGCCGCCGATGTGGACGGCCATGACGAAGATCTTCTTCTGCTTGCAGTGGTCGATGAGCTTCTTCAGCCGGGCCTCCTCGCTGTCGAGGGTCAGGCCCGAGGCGCCCATGCCCTTGAGGCTGGCCCCGATGGCGAAGATCACGGTCTTGAAGGGCGTGCCGGCCGCGTACTTGGCGACGTCGGTCGTCGACTCGACGTGAAAGCCCGGCCCGGACTCCCGGCCGCCGAGCCCGACGCCGTCCGAGACCATCTCGACCGTCGGGACGTCGCAATAGTCGTAACCGATGCCGGCCTCGTCGAGCACGATGTTGAGCGTCGTGACGTCGGTGCTCTGGCCGGCCGAGGTGGTCAGGACGGGGAGCCCCGCCTTGGGCAGGGCCTGTCCGGCGATGAGCCAGCCGGCGCCGAGGACCGCGATGGCCGCGAGGACCCAGAAAGCTCTTTTATTCATAGCAGCGCTCCTTTATTTCTTGTCGGGTTCCATGAGGATGTCGAAGACGCGGGTGGCCTTCTTCCACCACTCGGGCGTGGCCGGCTGGCCGCGGACCATGCCGCGCCTCTCGACGTTGTAGAGGTAGAGCCGGTTGAATTTGACGAGCAGGTCGTCGCCGAGCTTCCACCAGGCGTTGGTCACGGTCGTCGCGTTGTTGATGGCGAAGCCGGTCAGGAACCTGGCCGCCTCGGCCGGTTTCTTCTTGAGAAGGGCCGCCGCCTGCAGGTCGATCTCGGGAAGGCGGGCGATGAGCTCGCCCTCATACTTCGCCTGGGCCGCCTGGACGTCCTTGATGGCTTCCGAGTAGGCGACCTGGACGTGGAAATCGGTGTAGTCGAAGGCCCAGCGGACCGAGTCGCGGCTGAAGGTCCAGTGGTCGCCGACCATGAACGACTTGGGGATCTCGGTCATCCCGGCGTACAGGGGCATGTAGCAGGAGGTGTCTTGGGAGCCGAAGGCGATCCAGACGAGGCCGCCGATCGGGTCGGGGAGCCCGGCCCGGCTCTGGGTGATCGTGGAGTACTCGGCCAGGCCGTGGTCGATGACCCGGGTCTGGCGGTAATAATTCGGGTTCTTGAACGGGCCGCCGCGGATGCCCAGGACCGGGTCGAACGGCGTGCCGTAGCTCCGGTCCCTCGTCATGGCCATGACGTCCTGGACCGAGATCCTCTTGTCCGGCTTGACCGAGAAGGGCAGGTCCATGTTGGGCGTCTCGGCCTTGAGCTTCTTGGACGGGGCGACGATGTCGAAGAACCGCCACAGGCGCTGCATCCGGCCGTTGGTGCTCACGGCACTGCCGTTTACCGGTGAATAAGCCTTCTTCCAATTGAAGGGCTTGCCGCCCTGGGGGTCGTAGAAGCCCATCTCGACGGCCAGGGAGACGACGTTCGGCGAAGCCATGAAGAAGTCCTTGTTCGCGAGGTCGATCTCGCCGATGCGCGATTCGTTCGGGCAGACGCTGACCTCGTCATCGGGCACCCTTTGGGCGCACCAGACCGCGCCGGGCTTGCCGCTCTCCGGGACCCACAGCGGGCCGGCCGGGCAGATCTCGAGGATCCAGGCCTCGTTGGGGTCGGCCACGGCCAGCATCTCGCCGTCGTCATGGAAACCGTAGCCGTATTTCTCCGCGAGCGAGCCCATGACCTGGATGGCCTCGCGGGCCGTGGCCGCGCGCTCCATCCCGAGCAGCGTCAGCATGGTCAGGTCGAGCTTGGCCGCCGGCGTCGGATTGACCAGCTTGCGCTGGCAGCCGATCGTCGACTCGCCGATGGCGACCTGCTTCTCGTTCATGTAGCCGAACATACCGTGGTGGTAGGCGTAGGTGTGGGCGACCTCGGGGATCTCCAGACCGGCGGAATCCTTTTTGTAGACGTCCCACTTGAGGCCTTCGCTCGGTGGCCAGGTCTTGTACTGGGAGATATGGTAGATCTTGCGGGTCGAGCCGGGCTTGTGGTCGGCCGCCGGGACGTGGCGCCAGGTCCAGTCGCAGGTGCCGCAGTCACAAGTGTGGGTGGTCATGACCGAGCCGTCGGTCGAGGCCAGCTTGCCGACGAGGATGGAGGTGCAGCCCTCCCCGCGGACGATGCCGTCGGAGCCGTCCGGCCCGGACGGCCCGCCGGCCGAGGCCAGGTGTCCGGCGAGCAGGACGGCCAGCCCGAAGGCGCCGAGAAAGGCGATGAGGCGTTTGAAGCTCATGATCGACTCCTTGTCGCGATCCAGGGATCCTATCTCTTGTCCGGTTCGGCCAGGACGTCGAAGGCCCGGACGGCCTTGTTCCACCACTCCGGATTGGCCGTCGGGATGCGGCCGCTCCGACGCTTCCCGGCGTCATACAGGCCGAGGTGGTTGTATTTCACCCAGAGGTCGTCGCCGAGCTTCCACCAGGCGTTGACGACGTTGGTCGCGTTGTTCAGCGAGTAGCCGGTGATGTACTTAACGGCCTCTTTGGGGCTCCTCTTGTAGAGGTCCTCGGCCAGCTTGTCGATCTCGGCCACCCGGTCGAGGGCCCCGTCCTCCCACGTCTTCTGGGCCGTCTTGACGTCCTCGATGGCCGCGTTGTAGGCGACCTGGGTGTGGAAATCGACGTAGTCGAAAGCCCAGCGGGCCGAGCCCCGGTCGAGGACGAAATGATCGCCCGTCGAGAAGGACTTGGGGATGTCGGTCACCCCGCCATAAAAGGGGATGTAGCAGGACGTGTCCTGGGCCCCCAGGGCCACCCAGACGATGCCGCCGATCGGGTCAGGGAGCCAGGAGCGGCACTGGGTCAGAGTCGTGTACTCCACGTTGGGCACGCTGATCAGGCGGGTCCCCCGGAAATAGTTCGGGTTCTTGAACGGCCCGCCGCGCAGGCCCCGGACCGGGTCGTAGACCGTGCCCGCGGACTTGTCGCGGGTCAGGGCCATGACGTCCCGGGCCGAGAGCTTCGCGTCGGGCTTGACCGAGAAGGGAAAGTCCATGTTGGGCGTTTCGGCCCGGAACTTCTTGGACGGCGCGACGAGATCGAAGAAGCGCCACATCCGGGACCGGCGGCCTTCCGTGCTCACGGCGCTGCCCTCGGC
>CAYOYQ010000003.1:24865-37724 GCA_964408215.1 uncultured Eubacteriales bacterium
CTCGGTCTCGGCCTTGAACTTGTTGGAAGGGGCGACGAGGTCGTAAAAGCGCCAGAGCCTCTGCCGCCGGCCCTGGCTGGAGGAGGCGCTGCCCGCGGAGGGGGAGTAGGCCCGCTTCCAACTGAACGGCTTTCCGGAGACGGGGTCGTAGAGCTTCTCCTCGACGGCGAAGGAGACGACGTGGGCCGAGGCCATGAAGAAGTCCGGCTTGGAGAGGTCGATCTCCCCGATCCGCGACTCGTTGGGGCAGACGGCGACCTCGTCGTCCGGGACCCTCTGGGCCGCCCACACCGCGCCGGGCTTGCCGCTGGCCGGCGTCCAGAGCGGGCCGGCCGGCACGATCTCGAACACCCAGATCTCCCTGGGGTCGGAGACGGCCAGCATCTCCCCTCCGTCGGTCCCTCCATAGCCGTACGTCTCGGCGAGCGAGCCCATGAGCCGGATGGCCTCGCGGGCCGTCCGCGAGCGCTCCATGGCCAGCAGGGTCAGCATCGTGATGTTCGTGGCGGGTGTGGGCGTGGGGTTGCTGAGCTTGCGGACGTTGCCGATGGTCGATTCGGCGATGGCCAGCTGCTGGTCGTTCATATAGCCGAAGACGGCGTGATGGTAGCCGTACGTGTGGGGGACCTGGGGGATCTCGACACCGGTCGGGTCCTTGAGGACCATGGCCCATTTGCCGCCCTCGGAGGGGGGCCAGGTCCGGATCTGGTCGATGCGGTAGAGCTTGCGCGTCTCGTTCGGCTTGTGGTCGGCGGCCGGGACATGGCGCCAGGTGAAGTCACAGACGCCGCAGTCGGCGGCGTGCGTGCTCATGACCGAGCCGTCCGTCGAGGCTTCCCGCCCGACCATGATGACGGTGCAGGCCTCGAAAGCCCTGTCGATCTCCGCCGACGGGTCCGGGGCGGCCCGGTCGGCCAGGGTCAGCCCGCCGGCCGCGAAGAACGCCGCGGCGACGGCGAGGATCGCGGGGAACGATCTCTTGAGGACCATCGTGAACACCTCCAGACGGGGGAGCGGTGGGGCCCCGTTCAATTGACGATGACGCCTCCGGCCGCGGCCCGGGACGGGTCGGCCAGGAAATGCCCGACCCCGGCCTTGACGACGTCGGCGTAGCGCGGTACGTCCCGGACGACGATCGGCCGGGCCGCGGTCTTCTTCGTGAACTGGCGGAAGATCTCCAGGGTGACCGAGAGGTTCTGCCCGACCCGTTTTTCGAGCGGCCAGCCGCTCTCGTCGTAGGGCACGAAGAGCTTCTTTTTCTTCGACAGGCTGAGCAGGAAGGGGTCCTTGCCGTCGAGCAGGAAGCGGACGGTCTTCGGCCCGGTGGGCTGGTCGAGGAAGGGGATCGGCGCCTCGAGCAGGAAGGGCATCGTCTCCGCGTAGTCGCCGATCTCGCGGTGGGACAGGCCGCGGAAGCCCGCCGGCGAGGGCTCGACGTGGTTCTCGAAGCCCTCCATGGCCTTGACCGTCAGCGAGGCCAGGGTGGCGATCTTGACCGACTTCTCGGGGGCGACGATGCAGTTCGTCACCGGGAACATGGTCTCGGCGCCGTGGACGTCGACAGCGACGTCGACGCCCTCCTTGCGCAGGAGCTCCATCGCCCCGAAGGTCACGCGCTCCATGAGCGGGCCGCCGGTCCGGCCAGGCCAGGTCCGGTTGGTGTTGCGGACGTCGATGTAGGACAGGAGCTGACGGTCGGGAAAGTGGATGTAGACGTCCGGGTCCGGCCACTGGTCGAGCGGCGAGGCGTCGCGGTTGCCATAGCGGAAGCGCCGGGTCCCCCAGTCCGTGGCCACGTCGAAATAGAGCGGGTAGCCGTCGCCCGCGCGGGTGTTGCGGCTGCCGCTGTTGTTGAAGAAGGGGATGACGTAGAGGGTGCCCTTCTCGACGACCGCGTTCTCGATGACGATCAGGGCCGCGAGCATGCCTTCGGGCTCGTTCGAGTGCGTGTTGCCCATGATCAGGGCCTTGCCGCCCGGCTCCCGCCCTTGGAGGACAAAGACCCACGTGTCGGCTGGGGTGCCCTTGAGCCCCGGCGAGAAGTCGCTCAGCCGCCGGACGTCGGTGACCCCGGGGCCCTTGACGATCGGGACGCCGAAGCGGCGGTGACGATAAAGCGGCAGGCCGCCCCAGAGAACGAGCCCGACGAGGCCGGCCGCGAGCAGGGCTTTTCTCATTTCCACCTCAGGAGCCTGAGGAGGAGCGGGATCATCACCAGGATATAGAGGACGAGGTCCTGGCGGCGCTCCTTTTCCCTGATGAAGCTCCAGGCCGCCAGGACGAGCAGGAAGGCCGTGATGACGTAATAGGCGATCATGATGATCATCGGCATTCCCCTGGGCTCGCGGAACCTGCAATATTCACGATCACATGCTCCATTTTACGAGGAAGGCCAGCTTCGAGCTGTAGATGATCATGGCCATGGCGGCGGCCGTGATGACCAGCCAGGGCAGCCAGGTGGCCTTCAGGAAGTCCTTGTAGGACCCCTGGTATCCCGAGACCATGGTGCTCAGCCGGCCGATGAGGGCGGTCGGCGGCAGGCCGTCGCCGAGGGGCCAGACCAGGCTCAGCCCGGCGATGACGACCGTCGCATGGTATCCGATCGAGTCAAGGAACCAGATCAGCGGGATGCCGATGATGGCCGCCGCCCCGTAGGTCAGGACGCCCTCCGAGACCGGGATGATGACCGGCAGCAGGAAGAACAGGAGGATGAGCGGCGTCGAGATCACGGCGAACGAGACCAGGCCGCGGACCCCGGTCGCGGTCATGATCTGCTGGAGCATGCCGACGACGACGGTCGTCGCGAGCAGCGGCAGCAGGCGCTTGACGGTCTCCCGGGCCAGGCGCAGGACGGCGATCCTTTTCGGGCTGACCAGGATGGCGGCCAGGGCCGACAGGCTGAATTCCAGGGCCAGGCCGAAGATCGGCGTCGCGAAGGGCCAGACGCGGTAGGCCGCGACGAGGCCGAAGAAGACGAGGAACGGCACCAGGACGCGCCACCAGGTCATGCCCTCGGGCGGCGCGGGGAGCTCGGGCGCGCCGGCCGCGGCCTCCGGGCCTTTTTTCAGGCCCAGCGCGAGGACGGTGAAGGCGCCCAAGATAAGGACCGGGATGCCCAGGGTGAATTCGAACCCGACATAGGGGATGGCCGTCCCGGCGCAGAGGATCATGGCCCAGATGTTGACCGGAGGCGCGGCCGCGCTCAGGCCGGCCACGATGAACAGGATGGCCGCGACGCGCTTCGGCGGCAGGCCCAGACGCCCCAGGGCCAGGGCCACGGGGGCGCCGACGACCAGGAGCGAAACGCTGCCCGCCCCGGTCAGGGCGCCCGGGATCAGGACGATGATCATCAGGGCCAGGAGGGCCGGAACCCTCCGGCGGCCGAAAACGCGCAGGACGGCCCGGACGGCGTAGACGACCCCGCCGGACTCGTTGACGATGGTCATGAAGAACGTGGCGGTGAAGAAGACGAGCATGACGTCGAGGTAGGTGATGGAGCCCTCGACGAGATGGCGGCCGAGCTCCCGGAGCGGGGGAGTGCCGAGAACGGCCCCGGCCAGGCCGCCGGCCAGGGCCGCGGCGAACATGCCGATCTCGACCGAGAGCTTGGCCGTCTTGGCCGCGACATAGCCCGCGACCATGACCGCGAGGATGATCAGGATCTCCGTCGTCATGACCGTCGCCCCGCATCTTACTGAAATCGGGCCCCGGCGTCAACGCGGGAGTGGACAAAGGCCGGGGATTCGGCTAGAATGACGGCGGAAAGGGGTCGAAAGGAGTTTCGACCCATGAGATCTTCTGAGCGGCCTCCCGTCCGGGGGGCATTTTCTTTCGGTCCGACCTTCCGCTACAATAGTCCCTACGTGAGGAGGGCCCTGATGCGTAACCACCCATTCTTGAAAGCTCTCGCCGCCCTGAGCCTCGGGGCGATCCTCTTGGCCGCCTTCGTCCCGGACCTCAACGCCCAATGGTACGGGCGGAACAAGGTCCAATACGAGCGGTTCCGCTTCAAGATCATGAAGTCCCGGCACTTCGATGTCTATTTCTATCTGCAGGACGAGCAGACCGTCAAGATGGCCGCGACCATGGCCGAACGCTGGTACTCGCGCCTGTCCCGGATGTTCAACCACGAGCTCAAGGGCCGCCAGCCGCTGATCCTCTACGGGAGCGGCCCCGAGTTCCAGCAGACGACCGTCATCAACGAGCTCCTCGGCGAAGGGACCGGCGGCGTCACCGAATCGTTCCGGCGCCGCATCATCCTGCCCTACGGGGCCTCGCTCGCCGAGACGGACCACGTCATCGGACACGAGCTCGTCCACGCCTTTCAGTACGACCTGATGGCCCAGGGCCACTCGGACGCCGCCCGGGGCAACGAGTCGGGCCTGCGCATCCCGCTCTGGTTCATCGAAGGCATGTCCGAGTACCTGTCGATCGGTCCGGTCGATCCCAACACCTCGATGTGGATGCGCGACGCCGTCCGGCGCAAGGCCGTGCCGCCGATCAAGAAGCTCGACAACTCCTATAAATACTTCCCCTACCGCTGGGGCCATGCCCTCTGGTCCTACATCACCGGGCGCTGGGGCGACGAGGTCATCGGCAAGATGATGAAGTCGGTCGGCCGGGCCAACGACTACGAGGTCATCATCGAGAGCATCCTCGGCATCAAGCTGAAGCAGCTCTCGGACGATTGGGCCAAGTCCCTGGAAGCGGCCTATCTGCCCCTGGTCGACAAGACCCAGGCTGCGGACAAGAGCGCCAAGCCCCTCTTCAAGGGCGTCGAATCGAACCCCTACAACATCGCCCCCGCGATCTCGCCCGACGGGAAGTCCATTGTCTTCCTGTCGAGCCGGGACCTGTTCTCGATCGACCTCTATCTCGCCGACGCGGACACGGGAAAGGTCCGGCGGAAGATCATCTCGACGGCCGTCGACCCCCATTTCGAGAGCATCCAGTTCATCCGCTCGGCCGGGGCCTGGGACGTCAAGGGGGAGAAGTTCGTCTTCGGGGCCGTGATCAAGGGCCGGCCGGCCCTGACCATCCTCGATATGAAGGCCGACAAGACCGAGCGGGAGATCCCGTTCAAGGAGCTGGCCGAGATCCTCAGCCCCTCGTTCTCGCCGGACGGGCGCTACGTCACCTTCAGCGGCATGACCGGCGGTGTCTCGGACCTGTTCATCTACGATCTCAAAGACAACGTCCTCAAGCAGATGACCCGCGACGTCTACGGCGATCTCCAACCGGTCTGGTCGCCGGACGGCAAGACCATCGCCTTCGTCACGGAGCGGTTCTCGACCAACCTCGAGTGGTTCGACGTCGGGAACTACGAGCTGGCCCTGCTCGATGTCGAGTCGGGCCGCGTCCAGAAGCTCCTGGCCTTCCCGGCGGGCAAGAACATCGGGCCGCAGTGGACGGCCGATTCGGCGTCGCTCCTGTTCCTCTCGGACCAGAACGGCAAGACCGACCTCTACCGGATCGACGTGGCCTCGGCCAAGATCACCGAGATCACCAACCTCTACACGGGCATTAGCGGCATCACCGAGCTCAGCCCCGCGTTCACGATCGCTCAGGAGACCGGGCGGGTGGTCTTCTCAGGCTACCAGGACGGATACTACACGGTCTATTCGATCGACGACAAGGTCGTCCTCGACGGCCAGCCTTTTCTGGCCCAGTTCGACCGCAATCCGGCCATCCTGCCGCCCCGCAACGAGCCCGAGGGCTCGCTGCTCGGCCTGCTGAGGAACCCGCTCTTCGGCCTGCCAAAGGACACGAACTTCACGGTCTCCCCCTACAGCTCCAAGCTCGGGCTGGACTATGTCTCACCGCCCAGCGTCGCCGTCGGCGTCGACCGCTACGGCACCTACGGGGCGGGCGGGATCTCGGCGTATTGGAGCGACATGCTGGGCACGCAGACGCTGGTCACCACGGCCTTCACCGGCAGCCGGCTGATCGACACCTCCGGCGTATTGGCCTACCTCAACAACAAGAGCCGCTTCAACTGGGGCTCGGCCCTCCAGCGCGTCGTCTATCCTTACCCTTATTACACCTATCCCTACTACAACGAGCAGGGCTATGTCGTCCAGGACGAGGACGTTTACCGGCTGATCAATTACGACGCCTCGGTGTTCGGATCCTATCCGTTCAGCCAGGTCAGCCGCTTCCAGCTCAGCGCCGGCTACAGGATCATCGATTACAACCACACGATCTACCGCTATATCTACGATCCCGTGAGCTTCTATCTCGTCGATTACCAGAAGATCAAGCCCGGCGACATGCCCGACCCCCTCAGCTTCGGCTATGCGACGGCCGGCTATTATTATGACACGGGGATCTTCGGGGCGACCAGCCCGATCCTGGGCCAGAACCTCGGCGTGGCCCTCTCGCCCTCATTCGGCTCGGTCAATTTCACCACGGCCTCGATCGACGTCCGCAAGTACATCATGCCGATCCGGCCCTTCACCCTGGCCTTCCGGGCCCTCAACTTCGGCCGCTACGGCCGGGACGCCGAAGACACCCGCTTCTACCCCCTGTACATCGCCTATTGGGACCTCGTCCGCGGCTACGAATCCTTCAGCAGCGCGGAAACGCAATATTATCAACAGAACCCCGACGAGTCGTTCGACTACGGCCGGCTGTTCGGCAGCAAGATGATGGTCGCCAACGTCGAGCTGCGCTTCCCGCTCCTCGGGCTCTTCAAGATCGGCAAAGGCTACTTCGGCGCCTGGCCTCTCGAGGCCTACGCGTTCTACGACTGGGGCCTCGCCTACGCCTCCCACGCCGGCTACTACTGGGGCGGGTTCGTTTACGATCCCGAAACAGGCGAGGTCGTCGGCGAGGACCCGAGCCATTTCAAGCCGTGGTTCGCCTCGGGCGGGGGGCGGAAGCCCCTGCAGAGCGCCGGATTCGGCATCCGGACGAACCTCTTCGGCTATCTGATCCTGGGCGTGAACTACGTCTATCCGTTCGACCGGCCCCACCGCGGCTGGCACTTCCAGGTCAGCCTGAGCCCGGGTTTTTAAGAGAGCCTTTTCGGGAACCAGGGCACGAAGGCGCTCGTCCGGCGGGCGTAGGCCTGGAATTCCGCGTTTCCGGCGTAGCGCCGCTCGAGCAGGGGGATCCCCGAGACCCGGACGAGAAGGAACGTGATGAGGACAGGGCTCACGACCGTCGCCCAGCCGTAGGGGACCTCCAGAGCGAAGAGGAAGATCCCCCACCACATCAGCGACTCGCCGAAGTAGTTCGGGTGCCGGGTGTACCGCCAGAGCCCCCGGTCCATGATCTTGCCCTTGTTCGCCGGGTCCTTTTTGAAGCGGGCCAGCTGGGCGTCGCCGACGGCCTCGAAGAGGAAGCCGGCCGCCCAGACGAGCAGGCCGGCGGCCCAAGCTCCGCGCCCGCGAGCCCCCGGCGGGACGCCCCAGCGGGTGGTGTTGACGAGGATGGCCGGCCAGACGATGACCAGCATGAACAGGCCCTGCAGCAGGAAGACTTGAAGGTAGCTGCGCCAGACGAACGAACGGCCCCACTTGGCGCGCCACGCGGCGTAGCGGGCATCTTCGCCATTTTTCCAGTTCCGCCGGAAGATATGGAAGGACAGCCGCAGACCCCAGACGGCGACGAGGGAGCCCGTGAGGACCGGCAGGAAGAGGGATGTCCTCCGGTAGAAGAACACATAGGCCACGACAACAACGAAACCGAGCCCCCAGGCGATGTCCGCGACCGAATTGTCTCTCTTGATGAGGGCGACGACGAACCAGAGCGTCATGTAGGCGGCAACGAGGGCCGCGCAGGGGACGAGAGCCTCGACGAATCCTGACATGACCGCCTCCCGGGCCGCCCCGCCGAGACCGGCGGGCGGCTAATCGAACATCAGGCCGATGCCCACCACGCCGATGCCGTTGTGGACGCCGACGACGGGGGAGACGTCGGAAACGAAGACGGGCGCTTTGCCGAGCGCGGCTTGGAGGGCTTCGGCGTAGCGTCCGGCCCGGCCGGGGTTCTGGGCGTGGACGAGGCCGTAGTTCCAGACCGGCCGGCCGGCCGTCTCCCGGCGGATGAGCCCGAGGATCTTCTTCATGTTGGCCCGGCGGCTGAACGACTTGCCCAGGATGGTCGCCTTGCCCACGGCGTCGAGACTGACGATCGGCTTGATGTTGAGGACCGCGGCGAGAAGCCCCTTGAGCGGGCTGACCCGGCCGCCCCGGACCATGTACTTCAGGGTCCGGATGTCGACCCAAAGTCGGGTCCTCGCGGTCCAGCCGGCCGCGGCGGCCGCGATCTCATCGACGCCGAGGCCCGCCCGGACAGCTTCGGCGACCCGGAGAACGACCAGCGCCTCGGAGACCGAAAGATGGCGGGAATCGACGACGGCCACCCGCGAGGCGTCGAGGCCGAGGTCGTCCCGCGCCTTGACGAGCTGCTCATAGAAGCCCGTCAGGGCGCTCGAGATCGAGACGGCGACGACGCCGTCGTAATGGCCGGCCAGGAATTCGAGGGCCCGGCGGACGTTGGCCTGGGACGGCTGGGCGCTCTTGGGCATCTCCCGGCGCGTCCGGAGCAGGTCGTAGAACCGGTCGGGCTCGATCGTCACCTTGTCGAGAAAAAGGCTGTCCCCGAAGAACAGGTTGAAGGGGACGACATGGACCTGGTGCTCGTCGAGGACCCCGGACGGCAGATCGCAGGCCGAATCGGTCAGGACCGCGATCCGGGCCCGGCGCGCGTGGGCGGCCTCGTACTGGCGGCGCATGTCGTCGGCCTTGATGTCCAGGATGGTGCCGAGCTTCTGGAGCTCGAAGAAGAGCCCGGCGGCGTCGTCCGTGTGGACATGGAGCTTGAGCTTGCGGGGCGAGCCGGCGACCACGGCCGAGTCTCCCGCCTTACGGACAAGGCCGTGGACCGCCTCGACGTCGATCGATTCCCCGACGAGGAGGGCCTCCGAACAAAAGCGCTTGGTCGCGGTCGGGCGGCCGGCGTGGACGGCGGGAGGCGCCGGAAGCTCGACGGCCCGGGCCTGCCGGGCCGTCCGCAGGCTGCCCTTCTTGATGAAGCCGGCGACCCCCTCGAGGAAATCGAAGAACCCTTTGGCCCCGGCGTCGACGACGCCGGCCCGGGCCAGGACGGCCAGCTTGCGCGGCGTTTCTCTGAGCGACCGCTCGGCGGCCTGGAGCGAGTGCGTCAGCAGCTCGGCGAAATCGGCCTTCTTCAGCCGTTCCGCGTAGAGCGCTTCGGCCCAGTCGTGGAGGACGGTCAGCATCGTCCCTTCGACGGGCGTGAGGATGGCCCGGCGGGCGTGCTGGACCGCCCGGCGGACCCCTTCGGCGAAATGACGGGCCGAGAGCCGCCGCTCCTCCCGGACCTCCTGGCTCAGGCCGTAGAGGAACTGGGCGAAGATGAGGCCGGAGTTGCCCCTGGCCCCATGGAGGGCGGCGTCGGCGATGGAGTGCAGGGTCGCCCGGGCCGAACGTGAGGCCCGGGCCCGTTCCGCGATGGCCCGCATGGTCGAGGCCAGGTTCGTCCCGGTGTCGGAATCGGGGACGGGGAAGACGTTGATCCGGTTGAGATAGGCCTGGTCGCGGATAACGGCCTCGCCGCCCGCGAGGAAGGCGTAATAGAGCCGGGCGCCGTCGAGATAACGGATCTTCATGGTCTCGCCGTGGTGCTCCCTCGTGAGGATTATACCACGGAACCCGGCCTCCCCCGGAATGCCTCTTCGCCGGTCATCCCTGGTCCGGCCGGGCCGCGGCCGGCGGCCGGAACGCCGCGAGAAGAAGGATCGCGGCGCCGAGCGCGGTCAGGCAAGGCAGCAGGAACATGGACCTGAAGTCGGTGATGCCTGCGACCGTGAAGATCGACTGCATCAGGACCGGCCCGAAGATATTGGCGGCCAGGACGCCGAGGCCGAGGATCATCACGTTGAACAGGCCCTGAGCGCTCGAGCGGACGTCCTTGGGGAAATAGGTGTCCACGAAGATGTAGACCGTGGCGAAGAAGAAGGCGTAGCAGATCCCGTGCAGGACCTGGACGGTGATGATCGCCCACGGCGCGGAGGCGAAGAAGGCGTAGACCGCGAACCGGCCGGCGTGCCCGAGGATGCCGATCAGCATCGTGAACCGCCAGCCCAGCTTCTTCAGCACGACCCCCAGGACGAGCATCGTCAGGAGCTCGGAGACCTGCCCCAGGCTCATGACCGGCATGATCCAGTTGCCGGGGATGCCGACGCCGCCGGCCTCCCGGGCGGCGCCGAGGAACGTCCCGGTCCAATTGAAGTACAGGTTGTGGACGAAGGCGTCGATGAAGGTGATGACCCAGAGGACGAGGACGAAGGGGTGCTTGAGCAGCTTGAAGGCCTCGAGCCAGGCGAAGCGCTCGGCGGACGGGGCGGCGGCGGTCTTCTTCTTCGGCGGCGTGTGGGGCAGGACCAGGCTGTAGGCGGCCAGGGCGAGAGAGACGGCTCCGGCGACCACGAAGGTCCAGCGCGTCGCCTGTTTCAGCGCCGGCCCGGTCAGCCCCGAGCCGAGGACCGTCCCCAGCCAGCCGACGAAGCCCTTGGGCGCGGCGGCCTTGACCCGGGCCCAGTCGACGAGGATGAACGTGAAGGGCCAGGCGGCGAGGATCCAGCCCAGCGTGCCGCCCATGCGGATGAGGCCGAACTCCTTCTGGGGGTCCTTCATGTTGGCGAAGGCGATGGAGTTGACGATGGACAGGGTCGGAACGTAGAGGAGGCAGTGCACGGCCATCAGGGCGAAGAAGGGCCAGAACGCGCGGGTGAAGCCCAGCCCGAGCAGGGCCAGGCCGCCGACGAGCTGGCTGAAGCCGAGGAACCTCTCGGCCGCGAAATGCCGGTCGGCGAACTGGTTGCTGAAGAACATGCCGGCGATGGCGGCGAGGGGGAACGCGCTGAGGATCCAGGCCTGCTGGAGGGGCGTGAAGCCGAGGCTCGGCAGGTAGCTGTAGATGAGCGGCAGCCAGGCGCCCCAGATGAAGAACTCCATGACCATCATCAGGAACAGCCGGTTGCGCGGGCTTTTCATCTCAGTCATGTTCAATGCTCCTTATCGTGCGGGCTCTCGTCCCGGGGCGGGCCGCCGGTCAGATCTCCTTGAGATAGATGTTCCGGAAATAGGGCGGCGACGTGCTGTCGTGGTTCTGGAGGCCGATATAGCCTTCCGGCGCGAGGTCGCGGACCTTGCCGCCGGGATGGGCGTCCCAGTCGAGGACGAGCCGGCCGTTGAGCTCGACCTTCAGGCGCATCCCTTTGAACTCGATCCGGAAGTGGTTCCACTCGCCGGCCGGCTTGGAGGCCAGGGCCGCGGGGGCCTCGATGTCGTAGGCGGCCCCGGTGTGGTGGATGCCGGCCGACGTGTCGTCGATCTGGATCTCGATCGAGTGGTAGATGTAGTCGTCGCTCACGGGGACCGAGGGGACGCGCAGGAAGAGGCCCGAGTTCGTCGTCGGGGTCGAGCACTTGAAATCGCACTCGAGGACGAAGTCCTTGACCTTCTTGCCATACCAGAGCAGGCCCATGCCGCCCTGGCCCATGAGGACGCCCGTCTTCGGGTCGCACACGAAATAGCCCGGGCCGTAATGGTTCCAGCCGTGCTTCTCGTAAGCGCCGCCGCTCCGCCGCAGGATCTGCTCGGTGTCCCAGTAATAGGTGACGCTTTTGACGAAATCGATGCTCTTGCGGAAGGCCGGCATCGGATCGCCGACCTCCTTCTCGTTCTCGTATTCCATCGTCAGGTAGCCGTCGTAGTCCTGGAGGGTCAGCTCGGCCAGAAGGTCGCGGACGAAGCCCTTGCCCGAGCCCCAGGCGACGTCGTCGACGCCCTTGGCCGTCCCGAAGTCGGACCGGTCCTTGAGGTGGACGTCGAGGATGCGGCCTTGGAGGAGCTTAAAGGCCTCGCGCGGGTCGTTCAGGCCGCGCATCCAATGGCCGCTGTCGGCGCACGACCCAATGCGCGGGTCCTTGCCGTCGACATGGCTGAAAACCGTCTCGGGCAGGTTGTACTTGGCCGGGGCCGGATGGTTGTGGATAGCGATCTTGATGTTGTAGTCCTTGACCAGCTTCTCGAGGAGGGTGAAGTCGTCGTCGGCCGGCTCGCAGACCAGGATCCGGATGCCCATCTTGCGGGCGAAATCGAACATCTTGCGCATGCTGGCCTCGGTCGTGCCGATGTCGCAGACGCCATAGCCGTAGAGCGTGACCCCGGTTTTTTTCAGGGCGTCCCTGACGAAGGCGACCTGCTCGTCGGTCATGTTCTCGTCGAAGCGGGCCCCGGGGAACTCGGCGGCCAGGGCCTGCCCCGGGAAGGCTTCGACGGCGCCGACGCCGAGCTCCTTGAGCTTCTGGAGCGTCTCGGCGAAGGTGAACTTGCGGAAGGTCCAGGCCTCCGAGGCGAGCGGGAACTTCTTGATGCGGACGGCCGCGGTGTCGGTCGCGCCGACGGCCTTCTGGAGCTCCGGTGAGAGGTGCCGGATCGCGGGCTTGGCCTGGCCGCAGAGAGAGGCGGCGGCCGTGACGATGGCGGCGAGCGCGAGGAGGGCGATCGTGCGTCTCATGGGATCTCCTGTCAGCGGGCCTTGGGGTTCCACTGGCCCTGGGCCACGGGCGGGACGTAGGTCTCCAGGCCCTTGAAGGGGAAGGGGAGGGTCCGGCCGAGCTCGGCGCTCCGGTAGGCGGACATCAGGAGCTCCGCCACGGCGACGCCGTCCGCGAAATTCTCGTCCGGCCGGACGCCCTTCAGGAACGACTGGACCATGTGCCGGTTTTCGGCGATGTAGCCGTATTCCCCGGCCTCGTCGGCCACGACCGGCATGAGGCCGATCTCGGCGTTCTGCTTCTCGACCAGGTCCTCGCCGGCCTTGC
>CAYOYQ010000004.1:0-36401 GCA_964408215.1 uncultured Eubacteriales bacterium
TTAGCGACCTTTAGAAAAACAACAACCGGACAGGCCTGGGTTTGACCCTCTCTTTCAATAGAGGACGGAGGCCTCGCCGTACTGCTTGATCATCCCGTCTATCTCGGCCTCGATCAGCTTCGTCCGGGCCACGATGGACTGGATCTCCCTTTGCGTGAGGTAAGGCCCGACAGCCTGGCTGATGGCGGCCGCGTCCAGGGCCTTGATCCTCCCGTAGAGGTCCCGGGGGACGCGAAGGATGAGATAGGGCTTGCCGGTGGACTGGTATTTCTTGATCCCGTCGACGCCGAAGACGAGCCGGGTCGTATAGGTTTTGTCCGACCGGAAGGCCCGGGAATGATCGATGAGGATCATCCGCCAGTCTTCGGTGAACCTTATGTTCTCCTGGGTCGGATCGTCGTTGGCGATAAGACAGCACCAGATCCGGTAGAGATAGCCCATGTCCTCGACGTGTTTCGAGGCCGAGGCGGGGAACCTGACGCCCTCGTCCATGATGTCCAGCAGGCTGTACTTGGCGTCGATCCAGAGGGACAGGGAGCCGGCCTTGTTCCGGAACGTCTTCTCGACGGCCGGGGGCACCATGTTCAACCCGATGAGCTTGTCGATCCGGTAGGCGGCGACCTCGTATCTCCAGATGTCCCGTCCGCCGTCGCTGAGCTTCTTGTCGACGTCCTTCCAGGCCCCCGTCGCTTCGACATCGCCCATCTTGAGGGTGAGCTTCCAGGGCTTGGTCACGCCCGTGCCGATCCGCTCGAACGCGACGATCTCGGCCCCTCGCATGAATTCCTCCCATTGGCCCCTCTGGCTGACCTCCTGGGGCAGGAACTGGCCTCTGCCATCGGTGGTAAGAAGCCCCAGGCCCGCGAGAAAAAGGCCGACGGCGAATATCCTCTTATTCATGGCGCCCCCCCCCCCGGCTCTTCCCGTTTGGATCTCGATGACCGAAAGATAACTCCGGAAAACGCCAAAGTCAATTCCTCTTGCCTCCCGTTCCTGAGCCCTCGGAAATCCTCTTTAAAGGGGATTCTTTCGCGCCGGATCCGGACGAATATGAAGGCGTAGAGTGACACCCATGAAGGCGTTCGTTTTCTGGCTCGACAGGCCGTTCGATCCGCGCCGCGGCTCCAAGGCGCTGCGGCGCAGGCGCCGTTCTGTGACCATCCGGTACACTGGCTCGTTCGGCCGGACGGCGGTGAAGGCCCTATTCGTGCTCGCGCTCCTGGCGACCATGTCGAGCATCATCGGCGAAAGGACCCTTCGGGACCTGGATGCCGGCGAAGCCGCTTACGGTATCGGCACCGTCGCTCTCGGGCGATAGACCTCATCTCACTCAACGCGGGCGGCCGGAAGCGCCTCTCCCGCTTCGATCGTCACCGCCAAGCCCCCGCGAGCCCACGGCTTTTTGACATCGGACAAAGGCCGGACTATCCTTTAAAAAGGGGAGGGGGGAAGGGCCTAAGGGACAAACGCTCCTCCACTACGCCGCGCGCGACGGCCGGACCGAGACGGCCCGGATCCTCCTCGACCGCGGCGCCCCCCTCGACGCCCGCACGGTCATGGGCCAGGCCGCCGCCAACGTCGCGGCGGAGCGGAAGATGGACGCCGTCGCGGCCCTGCTCGCGGAGAAAGGGGCCGATCGCTCGGACGCGCGGTTCCCGGTCCTCAAAGGGGATTACCTGGGCCAGAAGCCGCCGGCTGACAAACCCGAGCTCTTTGCGCCGGGGATCATCTCTTCGGTCTGGGGGCTGCACAGCACGGCCGTCTTCTCCCCGGACGGGACCGAGGTCTGGTGGGCGCCGATGAAAAGGCGAGGCTGAGAGGATCTGGACGACCGACCGGACCCGTGCCGGCTGGTCGTCGCCCCGCCCCCTCGACCCTGGCGTCAACGCCGTCGACAAGCACTGGCAATTCTCGCTCGACCTCGAGGGCAACCTCTATTTCGCGGGCCGTCCGCCCGACAGTCGCGGCGCCAGCGACATCTCCCAGGCCCGCTTCGCCGGGGGCCGCTACGAAAAGCCGGCCAATCTGGGCGACCCCATCAACACCGCGGGGGTCGACGACACGCCGTTCATCGCCCCCGACGGCAGCTACCTTCTCTTCTCGCGCCGGTTCGACCTCTGGGCGAGCTTCCGGGGCCCGGACGGGGCTTGGGGAACGCCGGTCAACCTGGGCCCCGAGGTCAACAGCGCCTCGATCGAGCTCTGCCCGATGGTCACGGCCGACGGCAAATACCTGTTCTTCCTGAGCCAGCGCGACGGGGAGAGCCACGCTTACTGGGTCCGCGCCGATGTCATCGGGAAGCTCCGGGCGAAAGGCCGGGTCGAATAGGCCAGCCCTCGCCCGCCTCGCTGTTGTGGGGGCCGGGGCCCTGGGCCTGCGTGTCGAGCCTGTTTCCCGGCTCGATCTCGGCTCGTTCTTGAAAGGCGCGGGAGCGCCGGGGCGGCTGAAAAGGCACGCCTTGATCCGGCTCGTCGGGTTCAAGTACCGGAGGCTCAAATCCTCGAGCCTCCAATCCCTCGAACGGGGCGAACGGACCGAGATCGATTTCCTCAACGGATACATCGTCGCGCGGGGCCGCGAGCGCGGCGTGAGAACGCCGCTCAACGAATTCCTGACGGCTCGCGTCAAGGACATCGAGGCCGGCCGGCGGACGATCGGCCTGGCGAATTTCGACGACCCCTTCCTGGAGGCCTACCGCTGAGGGCCGCGGCCCTCAGGCGAGCGGCAGGAGGACCGAGAACGTCGTCCCCTCGCCGAGCCGGCTCTTGACGGACACCGTGCCCTTGTGGGCCAGCGCGATGTGCTTGACGATCGACAGGCCGAGGCCCGTGCCGCCCAGCTTTTTCGACCTCGATCTATCGACGACGTAGAACCGCTCGAAAACATGGGGGAGATGCTCGGCGGCGATGCCCGGCCCCGTGTCCTCGACCTCGATCGCCAGCTTGGCCTCGCGGACGGAGAGCCGGACCTTCACGCTCCCCTTCTCCGTGTACTTCACGGCATTGTCGACGAGGTTGAGCAACAGGCCTTCCATCTGTCCGGGATCGGCCTGGACGATCGGAAGATGGGCGGACGCGTCCAGCGAGAGGGCCAGGCCCTTTTCCCCCGCCCGCTTCTCGAACATCTTCAGGATCGCCGCCGCCATCGGCCTCAGGTCGACCTCCGTCTTGTCGATCTTCGGCCCCCGTTCCTCGAGCTCGGACAGGACCAGGAGGTCCCCGACGATGGCGATCATCCGCTCGGTGTTCCTGCGGATGATCTCCAGGTAAGGCCGGTTCTCCTCTTCCGTCCTGGGCTCGATCGTCTCGAGGAAGCCCTTGATCGCCGTCAAAGGGGTCCGGAGCTCATGGGAGACGTTGACGACGAAATCCTTCTTGGCCTTATCGAGGGCCCGGATCTCGGTGATGTCATGGAGGGTCGCTACCAGGCGGTCTCCGGTCGCGAGAGGTGCGACGCTGCAATAGAAGACGCGGTCCTGGATCGTCCCTTCCTCGGACGCGTCGCCCCTGGAGACGCGGGCCTTGCGGACGGCCTCGGCCAAGGCGGTGCTCCGCACGACCTCCCAGAAGTGGCGGCCTTCGGGGCTCTCGTCCCCCACGGTCCGGCGGAAGCTGGCGTTGCAGAGCTCGATCCGGTCGTCCGCGGAAAGGACGCAGAGGCCCTCGCGCATGGACCCCAGGATGCCCTGGATCTCCTCGTTCTTCATCCGGATCTCGTCGAACAGCGTTTTGAGCCGCCCGGTCATCGCGTTGAAGCTCTGGGCGAATCGCCGGAATTCCCCGCTCCGCCGGGCCGAGACCGTGACCTCGAAATCCCCGGCGGCGACGCGAGAGGACGCGTCGATGACCTCCCGGACCGGCGCGGAGACGGACTTGCTCAGGAAGAACACCGTGACCAGGGCCACACCGATCATCAGCCCGACCACTTTGAGGAGCTCCCGGCGAAAGACGTCCAGAAACGCCTCGAGGCTCTTCATGAAGACGCTCAGCCGCAGAGCTCCGACGACCCGCCCGGAGTCCTTGAGCGGAACGCTCATGTACATCATTTCCTGTTTCAGCGTGGAGCTGCGACGGATGGACATGCTCTTTTTGCCGCCGAGAGAGGCCTGGATCTCCGGCCGATAGAAATGGTTCTCCATGTCCCGGGCCTCTTTCTCCGAATCGGCCAGCACCTGGCCGGTCAGATCGATGACCGTGATCCGCGTCCCCGTTTGCTGGCTGAACGCGATGACGAGCCCGCGCAGATCGCCCGGGCCGGAGCCGGCGAGATAGGGGACGATCTGGGGCTCGAGCAGGATCGCCATGTGTTCCAGATAGGAGGCTTTCTCCTCGATGTTATGCCGCCGCATGAGAGGGGGAGCAAAGAGCGTCACCCCCACGGCGAGCAGGATGATGGCCGCCGCATAGCCCGAGAAGATCCGGAGAAAGAGCGTTTTCTTCATTCTTCGAGCTTGTAGCCGACGCCGCGGATGTTCTTGATGAGCCCGCCCGCTTCGCCCAGCTTCTCCCTCAGGTTGCGGATATGGACGTCGATCGTCCGGTCGATGACGGCCTTCTCGTGGCCCCAGAGGAAATCGAGGATCTGATCGCGGGAGAACACCCGGCCTTTACGCGAGGCCAGGAGCTGGAGGATCTTGAATTCGGTGGCCGTCAGGTCGACCTTGACCCCGTCGGCGATGACTTCGAACTTGTCCAGGTCGATGATCAGGGAGCCGATGACGATCCGACGTGCGGACTCGCTTCCCCCGGGGGGTCGCCTGAGAACGGCGTGGATCCTGGCGATGAGCTCCTTGATCGAAAAGGGCTTGGTGACATAATCGTCGGCCCCGAGCTCGAGCCCGACGACCTTGTCGGATTCGTCGCCCCGGGCGGTCAGCATGATGATCGGGATGCCGGCCAGGTCTTCGGACCTCCGGATATGCCGGCAGACCTCGAGGCCGTCGGTCCCGGGCAACATCAGGTCGAGAAGGATGAGGCTGGGCCTTTCTTTGGCCAAGAAGCGGTAGAGGTCCTCGGCCTCCTGGAAACCTTCGAACCGGTAGCCGGCCTTCCTGAGGTTGACCCTTAAAAGCTCAAGAAGGTCAGGCTCATCATCGAGGGCGGCGATCATCTGCGACATGGCGCCGGGTTCCTTCGGTCCCCGGTCAATTATAAACAAAATCCCTCTCCAAGGCACGCGGGCTAACGCTCAAGGAGCGCGTGCAGGGCCAGGACCGCGCCGGCCGCCGCGGCCGCGAAGACGAGCGAAAGGAGCCAGGGGAAGCCGAGAAGGGTCCGGTAGCGCCGGATGATGCCCCGGAAGCACCAGCCGGAAAGGACGAGGCAGCCCGCCAGGACGAGGCCGGCGGCGTGCGGGCTCACGGCTCTCTCCTGTCACGGCGGCCCTCCGGTCCGGCCGGCCGGTCCTCCTCGACATGGTGCTTGATGGTCTTGCCCCGGACCATGTAGATGACATCCTCGCCGATGTTCGTGGCGTGGTCGGCGATCCGCTCGAGGTGCCGGCCCACCAGGATCAAGTCCACCGCCCGCGGGATCGTGTGGGGGTCCTGCATCATGTAGGTCAGGAGCTCCCGGAAGACCTGATCGTTGAGCCGGTCGACCTGGTCGTCCCGCTCGCAGACGTCCCTGGCCAGCCGGTCGTCGCCGTTGACGAAGGCGGTCAAGGCATCGCGGACCATCTCCTGCGCGATCCGGGCCATCCGGGGGATGTCGATCAAGGGCTTGAGCTGGGGCTGCTGGAGAAGGTCGAGCGTTCGCTCGACGATATTGACGGCGAGGTCGCCGATCCTTTCGAGGTCGTTCGAGATCTTCAGGGCCGCCGTGATGAAGCGCAGGTCGGCGGCCAGGGGCTGGCGGAGGGCCAGGAGGCGAAGGCTCCTCTCGTCGATCTCGATATCGAGGAGGTTGATGGCCGGCTCGCGCTCGAGGACCTGGCGGGCCAGGCCTTCGTCGCGGTCCTTGAGCCCCCGGACGGCCAGGGCGATCTGGTCCTCGGCCCGGGTCGCCATCTCCATGAGCTTGGCCTTGAGGGCCTTGAGCTCCTCGTCGAACGGGCGTTCCGGTCTCGACATGGTGTCCCCTCCTGTCCGCGCGCCGCTCATCCGAACCTGCCGGTGATGTAGTCCTCGGTCAGCTTGTTCGCCGGATTGGTGAAGATCTTCTCCGTCCGGTCGAACTCGACGAGCTCCCCGAGCATCATGAAGGCGGTGTCGTCGGACACGCGGGCCGCCTGCTGCATGTTGTGGGTGACGATGACGACCGTGTAGCGCGACTTGAGGTGCTCGATGAGGTCCTCGACCTTGGCCGTGGCGATGGGATCGATGGCCGAGCAGGGCTCGTCGAAGAGGATGACCTCCGGCTCGACGGCCAGCGACCGGGCGATGCACAGGCGCTGCTGCTGCCCCCCCGAGAGGGCGAAGGCGTTGTCGTCGAGGCGGTCCTTGACCTCGTCCCAAAGGGCGGCGCCTCGGAGGCTCTTCTCGACGGTCTCTTCGATCTTCCGCTTGTCCTTCATCCCGTTGATCCGGAGGCCGTAGGCGATGTTGTCATAGATCGATTTCGGGAACGGATTGGGCTTCTGGAAGACCATGCCGACCCGGCGCCGGAGCTCGACGACATCCACCTCGGGCGCGTTGATGTTCTGCCCGCCGAGGAGGATCTCGCCCTCGACGCGGGTCCCGGCGATGACGTCGTTCATTCGGTTGAGGGTCCGGATGAAGGTCGACTTGCCGCAGCCCGAGGGGCCGATGATGGCCGTGACCTTCCGGTCGAAGCAGTCGATGCTGACGTTCTTGAGGGCCCGGGCCGTTCCGTAATAGAAATCCAGGTTCCGGGTCCGGACCTTGACCGCGTTTTCTGCGCTCGTCATCTCTGTTTCCTTCTCAGGCGGTAGCGGATGATCACGGCCGTCAGGTTCAAGCCCAGGACGAGGGCGATCAGGACGAGGGCCGTCCCGTAGGCCAGAGGCCGGACCTGGAGGACGGCGTGGTGCTGGGTGGCCATGATGTAAAGGTGATAGGGCAGGGCCATGAACTGGTCGCTCGGGGACTTGGGCAGGAAAGGCAGGAAGAAGGCCGCCCCGGTGAACAGGATGGGCGCCGTCTCCCCCGCCGCCCGGGCCAGCCCGAGGACCGTCCCGGTCAGCATGCCGGGCACGGCGTAGGGCAGGACGCTCGTCCGGATCATCTGCCACTTCGTCGCCCCCAAAGCCAGGGCGCCTTCGCGGTAGGAGTTGGGGACGGTTTTGAGGGCCTCCTCGCTGGCCGTGATGGTCCAGGGCAGCGTCATCAGCCCCAGGGTCAGCCCGGCCGAGAGGACGGACGTGCCAAAACGCATGACGTTGACGAAAAGGATGACCCCGAACAGGCCGTAGACGATGGACGGCACTCCCGAAAGGTTGCGGATGGACAGGCGGATGAAGCGGGTCAGCCGCGTCTGGCGGGCGTATTCGTGGAGGTAGATCGCGGCCGACATGCCCAGGGGGACGGCCAGCAGGGCCGTGATGGCCGTGACCAGAAAAGTGCCGAAGATGGCCGGGAAGATGCCGCCCTCGGTCATGCCTTTCCGCGGGGCCTTGGTCAGGAACTCCCAGGTGATCGCCCCGTGGCCCTTGCTGATGATGTCGTAGAGGAAGAGCGCCAGGACGGCCAGGACAAGGCCCATGGCCAGCCGCAGGGCCAGGAAGCCGAGGGCCTGGACGATCTTCTTCCGGGCGGCCGGCTTCACTGTTCCCGCTCCTGGTATTTATGGAGGACGAGGTCGGCGACGAGGTTGACGGCGAAGGTCATGACGAAGAGGACCAGGCCGATGGCGAAGAGCGCATAATAATGGGTCGTGTAGTAGGGCACCTCACCGAGCTCGATGGCGATCCCGGCGGTCATGGTCCGGACGGCGTCGAAAAAGCTGTTCGGGAACGACCGGGCGTTGCCGGTGGCCATGAGCACGGTCATGGTCTCGCCGATGGCCCGGCCCATGCCCAGCATGACGGCGGCGATGATGCCCGAGAGGCCGGCCGGCAGCTTGACCCGCAGGAGCGTCTGCCAGCGCGACGCGCCGAGGGCCAGCGAGGCCTCGGTGTAGGCCCGAGGCACGGCGTTGAGCGAGTCCTCCGAGATGCTGATGATCGTCGGCAGCGCCATGATGGCCAGCAGGATGCTCCCGTTCAGGGCGTTGAGCCCGTTGCCCGTGTGGAAGAGCTTGGCCAGGGCCGGCCCGAACAGCACGACGCCGAGGAACCCGACCACGACCGAGGGGATGCCGGCCAGGATCTCGACGACCGGCTTGAGGACCTCCCGGACGCGCCAATGGGCGACGTCGGAGAGGTAGGCCGCGACGCCGATCCCGATCGGCACGGCCAGGACGAGGGCCCCGCCCGTGACCATGAGCGTGCTGACGATCATGGCCAGGAGGCCGTATTCGGCCTTTTCCGGTGAAGTGGGGTCCCAGTTCGTGCCGCCGAGGAATTCGGAGATCTTGATCTCCCGGAAGGCCGGGACGGCGGTCGCGACGAGGGTCAGGAAAATGCCGACGAGGACGAGGACGGCCGTGATGCCGGCGGCGAAGAAAAACGCCTTGATCGCGGCCTCACGGACGTCCCGTCCCCTTTTTTTCATCGGTGTTACTTGAAGTTCTTGTCGTTGGCGGCCTTGTACTTGCCTTCGCCGACCGTGAAGAAGCCCTCGCGCTCGACGACGGCCTGGCCCTCGGGGCCGACGATCCACTGCAGGAGCGCGGCGACGGCGCCCTTGGGCTTGCCGTTGGTGGCCATGTAGAGGGGCCGGGAGATCGGATAGGCGCCCGAGTCGACCGCGGCCTTGTCCGTGGGCAGGTAGCCGGTGCCGTTCGGCTCCTTGGAGATCTTGAGGATCTTGATCCCCTTGCGGATCTGATGACTTTCGTCATAGAGGTAGCCGACGCCGACGTAGCCGACCGCGCCCTCGTCCTGGATGATGCCCTCGATGATCTGGGCGTTGCCGTTCATCTCCTTCATGTCGGTCGAGTAGTTCTTGTTGCCGAGAACGAACTCCTGCATGAAGACGTAGGTGCCGGAGTTGGACTGGCGGCCGTAGAGGGAAACGGCCTGGCTGGGGCCGCCGACGGCCTTCCAGTTCTTGATCTCGCCGCGGTACATGGCGCCGACCTGGGCCATCGTCAGCTGCTCGACGGGGTTCTTCTCGTTGACGACGATGCTCAGGCCGTCGACGGCCACGACGAAGGGCCGGGGGCTGACGCCCTTGTCCCAGGCCTGGTCGATCTCCTTGGGCTTCCACTCGCGGGAGTGGTCGGCGATGTCGCAGGTCTGGTTGATGAGGCCGGTGATGCCGGTGCCCGAGCCGCCGCCGAGGACGGCGATGGGCGTCCCGGGGTTCTTCTCCATGTACTGCTCGGCCAGGATCTGGACGAGGTTGACCATGGTGTCGGAGCCCTTGATCTGGATCATCTTGGCCCCGCAGAGGAGGCCGCCCAAGAGGGCCAGGGTCACGAGGCCGATGATCATTGTCTTTTTCATCTCGATCCTCCTTTTTTCACGATCTCGCGCGCCCTAGAAGGACAGGAAGAAGGTCATGTTGAAGACGACATCGCTGTTCTTCGTGGCGCCGGCGTTGTAGCGGACGCCGTCCTTGTATCGATAGAACCAGACGTTCGGCTGGAGCTTCCAGGAGGCGTGATAGGGCGCCCAATCGAGCCCGGCGATGACGAGGCTCATGTCGAGGCCGCGGTCCAGGCTGTTCGGCACATAGCTGTCGTAGCGGGCGAAGAGCTGGAGCTTGTCGGGCGCGAGGGCATAGCGGCCGAACACGGACCAGCCGCGCCGGTCGAACTTCACGCCGGCCGTCTGATTGAGGTCGGCCTTGAAGGTGAACCACTCGCCGGCGATGACGAGGTTCTTGATCCTCTCGAAGAAGGCGTCGACCTTGTAGGTCGCGGCGGCGGGCTTGGTCTCGGCCGGGAGGGACGCGACGGGGAGCTTACGCTCGGAGTCCATGTAGGCGACGACCGAGAATCCCGCGACCGGGGTGAATTGGGCCTGGAGCTCGATCTCCTTGTATTGATCGGTCTCGGCGTGGGAGTAATGCGCGCCGTTATAGAAGCCCGCCGCGAGACGGAAGCGCTTGGCGATGGAGTACTTGAGGGTGGCCCCGATGTCGGCGCTCGTGGCGGCGATGCTTGCCTTGGTGATGTCCTGATACCCGTCGACGAGGGTCTTGGCGACGCTGCGGAGGCCCCAGCGCTCCTCGGCCGGCTTGAAGGTCAGGGTCTCGATCATGCCGACATTCAGGACCATCTTGGGAACGAGGAAGTTGGCGTATTCGAGGTAGAGGTGCTTGATGAACGGGCGGAGCTTGTCGTCCTTGCCCAGGGCAACGCCGGAGACCGGGGAGCCGGTCAGGGTGACGCCCGTCACGTTGGCCGTGTTGTCGGCGTCAATGCGGAAACGGAACTTGAGGTTATCGTTGATCTTGTTCTCGTAGGTGAAATAGGCCCGGCGGAACACGAACTGGTTGTTGAGATAGGCGGTAGCGTCGCTCGACGGTTTGAGGGTCGTCGGGCCGGCGTTCGACAGGAAATAGCGGTAGTCGAGATAGATGGTGGCGGAAAAGGTCTGCGGCGGCGGAGTGGTCGTCTGGGCCGTCAGGCTCATGATGGTGACCATCGGCAGCATGAGGATGGCCCCGGCGAGGTCGACCGCCTTCTTCAGGATCTTGCGCATTCTCCGGTCTCCTTATGATCGTTTTCGGCTCCATCCTAAGGGGACCGGGTTAAGGAACAATTAAGGAACGCACAAATTTCGGTTAAGTTTCTTAATCAATTCTTAACAATCGCCTGCTCTAATCAGGCTCGGAGCACGGATCATGCCGCCTGTCGGACTCGCCCTGGTCGTCTTCATCATCCTCATCGCCCTGGCCTTCGACTTCACCAACGGCATGCACGATGCGGCCAACTCCATCGCCACGATCGTCTCGACCCGCGTCCTGACCCCGCGAATGGCGGTCGTTTGGGCCGCCTTCTTCAATTTCCTCGCCTTCCTCATCTTCGGGACGGCCGTGGCCCATACGATCGGCGAGGGGATGATCCAGCTTCAGGCCGTGACGCCGTACGTCGTTCTCGCCGGCCTCCTCGGGGCGATCTCCTGGAACTTGACGACCTGGCTGCTGGGCCTGCCCACGAGCTCCTCCCACGCCATCATCGGGGCCTACGCCGGGGCCGCGGTCGTCAGGGCCGGGGTCGGTGTGATCATCGCCAAGGGCTGGGTCAAGACGGTCGCCTTCATCTTCATCGCTCCCGTCCTGGGTTTGATCCTCGGGGTCTTCCTCTTCTGGATCACGATCTGGATCGTCCATAAACAGCATCCCGCCAAGGTCAACAGGGGGTTCAAACGCCTCCAGCTGGTATCGGCCTGCCTGTTCAGCCTGGGGCATGGCGGCAACGACGCCCAAAAGACGATGGGCATCATCGCCAGCCTGATGTTCTCTGCCGGCTACATGAAGACCTTCCACATCCCGCTTTGGATCGTCCTCAGCGCCCACGCGGCGATCGCGATGGGAACCCTCTCGGGCGGCTGGCGGATCGTCAAGACGATGGGCCAGCGGATCACCAAGCTCCGGCCGATCGACGGCTTCTGCGCCGAAACGGCCAGCGCGGCCAGCATCTTCCTGGCGACGCACATCGGCGTTCCGGTCAGCACGACCCATGTCATCACGGGGGCGATATCAGGAGTGGGGGCCACGAAAAGGCTCTCCGCGGTCCGTTGGGGCGTCACCCTCAGGATCGTCTGGGCCTGGATCTTCACCATCCCCGGGGCCGGCCTGATGGGCGCGGCCTACTATTTCCTCATCAAGCTGTTCTTTCGGACCTAGGGCCGGCGCCCCCCGGCCGTTGACGCGGAGCACCCTTTCCCATAGAATCGCGAACCATGAGCGACGGACGCGTGGCCCTGTTCTGCTTGTCGGCCGTGGTGATGCTCTCGGTCTCATCCGCGGCCGGCCAAGCGCAGAGGACCGCCGCCGCCGTCCGGGCCGAAGGGCCGGTCAAGATCGACGGCATCCTGGACGAGGCAGCCTGGGCCGGAGCGGCGCCGCTCGCGGATTTCGTCCAATTCCAGCCCGAGCGGGGCGCGCCGGCCTCCGTCGGGACATCGGTCCGGATCCTCTACGACGACGCGGCCGTTTACTTCGGGTTCGAGAACGCCGACCCCGACCTGGCCCGGATCGCCGCGAAGATCTCGAAAAGGGACTCCGACCTCAAAGAGGATGATGCGATAGGCGTTTACCTCGATACCTACGCGGATCGCAGGTCCTGCTACTTCTTCATGACCAACCTCTTGGGGACCCAGTACGACGGGAGGGTCACCGATAACGGCCTGACGACCGGTACGACCTGGGACGGCATCTGGAGATCGGCCGCGAAAAGGACCGAGACCGGCTGGACGGTCGAGATGGCCGTCGAGCTCGTCAGCCTGAAGTACAGGCCGGGCCGTCAGCGGGTCTGGGGACTTGGTCTGGTCCGGAGCCTTCCGCGCCGGTTGGAGCAAAGCTGTTGGCAGGGCTCCGTCGATTCGCTCCTCAGGGTCTCCCAATTCGGGCGCCTCACCGGCCTCGATCTCGAGAAGGCCTCGAAGAGGCTGCAGGTCATCCCTCATGTCGTCGGCAGGCTCGAGGATTGGAGCACGGTCGGGGCCGAAGCCGGCCTCGACGCCCGCTACGCGTTCAGTCAGACCGTCTCGGGGAACCTCACCCTGAACCCGGATTTCGCCACGGTCGAAGCCGACCAGGAGCAGATCAACCTGACCCGGTTCGAACTGAGCCTGCCGGAGAAGAGAAACTTCTTCCTCGAGGGGAAAGAAGCCTACAACCAGCGCATCCAGCTCTTCTATTCCCGCCGCATCGGCGACATCTACGGCGGGGCCAAGATCTACGGCAAGGCGGGAGGGATCGAGTTCTCCGCGCTGACGGCCCAGACCAAGCCCGATGACGCGCTGGCCGCGGATTCGGCCAGCTTCTTCGTTTTCAGGCTCAAGAAGGACGTCTTCAAGGATTCCTTTGTCGGGTTCCTCGCGGCCAACCGGCTCGTCGACGGCCGGAACACGGGGACCGCCGGGCTCGACACGTCCGTCAATTTCTCCCGCGTTTTCCACTTTACCGGCCAGATGGCCGTGAGCTACGGGGACGCCAAGGGCAGCAACGTCGCGTTCTTCCTTCGCCCTTCGATCGACACGGCGACCTTCCACTTCCACGTTCGCTACACTCAGCTCGGCGAAACGTTCGGCGACAACGCCAACGCCGTCGGGTTCATCCGCGACGACGACCGCCGCGAGCTCGATTCAGCCCTGGAGAAGACCCTCTGGCTCAAGAAAGGGTTCCTCGAGAGGATCGACTACGGCTCGAACTACAACATCTATTGGGGACTCAACGGAGTGATGAGGTCCTGGCAGATCGACCAGACTTTGGGCTTCGATCTCAGGAACAAGCTCTCGCTCGAGACCGACTACACCGAGGAATTCAAGCTCTTCGAGGAGGAGTTCCGCAATCGCCAGACCCAGTTCACGCTGGGCTACAACACCCGGGAATGGCAGTCGGTCAAGGCCGTCTACGGGTTCGGCCGCAACTTCGGCCTGGACTTC
Organism: uncultured Eubacteriales bacterium; assembly: GCA_964408215.1. Taxonomy (GTDB): domain Bacteria; phylum Acidobacteriota; class Aminicenantia; order Aminicenantales; family Saccharicenantaceae; genus RBG-16-66-30. The sequence goes on from CAYOYQ010000004.1 coordinate 13,621, forward strand.
GACCTCTTCGAGGCCGCGGTCAATTTCCGGTTCCCCAAGGACCTTTCGGTGGAGTACGGCCTGACCCGGCTCGTCTTCGATCCGGACCCCGAGGGCGACAGCACCTGGATCCACTCGCTCCGGACGACCTACAATTTCACGAACGACCTGTTCCTGAAGCTTTACTATCAGGTCAACTCGTCCATCGACAAGATCGCCGTCCAAGCGCTTTTCGTCTGGCGGTTCCAGCCGCCCTTCGGACTCATCCAGTTCGCCTATCAGCGGGGGTCGACCGTCTTCGGCGTGGCCGGGGAGCGCGTCGACACCCTGTTCATGAAGGTCGCCTACATGTTCTAGGGCGGGACGACGCCGTCCGGCAGGCAAGAAGACAGAGCGGGCGAACTCGAGGTTGAGCACGTCGCGATCCGTTAGGACCGCTCAGTCTGGGAGTGGCGGGCGGGCTTATCGCCGAGCCCGTAGATCTTCAGTTTGTAAGATAACATCCGTTCCGTGATGCCGAGCGCGCGCGCGGCCCGGCTCTTGACGCCCTCCGCTTGCCGGAGGGCCATCCGGATCTCCTGGGCCTCGAGCCGGCGGACCTTATCGGTCAGCGAATCGCCCTGCGAGCCCGGATCGGCCCCCTCCCCCTCCGTGAAGAAGACCGGCAGGTCCGCGACACCGATGACGTTCCGTTCGGCGAAGACGACCGCCCGCTCGACAACGTTCTCGAGCTCGCGGACGTTGCCGGGATAGGCGTGCTTCACGAGGACCGACAAAGCCTCGCGGGAGATCCCGTCGATCTTCTTACGCTCCCTCTGGGCGTATCTCTTGATGAACAGATCGGCGAGGAGCGGGATGTCCTCCTTCCGCGTCCGGAGCGGCGGCACGTCGATCGCGATCACGTTCAGCCGGTAAAAAAGGTCGGCCCGGAACTTGCCCTTCTTCATCAGGGCGTCGAGGTCCTGGTTCGTCGCGGCGATGACCCGGACGTCCGCCCGGAGCGCCTGGTTCGAGCCGAGCCGGTAGAATTCCCGGTCCTGGAGGAAGCGCAGGAGCTTGACCTGGACCTCGGGGGCCAGGTCGCCGATCTCGTCGAGGAAGACGGTCCCGCCGGAGGCCGCCTCGAACTTGCCGATCTTGCGCTCGTGGGCGCCGGTGTAGGCCCCTTTTTCGGCCCCGAAGAGCTCGGCCTCGATCAGCGTTTCCGGGAGGGACGGGATGTTCAAGGCGATGTAGGGGCCGTTCCTCCGGGGCGACGACTGGTGGATCATCCGGGCCACGAGGTCTTTCCCCGTCCCGGTCTCGCCCGAGACGAGGACCGTGGCCTCGCTCCGGGCCGCCTTGACGATGAGCCGGGCCACGTCCTCCATCCGCGGCGAGGCGAAAACGAAGTTCTTGTCGCTGAACTTCTCGTCGAGCCGATCCTGAAGGAGGGAGATCTCCCGCCGGAGCTTCTGGCGCTCCGTCGCCCGCTCGAGGATGAGCAGGAACCTCTCGAAGTCGAGGGGCTTGACGATATAATCGTAGGCCCCCGCCCGGACGGCCTCGACGGCCCGCTCGATGTTGCCGTAGGCCGTGACCATGATCGGGGTCACCAGGGGGTTCGCGGCGACCACGTCCCGGATGACATCGATGCCCGTTTCGTCGCCGAGCTTGTAGTCGACGACGGCGACCCCGACAGGATGGCGGAGGACGGCGTCCAGGGCGTCCTTCCGGGAGGCGGCCTCGAGGACGGGATAGCCGCGGGCTTCGAGGTTCTCCCGGATGAGCCGGCGCTGGACGGGATCGTCCTCGACGACCAGGATGAGGGGCTCGTTCATGTCAGGCTCCTGGAAGCTCGATCCGGAATTCCGTGCCCTGGCGGTCCCCGCTCCGGACCGCGATCGTCCCGCCTTGGGCCTCGATGATCCTCTTCGTGAGGTATAGGCCGATGCCCATCCCTTTCTCCTTGGTCGTATAGAAGGGCTCGAAGACGCGGCCGAGCGCGTCCGCGGGGAGGCCCGGTCCCTCGTCGCGGATCCAGATCCCGGCGTTCTTGCCGATCCGGCCGCCTCTCGCCCGGACGGGCGCGTCGGGGGAGGCCTCGAGGGCGTTCTTCAAGACATTGAGAAGGGCCTGGACCAGCAGCTCGCGGTCGCCGGCCAGGCGGACGCCGGGCGCGGGCTCGATGACGAGGCGCGACGCGGCCTCCGGGACTTCGGCGGCCAGGCTCTCCGCCGCCTGGCGCACGACGTCGTCAAGGAGGAGGGGCTTGACGTCGGGAAGGACGTTCTTGACGACCCGCGAGAACCGGTCGACGATGCGGGCGATCGTCCGGACCTGGTCCTTGCCGAGGTTCACGTCCCCTTTGGCTTCGGGCGGCACCTTGCGCCCGAGCAGCTCGAAGACGAGGGCGAGGCTGTTCAAGGGGTTCTTGATCTCGTGGGCGACGCCGGAGGTGAAGGCCGAGATCTCCCGGAACCTCTCTTTCTCCATGCGCTCGGTCTCGGCTTCGCGGGCCTTGGTCACGTACCGGGTCTGGAGCTGGAACAGGCCCCGGAAAAAGAGGGCCCCGGCGAGCAGGATGAACCCCCCGATCAAGTACGACGAGCGCCGCGACTGGGCGATCATCTCCTCCATGCCGCCCAGGGCATACCCCACAGAGAGAAGATAACGGCGGCCGTCCGCCGCCGTCAGGGCCGAAACGACGCTCAGGAACTTCCCGGCCGGGGAATCGATGATCCCGGATGCCCCTTCGCGAACCTCCTGGAGCGAGATCGGGAGGTAGCCTTCGTAGCGGGAGCTCCAGGCGAGGACTTTCTTATCGGCGTCGAGGAGGGCGACGAAGTACAGATCCTCCTCGGACAGGATGGCCTCCAAAGCTTCCTCGGGCGGCCTCCCGTCGCCGAGGAAGTGGGCGACCGTCGTCCCCAGGATCCCGGACGTCGCGGCGAGCTGGCCGCGGACGAGAGCCTCCGTCCGTCTCTTCAGATCGGACTGGGCGAGGACCGAAGCGAGGGCGAAAAAGACGAGGACCCCCAGGAACGGGATGACGAAAAAGAGGATAACGCTGCGCCGCTTCAAAAGCCGCCGAACCTCCTGATGCCGCGTTGTCCCCGGGGACCGCCCTGCCAGTTGGGGAATCCCCGCTTGTCCCTGAGCGTGAGCGTCTGCCCCCGGAGCTGGAGCTGCCGCGCGATGATCGTCGCCGCTCCCCCGGGGGTCTCGGAGAGGGAGCCGATGCCTTTCACCTTCTCGCCGCTGTGGATGTCCTCGCGGAAGAACCACGACGGGCTGACTTCGACCGTGACCGTCTTGGCCAGCTTCGCCTCTTCGACGCGCAGGACCAGGAACGGGGCCGTGCCCTTGTAGCGGGGCTCGAAGACGACCTCGCGGACCGTCCCCTCGAAGCGGACCTCTTTATCGACGTCGTAGAAGTGCCCCGGCGGCGGCCCTCCGGTCTGCCCGGCCGCCGGGCCGGCGGCAAGGACCGCGGCCAGGGCCAGGAGAGTGACCTTGGATCTCATGAGCCTCCTCCCTTCCGAGCGGCCGGCAGGCTCCACTGGAACCCGCCCATGACGTAACCGCTGCGCCAGACGAACAGGGGATCGCTCGAATCGTTGGCGATGTGGGAATACGCGACGAAGACCGTGAGCCGGCGGAAGCTCTTTTCGAGACGCGCCTCGATCAAGTCCCGCGTGTCGTTCCGGACGAGGCCGAGCGGCAGTCCGTCGAGGCCCATGCTGTCGACGCCCGGATAGGTCTTGTCGGAATGCGTATAGCCGGCCTTGAGCTCGACGCTCCCCGGCAGGTTCAGCGTGATCCGGCCCGTGAGCTGATAGCCGTCCCAGGAGAAGGAATCGGAGCTCGGGTTCGAGACGAGATAGAACTCCTCGATCGACAGGAAGGGGTTCTCCCCGGAGACGATCCATTGCCGCAGGGCCGAGGCGCTGAGCCCGACGACGTCGCCGAGGCCCTGGGCCACGAGGGCGGAGACGGAGGCATGGCCGATGCCTTGGCCGCCGCTCCCGGCCCTCGGGATAAAGCCGTAGCTGCCTTGATATTGCCGCCCTCCCCAGCCGGACCCGCCGCCGAAGCCGCCGCCCGAGGCCATGACGGCGCTGCCGGCCGTCTTCGGCGAGGTCATCACGCCGGTATCCGCCATGAAAGGATGCAAAAAGTACTTGTATCCGTATTCCGCGTCGGCCTTCAGGGTCGTCCGGGTCGGGAAATACTTATCGATCGACAACAAGGCGACCTGGCTCACATAGTCGAAAAGCCTGTCCGCGTAAGACGCGTAGTTGCCCTGCCATTGGAGCTTCAGGATGGATGAGGGTGTGACATACGTCTTGAAGGCCCCGATCAAGCTCGCCCCGAGCGTGCTGAAGCCCGCGTAATCCTGGCTGTAGAAGGCCCCCGCGCCGCCGGCCGCGAAATAGAAGGCGCTCTTGGAGCCGGACGGGACGAGATAGTCGAAGCCGAGGTCGGCCGCGAAGGAGTCCAGACCGGACGTTTGGTGGAACGCCGAATAGCCCACGTTGGCCATCAACGAAAAAGCCGAGATGTCCTGATCGAAGGCGAGGGAGAACGACGAGATCCGCTCGGCGACGGACTCGCTCGTCTGGAACAGGTTTTGCGTGGCGTGCTGGTTGAAAGACAGGGTGACCGTGCCGCCCTGGGCCGAGACGGCGGCGGCCAGCAGGAGGGGGGCCAGGAATCGCATCTTCTTCATCATGATGGAAAACTCCATATCAATCAAGACGGAAGGGCCTCCTTCCCGCGCGGACGGAAAGGAGGCCCTTGATCTCCGGGATTATCGGCGGCCCTTTCTCTGAGCGCTGCCCTTCGGGCCGGTGCCGTCGCAAACGCCGGTCCCCGAGGCCCTTCCGGCGGCCGTCAGGCCGGTCCGGAACGCGCCCTTGCCGATCTTGTGCGCGGCCTTGTGGCCGGTGCCGTCCTGGGGCTTGACCCAATCGGGGTCCTGCCCGTTGGGGATCCCGTCCCCGTCGGCGTCCCTGGCCAGGTCGTTGATCCCGTCGCCGTTCTCGTCGATGAAGGCGATCCGGTTGCGATGACGGAACTCCGACTTCGCCTGGACCTTGTTCTGCTGGGTCGCGCCCTGGGCCTCGAGCGCCGTCTTGGCCTGGGCCTTCTCTTGGGCCTTCTCCTGGGCCTGCCCGAAGGCGAGGCCGACGAGGAGGAACCCGACCGTGATGGCTAGAAGCTTTTTCATCTTATGACCTCCTTGTGTCATGAGGTCAAGCTTATATGCCGACTCCGTGCCAATCCATATATACATTAATATGAATAACATATATAAATAGCCGAGTGAAAAAGCCGACAATTTTGTCGGTCCGCTCGACATTTTCGTCCGGGCCAGAACTTCATCTGTCCGTTGCCCGGAGCGGAGGCCTCCCTTATAATGGACTGGGCGAGGACGCCTGAGCCATCATGTCGGACAGACCCGCGGATCCGTCGCGAAACGAACCGGGGAACGTCCCCGCCCCCGACGTCGAGATCCTGGTCGGCATCCCGAGCTTCAACAACGCCGCGACCATCGGGCACGTCGTTCGGGCCGTCGAGGCGGGCCTGACCAAGTACTTTCCCGGCCACCGTTCCGTTCTGGTGAACTCGGACGGCGGCTCGACCGACGGCACAACGGATATCGTCCGCGAAGCCAGCGTCGACTACGAATCCATCCTGGTCGACCACAGGCAGGGCGGTCTCCGCAAGCTCGTGACCCCCTACCACGGCATCCCGGGCAAAGGCAGCGCCTTCCGGAAGATCTTCGAGATCGCCCGGGAGCTCGGCGTCCGGGCCTGCGCCGTCGTCGATTCGGACCTGCGGAGCATCACGCCCGAATGGATCGAGCTCCTGGTCAAGCCCGTCCTCGAGGAGGGCTACGAGTACGTCGCGCCCTATTATCTGAGGCACAAGTACGACGGCACAATCACAAACACCATCGTCTATCCCCTGACCCGGGCCCTCTACGGCAAACGCATCCGCCAGCCGATCGGCGGCGACTTCGGTTTTTCCGGCCGGCTGGCGTCGCTCTACCTAGACAAGAACGTCTGGGAGAGCGACGTGGCCCGGTTCGGCATCGACATCTGGATGACGACGACGGCCCTGGCCACGGGGGCCCGGATCTGCCAGGCCTTCCTCGGGGCCAAGATCCACGACGCCAAGGACCCCGGGACCGATCTCAGCGCCATGCTGCACCAGGTCGTCGGCTCCGTCTTCGGCCTCATGGAGGAATACGCCGGGACCTGGCGGCCGGTCCGGGGATCGGAGCCGGCCCCCACGTTCGGCTTCGCCTATTCCGTCGGGCTGGAGCCCATCCACGTCAACCTGGACAGGATGATGGAGATGTTCCGGCTGGGCATCAAGGACCTCGGCCCGTTCTACCGGTCGTTCCTGCCCCAGGAGGTCCTGGCGGCGCTCGACGGCTTGGCCGGAGAGACGGACCGGGACCGCTTCGTCTACCCGGATGAGGCGTGGGTGCGGACGGTCCTGAGCTTCGCCCTCGCGTGTCACCGGCAAGTGGCCAGCCGGGAACACATCATCAAGTCCCTCACGCCTCTTTACCTCGGAAAAGTCGCCTCCTTCGTCATCGCGACCTGGGACAGCAGCGCCGAAGATGTCGAAAAGAGGCTCGAGGAGCTCTGCCTCGCGTTCGAGAGGGACAAGGACTATCTCGTCGGGGAGTGGGAGTCCAAGGCCTGAGGGCCCGTCCCCCCAAGGAGGTCGCCATGAAGGCATTCTTCGACAAGGTCATCGTCGGGCCGCTGCAGGAGGTCGTCCGCAAGATCGTGGCCTTCCTGCCCAGCCTCCTCACCGGGATCCTCGTCTTCGCGGCCGGGCTCGTCCTGGCCTGGCTGGTCAAGCTCCTGGTCGTCCGGATCATCCGGCTCTTCAAGCTGGACGCGACGCTGGCCCGGGCGGGCGTCCCCGACGCGCTGAAGAAGATGGCCGTCAAGGACCCGCCCGACCGGCTCATCGGCCGGACCTTCGCCTGGCTCGTGGCCTTCATCTTCTTCATCCTGGCCCTCAAGGTCATGAAGGTCCCGGTCATCGACGAGCTCCTCGAGAAGCTGCTCCTCTATGTCCCCAACATCATCGTCGCCCTGGTCATCCTGACCCTGGGCTGGCTTCTCGCCAACTTCCTCGGGCGGGCCGCCCTGATCGCCTCGGTCAACGCCGGCGTCAAGCTCGCCTCCCTGCTGAGCCGGGGGGTCAAGGCCGTCGTTCTCCTGTTCGCCTTCGTCATGGCCTTCGAGCAGCTGGGCATCGGCCGGCACACGGTGGTCGCCGCGTTCGCCATCGCCTTCGGCGGGATCGTCCTGGCCCTGGCGCTGGCCTTCGGGCTGGGAGGAAAGGACCTGGCCCGGAAGTTCCTGGAGAAGCGGATCCGGAAGGACGGAGAGGCCGGCCCCGACGACCTCAAGCACCTCTGACGCGCCTTATCTTCCGTCTCCTGAGGGAGGGGCGACGGATCCGCGGGTTGACACATCCGCCCCGGCATGGTACTTTGATAACAAGTTTGGTTCACGAGGGTTCCCGGTCGGCGGGCCGGCTAAGCCGCTGATAACGCTCATGAAGCTGACCTGATTCCGTCCACTCCTTGTGCGCTCCCGCTGAACGACGGCCTGAGATAATCGGGGTCGCCGGCGAGAAATTCTGGTCAAGGAGGTTTTTCATAATGACAGACAAGGCCCTCGCCTCCGTCCTCGTCCCCGCGGGGATCATCGTCGCCTCCGCTGTGCTGGGAACGTTCCTGCAGAAATTCGTCCTCGGCCGGCTCGGCCGGGCGGCCGAGAGGTCGGCCGCGGTTTGGGACGACGTCCTGGTCAAGAGCCTGAGGGGCGTGGTCTTCGTCTGGGTTCTTCTCGCCGGACTGGAGGGTGGGCTCAAGTATCTGCGGCTGCGGCCGGAGGTCGACAGGCCTCTCACCCAAGTTATGACCATCCTGGCGATCCTATCGATCACTTTTTTCGTCGCCCGCCTGGCGACCGGCTATGTCACGCTCGGCCTCAGCCGGGCGCCTGGATTTCCCGTGGCCTTTATCCGGAATCTGACATGGTTCGGCGTCGGCGTCCTCGGCCTCCTTTCGATCCTGGATTACCTGAAGGTCCGCCTGACACCCTTGCTGACCGCCCTTGGGGTGGGCGGCCTGGCTGTCTCCTTGGCCCTCCAGGACACGCTTTCCAATCTCTTTGCCGGCCTCCACATCCTGGCCACACGGAAGATCCGGCCGGGCGATTACATCAAACTCCAGTCCGGCGAGGAGGGCCATGTCCGAGATATCTCGTGGCGGAACACGACTGTGGAAGCCCTGGCCGGCAACCTCATCATCATTCCCAACAGCAAGCTGGCCTCCGGCATCCTGACCAATTTCGACCTCCCCTTGAGCGATTCGGCCGTCCTCGTGGAGTTCGGCGTGGCCTACAAGACGGACCTGCGCGAGTGCGAGCAGGTCGTCGTAGACGTGGCTAAGGCCGTCATGGCCCGCGTCCCGGGCGGGGTCCCGGAGTTCACCCCGTTCGTCCGTTTTCACACGTTCGCCGATTCCGCGATCCTGGGCACGGTCATCCTCCGGGGCCGGACGTTCGTCGACCGGTACGTGATCAAGCATGAGTTCATCAAGGACCTCCAAGAGCGCTTCGCCCGTGAGGGCATCGAGATCCCCTTCCCGATCCGGACGGTACGGATCCAGCGGCCGGAGGGTTGACCATGGCTTGGGACAGGATCGCCTTGCAGCAGGCGGTGGCCGAGAAGATCGGCGACCGGAAGTTCATCGTCGTCTCGAACCGCGAGCCCTACATCCACGTCTACGCCGACGAGGGCCTCCGCTGCATCACGCCGGCCAGCGGTCTGACCGTGGCCCTCGACCCGGTCATCCGGGCCTGCGGCGGCATCTGGGTCGCCGCCGGCCTCGGCGAGGCGGACCGCGACGTCGTCGACTCCCGGGACCACGTCGCCGTCCCGCCGGAGGACCCAAGCTATGTCCTCCGGAGGATCTGGCTCAGCAAAGAGGAGGAGGACAGGTTCTACTATGGCTACGCCAATGAAGGCCTCTGGCCGCTCAGCCACATCGTCCACGTCCGGCCGGTCTTCCGGGAGGCCGATTGGAAGGTCTACCAGGAGGTCAACGCCCGGTTCGCCGAGGCCGTGCTCGAGGAGCTCGAAGGCCAGTCCGGGTTCGTCTTCATCCAGGACTATCATTTCGCTCTCCTGGCCCAGATGATCCGGGAGAAACGGCCGGACGCCGTGACGGCCCTGTTCTGGCACATCCCCTGGCCCAACCCCGAGGCCTTCCGCGTCTGCCCCCAGGCCACGAAGATCCTGGAGGGGCTACTGGGCAATGACATCCTTGGCTTCCACATCCGCTATCATTGTCTGAACTTCATGGAATCCGTGGACCGCTTCCTCGAATCGCGCATCAGCGCCGAGACGTCGTCCGTCATTCGCCAGGGCCACGAGACCCTCATCCGCGACTTCCCGATCAGCATCGATTTTGAGGCCGCCGAGCGGAGGGCCCTCTCGCCGGAGATCGAGAGGAAGCGGTCGGCCATCCTGGCCGATCACAGACTGCGGAACCGGCTCCTGGCGGTCGGCATCGACCGCATGGAATACACGAAGGGGATCATCGAACGCCTCGACGCCGTGGACCGACTGTTCGAGAAATATCCCCGGTTCATCGGCCGGTTCGTGTTCCTCCAGCACGGGCCCCTCTCCCGGATCCATATCCGCAAGTACCGGGACTACAACGACGAGATCTACCATCGGGTCATGGACATCAACGAGAGGTGGCGGACGAAGGACTGGCAGCCCGTCATCCTCGAGAAATCGCACCTCCCCTTCGACGACGTCCTGGCCCACTACCGGGCCGCGAACGTCGTCCTCGTCAGCTCCATCCATGACGGCATGAACCTCGTGGCCAAGGAGTTCGCCGCCGCCCGCGCCGACGAGCGGGGCGTGCTCGTGCTCAGCCAGTTCACGGGGGCAGCTCGCGAGCTCGACCGGGCCGTGCTCGTGAACCCCATGGATACGGAGCGGTTCGCCGACGCCTTATGCCAGGCGCTCGAGATGCCGGAGGAGGAGCAGGCTGAGCGGATGCGCCGGATGCGCGAGGTCGTCCGGGAGAACAACATCTACCGCTGGGCCGGGCGCATCGTCAACGAGATGAGGAAGCTGGTCTGATCCCATGGGACCCGAATTCGAATTCTATACCCGGCTCAACCTGCCCGTCCTTCTCGGCGTCAAGGCCCGGACGGTCCCCGAGCTCCTGGACCGGCTGAGGTCCGCCCCCGAGGCCTCGATCTATTACCACACGCACCGTTTCCTCCAGCAGCATCACTACCTCTCGCCGGAACCCCCCAACGATTTCGCCTTCTGGGTCACCGGCTCGCTCGGCCTCGACGCGCTCGGCGAGCAGCTGGCCAGCGTCGATACCGTCAAGTTCCGGACGCTCACGTCCCTGCAGAGGCGCTTCGTCGAGATCCTCGAAGCGCACGGCCGCGAGAACAGGTCCCCGGCCCCGGCCAGCCCCGAAGGCGAGGAGTTCTATTTCCTGTCCTGCCGGACGTTCATCCTGCCGACCCGCCTCAAGGCGCGCGATTTGGCCGAGTTCCTGTCCGTCCTGAAGACCGTGAGCATCAACTCGATCTATTTTCACATGTTCGAGGCCCGCCTGCGGCTCGAAAGGGGCGAGAACGACTTCTCGAACTGGTTCGAGGGGCTCGGCCGCAAAGAGCTGGCCGTCGACGTGGCCCGGCTCGACCCGTACACCATGACCCTCGAAAGCCTGAGGAAAACCCTCATCCGGAAAGTGGAGCGCTATGTCGCGGATTGACGATTACGCGCCCATCGTCGGCGCCAGTTCCATCGGCGAGCTCCGCCTTCTCGCCGAACGCCTCGAAGGCCGGACGATCCAGAACATCAATTCGACCGCCGTCGGAGGGGGCGTCGCCGAGATCCTGCTGCGGATGCTCCCGCTGCTCCAGGACCTCGGCGTCAAGGCCCGATGGGACGTCATCAAGGGCGACGAGCGGTTCTTCCACGTCACCAAGAAGATGCACAACGCACTCCACGGGGTCCCCGAACAGTTCTCGCCCGAGGACTGGGAATTCTTCGTCGAGGTCAACCGCCGGAACGCCGGGGTCCTGGCCGATAAGGCCGACATCGTCTTCGTCCACGATCCCCAGCCCATCGCTCTGGTAGAGAACAAAAAGCGCAAAGGCGGGTCGTGGATCTGGCGCTGTCACATCGATTTCACGGCGCCGCTCCCCGCGGTCTGGTCGTTCCTCCAAAATTACATCGGAGCCTACGATGCGGCCGTCTTCTCGGCCCCCGCCTTCTCGCGACCGCTGGCCATCCCGCAGGTCCTGATCTCGCCGTCGATCGATCCGCTGAGCGACAAGAACAAGGACCTCGCCGAAGAGGAGGTCGCGGCCGTCTGCGCCCGCTTCGGCCTGGACCGGGAGAGGCCGATCATCGCCCAGATCTCGAGGTTCGACTACCTCAAGGACCCCCTGGGGGTCATCCGGGCCTATAAGCTTGTCAAGGAATACATCGACTGCCAGCTCGTGCTCGCCGGCGGCGGGGCGACCGACGATCCCGAGGGGGCCAAAGTCCTCGAGGAGGTCCGGACGGAGGCCGACAAGGACCCCGATGTCTTCGTCCTTTTTCTGCCGCCGGCCAGCGACCTCGAGATCAACGCCCTCCAGAGGGCCGCGACGATCATCCTCCAGAAATCTCTCCGTGAGGGTTTCGGGCTGACCGTTTCCGAGGCCCTGTGGAAGGCCAAGCCGGTCATCGCCTCGGCCGTCGGCGGCATCCCGCTGCAGGTCGCGCACAAATATTCGGGTATCCTGACCCACTCGGTCGAGGGCACGGCCTACTGGATGAAGCAGTTGCTCAACGCCCCCGAATACGCCTCGCGGCTCGGGGCCAACGGCCGGGAGCACGTCCGGACGAACTTCCTCATCACCCGGCACATCCGCGATTACCTGCTTCTGTTCCTTTCGCTCGCCCACAAGAAGGACATCGTCTTCCTATGAAGGGGATCCTCGAACAGGTCCCGCTCGGCGTTCCTTTGGCCGTCCTTCTGGATTATGACGGGACGCTCGTCCCCATCCGCCCGAAGCCCGATCTGGCCCGGCTCACGCCGAGGCGCCGGGACGAATTGTGCCGGCTCGGCCAACGGGTGCTCGTCGCCATCGTGTCCGGCCGGCCTCTCGCGGAGATCCGCAGGGTGATCGGCCTGCCGGGACTCGCCTATGTGGGCAATCATGGGCTGGAGATCCGGGAGCACGGCCGGACGTGGATCCATCCCGAGGCCGCCCGCCGGGCCGAACTGATCGCCGAGGCGGCCGAAGCCGTACGGGCCGGGACCAAGGGACTCGCCGGCGTCACCGTCGAGGACAAGGGCCTCACGGCGACTGTCCACTTCCGGCTGGCTGAGCGGCGTCATTATGGCCTGATCCGAGCCGTCATAGCGGACGAGGTCGGCCGGCGGCGCGGGGCTCTCGCCGTCTCCCGGGGAAAGAAGGTCTTCGAGATCAAGCCCAATATCGCCTGGGACAAGGGTAAGGGCGTCCTGGAGTTGCTGCGCCGGGCCGGCGGTCCGGGCCCTCTTTTCCCGGTCTACATCGGCGACGACAGGACCGATGAGGACGCCTTCCGGTCCTTGCGGGACCGGGGTCTGACGATCCGCGTGGGGCTCGGCCGCCGGACCCTGGCCCGCTGCCGCCTCTCGAGAGTCGATGCCGTCTGGGCCTTTCTGGCGGCGCTACGCTCCCGTCTCGAACTTCCTCCGCGTCCCGGAGAGGGGCCATGAGCCCCAAGGGGGGACGGGGCGACCCGCCGGCCCGTCAGCTTTGGATGGACGCCTGGACCCGGATCAGGTCGTGCAGCGTGATGATGCCCTGAATGACCCCGGACTCCCGGTCGACCACGACCAGGACATTGTTGGGCGATTCGATGAACTTGTCCCCGATCTCGCGAACGGTCTGGTCGGGAAAGCAGGTGATCACGTTCTGGATCTCCGGGGGCTCCTTCCGCAGAACAGCCTCCTGGATCCGCTGCCGGGTCAGGATGCCGCGCAGGAGCCCGTTGAGCTCCACCGGGAAGCCATTGTAGGGATAGCGGTCCACGAGCTGGCGGAGCTTGTCCAGTTCGAGCTCCCGGACCACCACGGGCTTCGGGTTGGCGATGGCCGAGACGGGCAGGTTCTGCCAGCTTTCCAGGGCCAGGGGCGGGCGGATCTTGTGGAGCTCGTGTCCGTCCTGGACGAGCGCGGCGTCATAGAAATTGAGGCGGCCGCCGAGGCGCGAAACGGCCTGGCTGGCGATCAGCCCGATCATGAGCGAGGGCACCAGGGAGAACTGGTGGGTCATCTCGAAAACGATCAGGAGCGATGTCAGCGGCGCGCCGACGACGGTGCCCAGGCAGGCGCTCATGCCGACCGCGGCCAGGACGATATGGTCCGCCGGGGTCAGGGGAAGCCACGTCCCGGCCAGGCCGGCCAGGAAAAAGCCCGTCATGCCGCCGATGAACAGCAGCGGGGCGAAGATGCCGCCGCAGCCGCCGAAGCCGTAGCTCGCCATCGTGGCCAGGAGCTTGGCCAGGGCCAGAAGGCCCGCCGCCTGCCAGACGAAATCATTGGCCAGGGCCCGGCTCAGGTCCTGGTAGCCGAGGCCGAACACGCCGATCTTCCCGACCGCGAGGAACACGGACACCCCGAGCGCCCAGGTGATCAAGCCGCCGAACCCGGGCTTGACCCACGCGGGGACGCGCCGCCAATCCCGGGCCTTGCCCCTGAGGGCGATCGTCCCTTTCTGGAAGACCACGCCCGCGGCCGAGGCCGCCGCGGCGACGACGGGGACGACGGCATAATGGATCCAGCTGATGTTCTCGACCGAGGGCAGGGCGAAGGCCGGCTGGCGGCCGAGGACCGCGTAGACGACAAAGGCCCCCAGGACGGAAGCGAAGATGACCCGCCCGAGATAGCGGCTGTTCAGGTCGCCGACGATCTCTTCGATGGCGAAAGTGATCGCGGCGAGCGGCGTGTTGAAGGCCGCGGCCAGGCCGCCGGACGATCCCATCAGGGTCGAGGCGCGCCGCTCCCGGCGCGGCACCCCCATCAGGCCCGCCACGTTCGAGGCGACTCCGGCGCTGATGAACACGGACGGCCCCTCGCGGCCCAGGCTCGAGCCGCCGCCGATGCTGAGCAGGCCGGCGACGAACTTGATCAGGGTCGAACGGAGGGGCAGATAGCCCAGCTCCTTCCAGTACGCCGACTTCACCTGCGGGATGCCGCTTCCGGCCGCCTCGGGGCTGATCCTGTTCAGGAGGAGGCCCACGAGGAGGGACGTGCCCATGATCAGGACGAAGCTCGCGACCGCGAAGAACGCCTTCGAACGGGCCGCGAAACGGACATAGGTCAGGGAGAACAGGCCGTTGACGAGGATCAGGAACAGGACCACCGCGAGGCCGCCGGCCAGGCTGAGGACCACGGTCTGGACCGTCTGTCGAACGTTCTCGGGGAGACGCCGGAGCCGTCGCGCGACGATGTTGTCGCCGGCCGCGAATCGCATAACCGCATTCTATCCCATCCGGGCCCCGACGAGAACCTCGTTTCTCAAATCCGCGCGAATGGCCTAGAATGGAGAGAGAGCGCGCAAGGGAGGCCTCCATGCGATGCCCTCGGACGTCGACATCCCGCCTCACAGGGCTGCTCTTCCTCGCCGCCACGCTCCTCTGCGCGGCCGCACGCCCTCTTCCCCAGACGGTCCGCCCCGGCAGGGCGGAGGAGATCGTCCGCCGCATCGACGAGCTCTACCGCAGCGACACCAGCGAGTCCACGGTCGAAATGGAGGTCGTGACCCCGAACTGGCGGCGGACCCTGCGGATGAAGGTCTGGAGCCGCGGCCTGTCGGACACCTTCATCCGCGTCCTCGAGCCCAAGAAGGAAGCGGGGTTCGCGACCTTGAGGCTCGGCGACGAGATGTGGAATTTCCTCCCCAAAACGGCCAAGGTCCTGAAGGTCCCGCCATCCATGATGATGAGCTCCTGGATGGGCTCCGACCTCACCAACGACGACCTGGTCAAGGAGTTCACGTTCGCCGAGTCCTACCATTTCGAGATGACCATGCCGGAGTCGCCCGAGCCGGGGATCCTTTACATCAAGTGCGTCCCTAAGGAGGGCCTGCCCATCGTCTGGGGATCGGTCGTCCTGGCCGTCCGCGAGGACGATCTCCTGCCTGTCTGGGAGAGATACTATGACGAGAAGGGCGGGCTGGCCCGGACCATCGCTTTCCGGGACATCCGGACGTTCGGGCGTCGGCGGATCCCCTCGACGATGGAGCTCGTCCCGGAGGCGAAAGCCGGCCAGAAAACCGTCCTCCGCTATCTCGAGGCCGCGTTCGACCTTGCCCTCCCGGCGGACATCTTCAGCCTGCGCAATCTTCACGGCGGCCTCTAGCATGGTCGTCCTCAAGATGGCCTTCCGGAACATCCTGCGGCAGAAGCGCCGGACCGTTTTCACGGCCCTGAGCATCATCGGCGGCTTCACCCTGGCCGTCATCTTCATCGGTTGGGCCGACGGCTCCTACAACGGCATCATCGACCGGTTCACGAGGACCCGGCTCGGGCACATCCAGATACATGAAAAGACCTACCTGGCCCGGCCGTCCCTCTATAAGACGGTCGCCGACGTCCCCAGAGTCGGGGCGGTCCTTGACGGGACCAAGGCCGTCGAGTCCTGGGCCCCGCGGGTCTATTCGGCCGGGCTGGCCGGGGACGGCGACAAGAGCGCCGGGGTCCAGATCATCGGTCTCGATCCCGAGCGGGAGGTCCGGACCACCCATTTCGAACGGACGATCGTCCGGGGCCGCTTCTTTTCCGGTGTCGCCGCCCGCGAAGCCGTCCTGGGCCGGGTCCTGGCCGAGATCCTCCAGGCCAAGCTCGGCGATGAGATCGTCCTTCTTTCCCAGGGCGCCGACGGTTCCATCGCCGAGGACCAGTTCGTCCTCGTCGGTGTGGCCTCGAGCGGGGACGAGATGACGGACCGGACGGCCTATTACCTGCCCCTGGTGACAGCCCAGGACTATCTGGTCCTGGACGCCAAGGTCCATGAGATCGCGGTCGTCGTCGCCCGGCTGGGCCGGGTTCAATCGGTGGCCCGGGCCGTCACCGCCCGGCTCGACGACCCGTCATTGGCCGTCGAGCCCTGGCAGGTTTTCGCCAGGTCCTTTTATAACGCCATGAAAGCGGACAAAGCCGGCATGTGGGTCATGCTTCTTGTCATCGTCATCATCGTGGCCGTCGGCGTCCTGAATACGGTGCTCATGTCCGTCCTCGAAAGGCGCCGCGAATACGGCCTGCTCAAGGCCATCGGGACCCGGCCCGGCCGGATCGTTCGCCTGATCGTCCTGGAGGTCCTTCTCCTCTCGTTCGTATCCATGGCCGCAGGGGCCGTCCTGGGGCTCGGGGCCAACTCTTTTCTGGCCCGCCACGGGATCAGGTTCAGCTCCGGGCTCACGTACGGCGGCATGGTCTTCGACACCATGAACTCCGAGATCAACGCCCGGAGCTTCCTCATCCCCGCCGTGACGGTCATCGCCGCGGCCCTCCTCGTCGGCTTCTTCCCGGCGCTGAAAGCCGCCCGGACCGATCCCGCCCGGACGATGAGGATGCACTAGAGGAACCGGATGACGCTCGCACTGAGGCTCGGCTGGCGCAACCTGTTCCGGAACAAGCGCCGGACCCTGATCGCCGGCCTGGCCATCGGCGTCGGGCTGGCGTCGTTGATCTTCACGGACGCGCTCATGCAGGGCATGGTGGCCCAGATGATCAAGTCGGCCACGGCCGCCTACCTGGGGGAGGGGGAGATCCACCGCCGGGGTTTCCGTTTGACCCAAGAGCCCGGCCTGACGATCCATGACGCCGCCGGCGTCGAGGCCCGCCTCGAGAAAGACCCGGACGTCGAGGCCTTCGCTCCCAGAGCCGAGTCCTTCGGCATGATCACGTCCGCGGCAGAAGCCAGATCGGTCATGATCGTCGGCGTCGACCCGTCCCGGGAAAGGCTTCTGTCCCAGGTCGACGACAACATCCGGCAGGGCGCCTTTTTCGAGGGCTCGGGCGAAAGGGACATCGTCATCGGGAACGCGCTGGCGGAGATACTGGGCGTGGAGCCCGGGGACCGGATCGTGGCCACGGTCTCGCAAGCCGGGAGCGGGGTTCTGGCCCAGGACATGTTCCGCGTCTCGGGGATCTACCGCTTCGGCATCAAGGAGATGGATGAGGGCTTCGCCTTCGTCCGCTTGGCCAAGGCCCAGGACATGCTCGGGATCGGCCGGGGGATCAATGAGATCGCCCTCAAATTCCGGGACATCCGCTTCGCGACGCGGAAGGATAATCCGTTCTGGACTGCCTATTCAACGGGCGGGAACGAGGCGGTCAGCTGGGCGGTCTTGCTGCCCCAACTGAGAGACGCCCTCGGGCTTTTCTGGATCTCGCTGGCGTTCATGGCGGCCATCCTCTTCGGTATCGTCGCCTTCGGCATCATCAATACCCTTTTCATGTCCCTGTACGAGCGGATGTTCGAGTTCGGCGTCCTGCGGGCCGTCGGGACCCGCTCGGCGGGGGTGCGGCGGCTGATCATTTTCGAGGCCGGCGCGCTGGCCGCCCTGAGCATCGCCATGGGCTTGGTCCTGGGTCTGGTCCTGACGCTCGTCGTGGCCAGGACGGGCGTTAATTACAGCGGTATCGAGTTCGCCGGGACGACGTTCTCCGAACCTCTCACCCCCGTCCTTCAAGTCCGCCAGCTCGTCGTCTATCCGCTGGCGACATTCCTGTTCACGCTGCTCGTCGCCCTCTATCCCGCCCGCGTCGCCGGCCGTCTGCGCATCGCCGACGCCCTGCGCAAAAGCCTTTAGGAGATCGCGATGAACACTGTCGAGGAACCCCTCATCGTCACGGAGGGCCTGAAGAAGGATTACCGGGAGGGCGGGGTCGTCGTCCCGGCCGTGCGGGGGATCGACCTGCGCATCGGGGCCGGGGAATTCACGGTCATCGTCGGCCCGTCCGGCTCGGGCAAAACCACCTTTCTCAACCTCATCTCCGGACTGGACTCCCCGACGGCGGGCAAGGTCTGGCTGCGGAACAGGCCCGTCTCGGACATGTCCGGCGACGCCCTCTCGGATTTTCGCCGGGACCACATCGGCTTCGTCTTCCAGGCCTACAATCTGATCCCGGTCCTGACGGTCCGGGAGAACATCGAATATATCCTTCTTCTCCAGGGCGTCCCCGACGATGAGCGGGCGGCGTGGGTGGCCGGGATCTTGAAGGAGATCGGAATGGAGGGGTTCGAGCGGCGATTCCCGCCCCGGATCTCGGGCGGCCAGCAGCAGCGCGTCGCCATCGCCAGGGCCATGGTCTCCAAGCCGGAGCTGATCCTGGCCGACGAGCCGACCGCCAACCTCGATTCCGAGACCGGGTCCGAGCTCCTGGACATGATGCGGGGCCTCAACCGGCGGACGGGCATGACCTTCCTGTTCTCGACCCACGACCGCATGGTCATGGAGCGGGCCGACCGCGTCATCACCCTTCACGACGGCCGGATCGCCAAGGACGAATGGAGTCGAAGGACTTGAGCCGCGGCCTTCGCGCCATCGCCCTCCCGGTCGCTCTCGTGCTCGGGCTCGCCTCCCCGGGGCAGCCGGACGACGCCGTCTCCCTCGGAGGGTATTTCAAGACCTTCGCCTCGCTCATCGCGCCGCCCACGATCACGACCGGCGGGAGGGCGGTCGCCGGCCCGGCCGCGGCCGTTCTCAGCAGCCGGCTGCGGCTCGACCTGACGATCCGGCCGATGAGAAGCCTGTCCTTTGATCTCGCCTATGATCTATCCCCGCGGATCCAGAGCGCCGGTCTGTTCGAAGGAGGCCTTTTCCCGGCCGGCCAGGCCCTGGGCGGATACCGGCTGGCCGATCTCCGGGACAGGCTCGTCCCGGGCCCGGGCAGAACGCCCCGGAACATCGCCGTCTTCCAGAACCTCGACCGGCTTATGGTCACCTTCAAGACGGGCTTCGCGGACATCATCGTCGGTCGCCAGCCCCTTGCTTGGGGCAGTGCCCGGGTGGTCAACCCGACCGACGTCCTCGCCCCGTTCGCCTTCAGCGAGTTGGACAAGGAGGAGCGGACGGGTGTCGACGCCGTCCGCGTCAGGGTCCCGCTCGGCTCCATGGACGAGCTCGACATGGGCGCCGTCGCCGGCGACGGCTTCAGGGCGGGGACGAGCGCATTCTTTCTCAGGGGCAAGGTCCACGCCCTTCGGACGGACATCTCGGGCCTGGCCCTGGCCTTCCGGCAGCATCTTCTTCTCGGGCTGGACCTGGCCCGCTCGATCGGCGGGGCCGGCGCGTGGGTCGAGGCCGCCTACGTCATCCCGGACGCGCTCCTCGCGGCCGAGGAGGGGCAAAAGGACTATTTCAGGGCCTCGGCCGGCCTGGACTACAACTTCAGCACCAAGGTTTACGGGTTCGCCGAATATCACTTCAATTCGGCGGGGGGCCGGGAACCGGGATCCTACTTGCCGTCGCTTGCGACGACGCCCTACCGGGACGGGGCGGTCTATCTTCTGGGGCGCCACTATTTCAGCGTCGGATCGACCTGGCAGGCCGCGGCCCTTTTCCCCGTCACGGGGCTGGTCATCGTCAATCTCACCGATCTTTCGCTGATCATCGCCCCGTCGCTCGACTGGAACGTCTCGCAGAACGTCTATCTCAGCGGCGGGGCGTATCTCGGGCTGGGCCGGAGGCCGGAGATCGCCTTGGTCCCGGCCGCGGCGGGGCTCCAGCCAAACCTCCTCCGCTCCGAATTCGGCTCCTATCCGGACCTGATCTACGTTTCGTTCCGGATCTATTTCTAGGCCGGTCCGGACCGGCCTCTCCCCGCGCGGCGATTGGCACGTATCTGGCAAGAAATGCAGAGGATCGCTTCCCTGAAGGAGAACAGGATGAACAAACGTCTCTGGGTCGTATTCTTCGCCCTGGCGGCCGGCGTGTCCGGCACGGGAATGGCCCTGATACAGCCTTGGGGCGGCCACGGGCCGGGCATGATGGGATGGGGGCATGGCTGGGGATGGGTGGGCGCGCTTCTCATGGGGATCGTCTGGGTCGCGGTGATCGTGGGGATCATCGCCCTGGTCCGATGGCTCTGGGCCGGCGGGCCCCGGCAGGGACATGGGGCCGAGCCGTCTCCGTTGGACATCCTCAAGGCCCGATATGCCCGGGGGGAGATCAACAAAGAGGAATTCGAGCAAAAGAAGAAGGACCTGGGCTCTTAGCCCGGCTTTCTCTCGCGGCGGTCACTTCGACGGCCGGTTGTCGGCCTCGACGGCGTCCCGCAGCCGCTCGAGGAAATCCGGGACGGCCGAGGTCACCCGATTCCAGCTCGGGATGAGCGGGGAATAGAGCGGGTCGTCCATGAAGTCTTTCCCGGCGATCTGGATGGCTTTGGTGAAGGCCTCGACGATGACCGTCTCCAGGTGATAGTCGAACGCCAGGCCGTTGAAGTCGGCGTCGTCACGGTAGCGCTTGACGGCGTCCTTGGCCGTTCGCTGGTAGTTGATGACCAGCGTCCGCAGGGCGCTCTCGCTAAGGACGATGCTCTCGATGGCCAGGTTGCGGAAGACCGACTTGGCGATATCGACGGCCATCTTCATCAATCCGCTCCTCGGGTCCTCCGCCGAGAGCGGCTGGTGCTTGTGCTCGTAGGTCTCGCATATCTCGGCCTGGCAGATCCGCCTCAGCGAGTAGTTCCGGTAGACCTCGGCCAGGGTCTCGACCTCGAGGCCCCAGTCGCTCGGGATGCGGTTCATACGGGCCAGGTCCGAGACCATAGAGAACTCGCCGGAGAGGGCGTAGCGGAAGCTGTCGAGGTAGACGAGAAAGGGCAGGTGCCCGAAGAGCTTGATCAGGCTGCGGACGAGCGGGGTCACGAAAAGGCGGGTCACCCGGCCGTGCATCCTGTCCGTCACCCGGGCGTAGTAGCCCTTGCAAAAGGCATAGTCGATATTCGGGGAGGCCACCGGGTAGAAGAGCCGGGCGACCAGCTCCCGGGAATGGTTGATGATGTCGCAGTCGTGGAGCCCGATGACCTTGCTCTCGTCCCGGGCCAGGATGTAGCCGTAGGCCGTCCAAGCGGAGCGTCCCTTGCCGTCCTCCCCGGCCGGCAGGTCGTTCGCCTCGAGCAGCTTGTAAAGCTCGACGGAGCGCGGTCCGGACGCCCAGACGATCTTGTGTCTCTGCGGAAGCACGGAGAAGATCTCCTGGGCCTTGGCGAACTCGGCGGGATCATCCGTCCGGCCCAAGGTAATGACGATCTCGTGGAGGTACGGGACCTCAACGAGGTTGGCCAGGATCGCGCGGAGGGCCTCGGAATCGAGCTCCTTGGGGGTCGTCGGGAGGACCAGGGCGAGGGGCCGATGCCGGTTGAACTCCGTGAGGTCGTTCTCGAGGCGCCCCAGATCCAGGGTCCCCAGCCGGTGGAAGGTGGACACCAAACCGGTTTGATAGAAGTCGGCCATCGCGTCCTCCTCTCGACGTTCGTTCTATCCCCCGGCCGGGGACCGGCGATCAAATCCCGCGGCGGAGAAGCGTCAGGACGGCGTCGCGCCAGCCTTCCGGGCCCGCATAAGGGGCGATGACCAGCCCGGCGAGGTCGACAGGCCCGATGTGGCTGCCGTCGGGCCTTCGGACCAGGATGGGGATGTCCACGGCCCGCAGCATCGGCTCGTCGTTGGCGCTGTCGCCCAGGCCCGCGGACCGGACCGGACCGAAGGCTGTCTCATAGAGCGACCGGAGGGCCCGGACCGCCCGGCCTTTGTCGATCTCCCCGACGAGGTGCTGGAAACGGCCGCCGCTGACGACCTCGAGGCCGCGTTGCCCGGCTTCCCGGACGACCCGGGGCAGTTGGTCGGCCTCGACGCCGACGAAGGGCTCGTCATAGTCACGCCCTGCGGCCTGCTCGGCATCCTGGCGCGAGAAGCCGCAGCGCTCGGCGATCTCGTCGACGGTCATGTCGCCGAACCCCCGGAGCGGCAGGCCGGTCGCGGTCCGGATCTCCTCGAGCGCCCGCCTGAGCTCGGGGTAGGGCCGGCCGAATTCCAGGACCCCGTAGCCGCCGTCGCGCTTGTCGTAGCCGACATCCTCCCCGAAATACTTCTCCGGGACGAAGATGGCCCCCCCGTTTTCGACGATGAAGGGGTGGATGTTGGCGAGCGCGCGGCGCCAGCGTTCGGTCTCGAGCCGCGTCTTGCTGGTGCAGAAGATCAGGGGGATGCCGGCCTCGGCGAGGGCCGCGATCGCGGGCCGGGCCGGCTCAAAACTGTACGTCCGCGAGTCCAGAAGCGTCCCGTCGAGGTCGCTGAAGACGATCAAAGGGACCTTCATGGTCGGCTCACCCCAGCCGCAACCCTTGCGAGAGCGCGGAGAACGCCTCCCGCCCTGATCAGGATAGCAGAAAAACGCCGCCCTTGCCGGAGCGCCGCCCCGTCCGGGCTGCAGGCCCGATGCTCGCCCTTTTTCATGGCCCCTGCTGCCCGGCGGCCTTTTTGCGCCAAGCCTTGCGGATGAGCAGCAGCATCGCGAGCAGGATGGCGACGATCATGACCCGGGCCCCCCAGAGGTAGGGGTGGCGGACCGGGTCTTCGTCCTTCATCAGGAATTCCTTGATCGCGTCGGTGTAGAACCAGTAGCCGAGGAGCACCAGCAGGTAGACCGGCGTGACGTAGGTCAGGATGAACCGGAAGACCCGCGGGA
>CAYOYQ010000005.1:0-31298 GCA_964408215.1 uncultured Eubacteriales bacterium
AGACGACCGAGAACCTCGTCCACAACCTCATGGACCGGATCAGCAAGAACGGCTACCTCCTCCTCAACGTCGGCCCCAAGTCGGACGGCACGATCCCCGAGGAGGCCCGGGAAAGGCTGCTCGCGCTAGGCCGGTGGCTCGAGGTGAACGGCGAGGCCGTCTACGGCACCCGGCCCTGGGTCGTCGCCGGCGAGGGGCCGACCAAGCTCGAAGGCGCGGGGGCTTTCAACGAGCGGGACGACCTCCGCTACAAGGCCCAAGATATCCGCTTTACGGCCAAGGGCAACGTCCTTTACGCCGCGGCGCTCGGCTGGCCCGGCGAGAGGATCCTCATCAAGAGCCTGGCCGGCGGACCCGATCCGGGGCGGAACTTCTGGAACGGGCTGTATCCGTCCGAGATCGTCTCGGTCAGCATGCTCGGCGACGGCCGGCCCCTGAAATGGGAGATGACCAAGGACGGGATGACGATCGAGACGCCCCCGACGAGGCCGTGCGCCTACGCCTACGTCTTCAAGATCGTCAGGCGCGCCCCGTTCTGAGCGGGTCCCGGCCCCGCGATCGGCTCAGTGTCAGCATCTTCGGAGGGAAGCATGAAAAGACCCGATCGATCCCGCCCTTTCGGCATCGTATCGCTTCTGATCCTCGTTATGGCCGGATGCGCCCACAACAAGGTCATGCCACAAGGAGCGGATCAAGCTAAAAAACGCGTCGGCATGGTCATCGGGCTTAAGCCCGAAATGATCGAACGATACAGGGCCTTGCACGCGGATGATCATCCCGGGGTTCGAGATCTCTTGGCCAAGCACCAGATCCACAATTTTTCCATCTTTCTGCATGAGATCGACGGCCGATGGTATGAGTTCGGATATTACGAATATTCCGGCAACGATTATGAAGATGACATGGCCAAGCTGGCCGCCGAGCCCCGGAATATGGAATGGCTCAAAATGTGCGGGCCGATGCAAATCCCTCTGCCGGGGTCCGATAGCTGGACGGTTATGGAACGAGTTTATTATCACCAATGAGCATCGCGGAATGAATCGCTCTTCGCATCGGAATGGGATCTTGCGGCTGGCGGCGGCCATCGCCCTGCTGGCGGCCGCTGCTGCCCAGGCGCCGGCCTCCGACTTCTACGCCTATTACACCAAGCTGGATTACACCCAGCCGGCGACGCCGGATTGGCTCGCCGGGATCCCCGTGAATGCCGCCAACGTCTTCTCCGGCGGGCGGCCGGACCCGGCCGACGCGGCGGCCCGACCACCCGCGCCGGGAACGGTCCGCTGGGGAAAGTACGCGGACTTGGTCGTCAGCGTGGGCGAGGGCCGACGGCTTGTCTTCAGCCGGGCCACGGGATATCTGCCGTATCTCCAGACGGCCCAGGGCCGAAGCCCGTTCAGGCCGCTCGTCGAGTGCCGCGAGGACCCGCTGTGCCTCTGTTCGTACGTCCGCCTGGTCGAGGACCTGCCTTCGCGGATCGTCGTTCACTGGCGGCATGTCCCGGACCCAGCGAGTGTCGTCATGACGGAGGTCGTCCACGAGTATTTCATCGTCACCCCGGACGGCCGGGTGCGGCGGGAGGTCCGCACCGGCACGGAACGGCTGGACGACTTCAACGACCCGGCGAACGTCACGGTGCAGGAGCTCTTCCTGTCGTCCGAGGGCCTCGTCGAACGGTCGCTGACCAGGGCGCGGGCCTCGCGCTCGCCCGCCCCGGCCGTCGCCGGCGCGCGGCTCCGTCGCGCCGGCGACGGAGCGCCGGCCGCGTGGCTGAAGTTCGACGAGGGGCTCGCGCCCGGCCGCGACGAGACCGCCGAGGCGGTCGGGGGCACCCGTTGCCCCGTCGCCGGCAACACGGCGCTTTGGAAGAAAGGCGTCTCCGGCACGGCCTTGGCCTTCGACGGGTACTTCACGAAGGTCACCCTGCCCAGGGACAAGGTTCCGTCGATCAAGGACGCATTGACCCTCGAGGCGTGGGTGGTCCTGGGAGCCTATCCGTGGAGCGACGCCGGGATCGTCCACCAGTCGTCGGGTGAGCCCGTCGGCCGGGAGGAGTACAAGCACGGCTATCGTGATCCATACACTTACCGGCCGTGGAAGATGGAGGGCTACTTTCTCGGCGTGGACCCCTACGGGCGCCCGATCTTCAAGGTCAACGGGCGGCAGGTCGGCGGCGGCGTGCTCGAGGCCGCGGAAACCGTCCGCCGGGAGGACGCCCTGCCGACGTATCGCTGGACGCACCTCGCGGCCACCTACGGCGACGGCGAAATGCGCCTGTTCGTCAACGGCCGTCTGACCGCGTCCGCGCCGTCGGAAGGGGCTATCGTCGTGCCCGCCCGGGACGTGCTCATCGGTTTGAACGGCGATCCGCAGCGCGTCTCGGACCCCGTGTCGCACAGCCCCTACGCGGTCGCCAACAACCTGCCCCTGGTCTACGGCATCGAAGGGCTGATCGATGAGGTCATGATCTACGATCGGGCCTTGACGGCCCCGGAGATCAGGCGGTCGTTCCAGGCGTCCTGCCCGCCGGAGGCGATGCTCGGCCGGCCCGACCTGGAAAAGAGGATCCTGCCGGGCGAAGGGAACGGCCGGCCCGCCTCCCGGTTCGGCGCGACCTGTCGAACGTTGAAGTATCACGAGCTGTGGGACAACCTCTGGCGGCCCGACGCCTACCGCGACATCGTCGTCGGCTTCGACACGGTGCCGGGTCGCGTGGTGTTCTGGCAGGGGACGAATTTCGGCTCGGGCTGGGTGACGGAGAACAACAAGTGGATGTCGGACCAGAGCTGGGAGATCGGCGGCCCGCACGGTTGCGCCGAGCACATGGCCGACAAACGGGGGCGGTTCGATCACGTGCGGTTGATCGAGAACACCCCGGCCCGGGTGGTGGTGCATTGGCGGTACGCGTCGATCGACGTGGGATACGTCTTTTCAAGCGCTGACATCTGGGCCGACGAATACTACACGATCTATCCGGACGGCGTGGGGGTCCGCTTCGTCGATATCCCCGACGAGGATTGGCAGGACACCCAGTTCCTCTCGCAACCCGGCACGACCTGCCTGGACAATGTCGGTCTGACGGCCCTGAGCGTGGCCAACCTCCGTGGGGACAGCGCCGACCTGACCTGGGCGCCGCCGAACCACGTGCCCGATAACCCGATCAAGGACGCCTGCATCAAGCGCATCAACTTCAAGTCCGCGTTCAAGGTCTTTACGATCTACAAAGAAGGCGCGGAGATCGAGACGTGGGGTGCCTTGGAACAATCCAAACACACCCCCGACCCCTTCGCCGGACCATGGAACCACTGGCCCGTCGGGCTCAACCCGTCGGACGGCCGCTACGCCGTGGCCGATGACCGCGTGACGCACGCCGCTTTGGGCGGGGCGAGCAAAATAGGCAAGTCCATCCTCTACGGCTTCACCGACCAGTCCGTGACGAGTCTCACGGCCCTGGCGAAATCCTGGAATCATCCCCCAGCCGTCGCGGGCGCGGCGGGCTGCAAGAGCAAAGGCTATGATCCCTATCAGCGAGCCTACATGCTGGCCGCGACGGGCGGACCGGTCTCGTTCACGCTCCAGGGCTCGGCGGATACCCCGGTCTTCAATCCGTGCTTCGTGATCGAACACTGGAACAGCGGCGCAGCGGCCCGGGTTACGATCGACGGCCGGGCCGTCCCACCGGGCCCCAAGTTCCGGCAGGGGATCGTGCGAGACACCGAGGGGCGGCGGACCCTGGTCGTTTGGCTCGAGCTCGGATCCGTCTCCGACGTCAAGGTGACGGTCGAAGCCTCGGAAATCTGACCCAGGGGGCCCGATCCCCGTTCGGCCTATCCGCCCTTCCTTGTCCATCATCGTCAGGTGGGGATATTGACGATGATGGTCAATCCCGGCATAATCCATTTTAAGGATTCTGGACGGGAGAGGAGAACCCTTCGACCGCCCTCCCAGCGGCGATCAGAGCCCCGAGGGGGCATCGCGAGTATCGAGCACCATGGCGAAAGCGACGACATCCCGGCGGCAATTCCTAAAGACGCTGGGTTCCGGCGGCGTGGCGTTGTCACGGCCCGGGATCTTGCGGGGCCTTGCCGGGCCGGGCCGGACCGAGATCAAAAAGAAGCCGAACGTCCTGATAATGCTCATCGACGATCTGGGCTACGGCGATCTGGCCTGCCACGGCAACCCTGTCGTCAAGACGCCGAATATCGACCGGCTTCACAGCGGCTCGGCCCGTCTGACGAATTTCCACGTCGATCCGACCTGTTCCCCCACACGGGCCTCGCTTCTCACGGGCCGCTATTCGAGCCGGGCAGGCGTGTGGCACACGATCATGGGCCGGTCCATTTTGCCCGAGGACGAGGTCACGATGGCCGAAACGTTCTCCCGGAACGGCTACCGGACGGGGATCTTCGGGAAGTGGCATCTGGGCGACAACCATCCCTTCCGGGCGCACGAGCGCGGTTTCCAAGAGGCCGTCGTCATGGGCGGAGGGGCCATCGGCAACATGCCGGACTACTGGGACAACGATTACTTCGACGATACGTACAAGCACAACGGCCAGTGGGAGAGATATTCCGGCTACTGCACCGACGTCTTCTTCCAGGCGGCCATGGACTTCATGAGGGCCGCCCCGGGGGCGCCGTTCTTCTGTTACCTGCCGACCAACGCCTGCCACTGGCCCCACAACGTGGCCGACGACTACGTCAAGCCGTACCGGGGCCGCGTGCCTGACAATCGGGCCACCCTCTACGGCGTGATCGCCAACCTCGACGAGAACATCGGCCGGATGCTCCGCTTCTTGAGCGAACGCGGTCTGGAGAACGACACCATCCTGATCTTCATGACCGACAACGGGACGGGCTTCGGCGCCGAATTCGACACTCAGGGATTCCTGACCGCGGGCTTCAACGCCGGGATGCGGGGTCAAAAAGGCTCGGTCTACGAAGGCGGGCACCGCGTGCCGTTCTTCATCCGCTGGCCTGCCGGTGGGATCAAGGCCGGCCGGGACATCTCCCATCTGGCGGCTCACTTCGATGTCTTCCCCACGCTCCTCGAGCTTTGCGGGCTGGAGAAGGGCGAGGGCGGGGCGTTCGACGGCATCGCCTTGGATGCTCTCCTGACCGGCCCGGAGGCCGGCGGGACGGAACGGACGCTTTTCGTTCATAGCCAGCGGGTCGACCAGGCGATCAAGGGGAAGGACTGGGCGGCCATGACCTCGCGGTGGAGGCTGGTCAACGGCCGGGAGCTCTACGACATCCGTGAGGATCCGGAGCAACGCCGGGACGCGGCGGCCGGCCGTCCCGAGATCGTTCAAAACCTGCGGCGGGAATACGACCGCTGGTGGGACGACATCTCCGGCCGCTTTCAGGACGATGTCTGGATCCCCGTCGGCGCCGAGGCCGAGGATCCGACCCGTTTGACGAGCCACGACATCCATGGCCAGGTCTCCTTCGATCACATTCATGTCAAGAACCTCCGGCGCTGCGACGGATTCTGGACGATCGAGGTCGCCCGGGAAGGGACCTACGAGTTCAGCGTCCGGCGCTGGCCGAAGGAGTCCGACATCGCCACCCGGGACGTTCCCGCGGGCGCCAAGGATTTCAAGCCGACCCAGGCCCGGCTCAAAGTCGGGGATTTCGACGCGACGCTGCCGATCCGCGACGGCGACAAGGCCACGACGTTCACCATACGGCTCGCGCCGCAGCGGACGCGCCTCCAGGCTTGGCTCATCAATGACATCGCGAACGGAGAGGTGAACGGCGCGTATTACGTCGATGTCCATCGCCTGAGCGGAGACGGCCCGGGACGGGGATCCCGGGCTTGAGGCGGCGGCAAACGGAAGGAGACGCCTATGGATCGACGAGATTTTCTGAAGTCTCTCGGCCTCGGCGCGCCCGCCCTGGCCTTGCCTCGCGTGATGCCGATCAGGGGGGATCTCGCCCCGCCGGAAAAGCCGCCTCATATCGTCATCATCATGGCCGACGACATGGGGTTCGGGGATCCCGGATGCTATAATCCCGGATCCTTGATCCCGACGCCCCACATGGACAGGATCTCGGCCGAGGGCACGAGGTTCACGGATGCTCACTGCCCCGCGTCGATGTGCACGCCGACGCGCTACAGCCTCCTCACGGGGCGATATCCGTGGCGGACCCGGCTCAAAAAAGGGGTCTTGATGCCGTACTGGCCTCCCCTGATCGAACCCTCGCGCCTGACCGTCGCTTCGCTTCTCCGGAGCCGCGGCTACGGGACGGCGTACATCGGGAAATGGCATCTCGGGCTCGAATGGAAGACCAAAGACGGAAGCAAGGCCGAGCATTACTATAGCCAGGACAAAGTCTTCCAAACGGACGAGACGCTTCAGTGGGGCATCGATTTCAGCCAACCGGTCGGCGGCGGGCCCACCCGTCTCGGATTCGATCATTTCTACGGGAACGCCGGCTGCCCCAGCAACGATCCGCCGTACGTCTTCATCGAAGACGACCGGTTGGTCGCGGTGCCGACCCGAATGAGCAGGGAGGAATGGCGCGGACTCCCGGGATTCCTGCCGGGACCGATGGCCGACGATTGGTCGGAGGAAGACATCGATGTCATCCTTGCCGGCAAGGCCAAGGAGGCCATCGACCGCCATCTCGGGCGAAGACCGGACAACCCCTTCTTTCTCGTCGTCTCTTCCAATTCCCCCCATGTCCCGTGGCTCGTGCCGGAATTCATGAAAGGCAAGAGCGAGGAAGGCCCGCGCGGGGACCTCGTCGCCTTGTTCGATTGGGTGGTCGGGGAGGTCGATGCCCACCTCAAGAAACGCGGGATCCGCGACGATACGCTCCTCATCGTTACGAGCGACAACGGGGGCCAGAAAGGCGCGAACGGGCATAGATCCGCGATGGACTTCCGCGGCTACAAGGGCGATATCTGGGAAGGCGGCCACCGGGTGCCGTTCATCGTCCGCTGGCCGGGGAAGGTCAAGCCGGGAGCGGTCTCCGGAGAGCTCGTCAGCCTGGGCGACATGTGCGCGACGTTGGCCGACCTGGTCGGCGCGCCGCTTCCGGACGGCGCCGCCGAGGACAGCTGGAGCGTCCTTCCGGCGCTCCTGGGCAAGTCCCGGGGCAGGCCGCTTCATGAAGCCCTCGTCTTCCAGGCGGGGAGCGGCGGCCTGGCGATCCGGCAGGGACAATGGAAATATATCGCCTCGGATCGAGAGGGGGAGAAAGGCCAGCTCTACGATCTGGGCGCGGACCCGGGAGAGACGCGAGATCTCGCTGCCGGGAATCTGCCGATCGCGGCGGCGCTATCGGTCCTGTTGGACAGCTACCGCCGCCAGGGCTTCAGCCGGCCGATGCGAGGACGGGGCCCCGTTCGGCCCGTCCTTGGCCGCGGCGGTTAACGGCGCGGTCCGAGGAGCTCGATCTTCTGGAGCACCAGGCCGTAGTGCCCGCCGGGCGGATGGATGGCCAGCTTCTCGCCGTTCCAGTCGTCGGCGAAGTTGGCCGAGTAGAGCAGCCACATCGTCCGGCCGTCCGGGCTGATGAACTTGGAAGGGACGTTGACGAAATAGGCCTGCTCGCCGAAGTCCTTCATGTAGGCCACGAGCCGCCAGGGCCCCGTGAGGGCGTCCGACTCGAGGAGGTAGGTGTTCATGCGGGCGCAGGTGTTCCCGCCGTCGGTGACGAACATCAGGTACTTCTTGAGCGGCGCGTCGTAGGTCACCGTGACGCAGCCCATGGCGTTGTTCCACTCGAGGAGCGGCTCGATCTTGGCGAAATCGGCCGTCCACACGGGCTTCCCCTGGGCGTCGCGGCCGGCGTAGAACTCGTATTGCGAGGCGTCGTTAATGGTCTCGGGCGACGGCGTCACGCGGATGAGGTAGACCTGGTCGCCGGTGATCCAGCTGGCGTTCCAGAACCGCCACTTCGGGTCCGAGGGAGCGGCGCCGTGGGCGACGAGGTAGGCCTTGCCGTCGGGGGAGTGCTGCATGTCCTTCCCG
The DNA here is from genome assembly GCA_964408215.1 of uncultured Eubacteriales bacterium. GTDB lineage: Bacteria > Acidobacteriota > Aminicenantia > Aminicenantales > Saccharicenantaceae > RBG-16-66-30. Next base: position 7,979 of record CAYOYQ010000005.1, read on the forward strand.
AAATCGACGAAATGGGGCGAGCCGATCTTGACCGGGTAGCCGTTGATGCCGGTCTCCCCGAAGAGCGGTTTCGCGGGAGTGTGCGGGGTCTCTTTCCAGGACCGGCCGAGGTCCGTCGAGATGCGGAACCCGACGAAGGGACCCAGCCAGGGCCAGTTCACGGTCAGGGGCCCGTAGGGCGTCCAGCCGTTCGGGTCCAGGCAGTAGGTCCCGTAGTACCAGGTCCCCTTGTAGACCAGGCTGCCGCAGGGATAGCGGCCGTGATAGGGGGCGGCCGGGGAGACGTGCAGGCCCAGGCTGTAGACCTTGAGCTCCAGGGGGTCGTTCCCCTCGAGGACGGCCTGGCCGGTGCGGGCGGCATTGCCGCCGTTTTCCCCGGACTGGCACCCTTCCCTGGAGCCGTCCAACCGCCAGCAAGAGCCGTCCGTCCAGGGCGAATACAGCTTGTCGTCCGCGGCCCAGGACGGGTACCAGGTGTCTCCGTAGCGGAAGCCGCTCTTGAGGCCCAGGAAACGGATCCCTGTCAGCTCCCGGGACCGCTCGAAGGGACAATCGGCCGGCGGCTCCGAGCTCCAGGTGAACGGCTCGAACTTCACGACCTCGGGCTTGGGCTGGCCGAAGGCGCTGGGGAGAGGGATCATCACGATCGTGAGGATCAGGATCCCGACGGCGTTCTTTCGGACGTTCATCTTCGGTCCTCCTTCAGCGGAACTTCCGGAGAGGGCGCGTAACCCTTCTCCATCAGGCTGATGAAACCCAGCAGGGCTCCCCAATGGTAGAACTCGTCGCTCCAGCTCCCGGCATCGTCTCCCCGCCCGGTTTCGGCATTGTAGTTCTCATAGACATGGCGTTCGCCGAGCCAGGATCTTAAGAGCAGGTTTTCGGATTTCTCAGCCATGTCTTTCCGGGCCTCGGGCAGATCGTAATTCCTAAGGCCCAAGTAGACAAGGAAATTCATCGGCGCCCAAATTCTCCCTCGCCAATAATGATTGTCCTTGAAGGCCGGATCGTTCCGGGCGATGGACGGCATGATGAACTCGCCCCAGAATTCCCGAGGATCGTAGAAGTGCTCTTTCATCATCCGCTCGGCCTGCTTCTGATCCGGGACCTTGGCCAGCAGGGGGTAGAAAAGGGTCGGGGAGAGCCTGGGACTGAATTCCCCCGTCAGGAGGTCCCTGTTCAGGTACAGGCCGGATCCCGCATCCCAGAGGGTTTCAAGCATCACGGCATACTTCGCGGCCCTTTCATCCAGCTCCTGTTCCACCTCCGTTCGTCCCAGGACCGCAGCGATCTCGGAAAGGCTCCGGCAATCGGTGATGTAGAGGCTCATGAGGCCGACATCGGCCAGCAGCATCTGATGGCTGATCCTGTCGTAGACAACCTCGTCGTACATCGGGGAATTGTCCAGGCCCGACTCCCACTTGGCCCCCTTGAGGTTCCCGATGCCCCTGTAGGACCGGTGATAGGGAAGTCCATGATCGTAAGGATCGGAGCCATAGGAGAGATAGCCGTCGATCTCGCGGTTGGCGGCCCACCATCGGTTCCATCTCAGCAATTTGTCGAAGACCTCGTTGAGGAACCACTTGTCTTGATATCTTTTGTAGATCTCCTTGACCACAAAAGCGCCCACGGGCGGCTCGGAGCGGTCCAGGCTCTTTATTCCCGGTTGGGAATTATTCGGCACAAACCCTCGGTCCGTGATCTCGTCGGTGATGGCGATCGCATTGGCGTAGGCCAGCTCCTTGCAGTCCAGCGAGAGCATGTAGGCCGCGAAATAGGTGTCCCACTCGAACAAGACCCACCCCCCGGCGCTCCAGGCGCGGCTGACCGGTGAAATGACCCTGTCGTTGCCGGGATCGTAGATCGTGTTCCAGGCCAGCACCGTTTGCAGGGCCTCGTAAGCGTCCGGCGCCTCGGGATACCTGGATCTGCCGGCGGCCCATCGAGCCGCGGCCCTGTCGATGATCTCCCCGATCTCCTGCGCGGTCTTGGAGGGATCGGTCGTGATCGCGATGGGACCGGCCAACGAGAACTGCCACTTCCCTTCGGCCGCGAGGCGTTGACCCGCGGCGACGGTCAGCTCCGTCGGGCCGGAGGGGGTCTCGGCCCGGATCGTGTCGCCTTCGATCTTGATCTCCCCGGGCCTGCCCCAGAGCATTTGCGGGTCCGCCAAAATGGCATCGCCGGGCGATCCCCGGAGGGGATTTATCTGCAAGAAGAACCCTTCGTCGACGGCCGCGCTCCGGACCGCGACGCGGAGCCCCTGCCATTCGACCGTCACCTCGGTATAGAAGCCGTCCCAGGCATGGGGCCCGGGAATGACGCGTTCTTTGGCGCCGTCATCGCCCCTGGCCGGCAGGGCCTCGTCCAGCGTATCGCCCGACTGACCGTTGACCAGTTTGAGGCTGATCGAAAAACCTTCGGGCAAGAGAACGTGCGTCAGAACGCTCCGGGTATCCCAGGTGTTCCAGCCCCTGGCAAGCCGGGCCTTCATGGCGGCCCATTCACTCCCGGCCCGATCCCCGGGCCGGGATGGGGGCTTCCCGTTGCAGGAGATAAGGAAGGGGACCAAGGACAGGATCAAGAATAGGCACTTCGTTTTTTTCATAAGCCCTATTTTTCAAGCTGCTTGAGGGCCTCCTCGGCCGCCCGCCGGATCATGTTCTGATGGGACGGGATGGCCGCGGACTCGTGGAGGAACTGCGCGAGCGAGGCGTCCCCGGTCAGGCCCAGCGCCTTTAGGGCTTCGGCCCGGACGCGGACGCTTTTATCCTTCCCGAAGAGGTCCTTGAAGAACGCGGCCAGACCCTTGTCCTTGAGGGCGCCGAGGGCTTGGACGGCGGCGGCCCGGACCGAGGAATGGGAGTCCCGGCAGGCCTGCTTGAGCACGCCTTCGGCCGCGGGCCGAGGGGCTCGGCTCAGAGCTTCGACGGCGGCCCGCCGGACCGCCCAGAAGGGATCGCTCCGGACGCTCCACGAAAGCCCTGTGACAACGCCGGGTTTGTCCGGAGCGCCCGCGAGTTCACCGGCCGCGGTCATCCGGCCAATGACGTCGTCGTTCTTGAGCTGGTAGAGGAGCTCGGCCGCTTCCTTCGGGAACGTCGCCTCCTTGATCAGCTCGTTCGCGGCGTCGAAGCGGACAAGCAGGGGTTTCGTCTCGGCCGGGAATTCGAGGGTCTCCTCCCGCTCCCGGATCCAGACGCGGTGCGTCGCCGTCCCTCCGGCCGTGACGATCTTGACGCTGACCGGCACGCGGAAGACGGGCACGCCCCTGGCGAAGTCCTGGACCTGGGCGACCTTGAGGCGGACGGTCTTTTTCGCCGCATCCCATTCGTTCCGGATGTCGAAGACGGGGTGGCCGGGCTTGAACAGCCACTGGTCGAAGAACCAGTCGAGGTTCTGGCCGGAGACCGTCTTGACCGAGCGGATGAAATCGGCCGTGTCCACCGCGTCGAAGGCGTAGCGGTGGAGGAAGTGGCTGAGGGTCTGGAAGAAGATCTCGTCGCCGAGGATCGACCGGAGCATGTGCAGGACGAGGGCGCCCTTGGGGTAGCTGTGCGAGTCGAACATGTCCTCCGGCTTGCCGTAGCGGTCGGACACGATCGGCCGGATGTAGCGGGTGTGGGCCTCCCGGAGGTAGGCGCTGAGCTTGTTCTGGAGATTGATCGCCCCTTCGTCCTCGCCTCTGTCGTGGCGGTGATACAGGTAGTCCGAGTACGTCCCGAAGCTCTCGTTCATCCAGGCGTGGCCCCAGCTGCGCAGGGTGATGAGGTCGCCCCACCACTGGTGGGCCAGCTCGTGGGAGACGATGCCGATGGCGGTGAAATCCGGCTCGTCCGCCTCCGCGACCATGATCCGCGAGGTCATGGCCGTCGCCGAGGTGCTCTCGGCGCCTCCTCCGAGGGGGACCGAGATCTGGTCATATTTCTGCCAGGGGTAATCGTACCCGAAGAGCCGGTTGAAGTAGGCGATCATCTCCGGGGTCTTGCCGTAGGTCGGGCCGGCCTTGGCCTCATCCCCGGGGTAGACCCAGTAATTCACCGGCAGGTTCCCGAAGGAGTCACGGACGACGACGTACGGCGCGGCGGCCAGGAAGATGAGGTAGGTCGAGTGGGGCAGGTCCTGGGACCAGTGGTAGGTGACCGTCCCCGCCGCGGCGTCCTCGGCGACGCCGACCAGCCGGCCGTTGGACGCGACCTTGAGACCGGACTTGACCGTGGCCACGATCTCGCTGGTGACCTTGTCGTTCGGGTAATCGAAGCACGGGAACCAATGGTGGACGTTGTCGGGCCAGGAATCGGACCAGACCAGACGGGGGTTGTCGGGCGATCCATCCACGAACTTGAGCCCTTCCCGCGGCTCCCGGCCGCTGTAGGCGCACGTGAAGGTCACGATCTCGCCGAACTTGGCCGGACGGGGGAGGAGGACCTTGAGCTCCTTGCCCGTCTGTTCGAACCTCAGGGGCGCCCCATATTCGTCGACGACCGAGGTCACCGCGAACTCCTCGGCGTCGAGGACGCAGCTCTCGAGGCCCTCCACGAACGAGGACACGGTGACCGTGGCCGTCCCCGCGAACGACTTCCGGTCGAGGTCGAGCGCGATCTTGACCAGGTAGTGGATCGCGTCGTAGCTCCGGCTGCGCTCGGATTGAAGCGTCTTCTTGGAGTAATCGACCGTCTGCCCGGGCAGGGCGGCGGCGAGGGCCAGGATGACGACGGCGATGACCGTGAGCGTTCTTCTCATGTCCGTTCTCTCCTTAGAAAAGGGGCTTTTTCCGAAGGACTTGGAGGATCCCGTCCTCCTTCATCAGGGCCTCGATCTCGGCGACCGTCCGGGGCACCCCGAGAGAGAGGTTCTCGCAGCCGCTTGCGGTGATGGCGACCGTGTCCTCGATACGGATGCCGATCTCCTCTTCGAGGCGGAACAGCTGGATGTCGCAGGCGAATACGAGCCCCGGCACGAGGATCTCGTCGGGCCCGCCGAACCGGCCGGCGACATCGTGCGTGGCTAGGCCGATCATGTGGTTGTAGCCGCCGTAACGGACGATGCCGGCGAAATCCTTGGCGTAGGCCTCCAGGCCCTTGGCCTTGAGCATGGCCGCGACGTTCTCGCCGACCTGCTTCAAAGTGACCCCGGGACGGTAGTTCGCCAGGCACGTGTCATGGACGGCCAGGGCCACCTCGTAGAGCTCTTTCTGGCGGGCCGAGAACGTCCCCGAGGCCGGGAAGGAGGTCGAGATGTCGGCGTGATAATCGGCGTATTCGGGGCCGGCGTCGAGGATGACGAAATCACCGGCCTTCAGGACGCGGTCGTAGGCGTGGTAGTGGCCGTAGGCGTGGTTCTTCCCGGACATGATGATCGGAGCGTAGGCCTGGCCGGCCGCGCCCTCGAGGCCGCAGACGAATTCGAACACGGCCGCGAGCGCTTTTTCGGCCACGCCGGGCCGGGTCGACCGGATCAGGGCCCGGTGGGCGTTGACACCGATCCGGGCCGCCCGGCGAAGGACCTCGAGCTCGGCCGGCGTTTTGACCTCCCGCAGATCCCAGACGATGGGGGAGCCGTCCCGGATCTCGACCTGGGGGAACTTGTCGCGGAGCTGCCTGACGAATTGGAGCTCTCGGGTCAGCCGCCCGTCCCACGGGCTCAGGATCATCGTCCTTTGAAGGATGTTGAGCTTCTCGTTGGCGTTCTCCGCGCCGAGCTCCTCGGGTTTGAACATCGTGTAGAGCGTCCCGGTCCGCTGGCACAGGCCTGCCAGGAAGGGCCCGAACCGGTCGGCCGGCAGGACCCTCTCCACCCCCGTAAAGGCCACGGGGTCCCGGACGAGATCCCGCGGCAGCCCCTCGCCGCCGGCCTCCGCTTCCGACATGGTGAAGAACAGGGTGCTTTCCTTTCTTAAGCCGTCGACCACGAGAAAGGCGTCGGGGATCTGGACTCCGGTCAGATAGGCGAAATCATGCCCCTGCCGGAATCCCAGGTCCGAAGTGGGCGCCGCGGCGCCCAGGAAAACGGCCGCGCCGTCGGCGATCTTGTCCATGAGGCGGGCCCGGCGGGCGGCGTACTCGCCCGCGTCGAACGGGCCGGCCGCCGTCAGCCGTCCAGCCAACAGGAGTAAGCCGGCCGCTCCGGCGAGAGAACGGCGGGGCCATTTCATCGGACCTCTCCCTTCGCCGCCGCCTCGGGCGCGGAGACCGAGATCCGGACGAGCGAGGTCCATTCGCCGCGGACCCAGAGGACGAGGTCGTCGCCCTCGAGCCCGGGAACGAGGCCGGCCCGGACGTCCTGGCCGAGCGGCGACGGCCGCCCGTCGATCTCGACGCGGGGGAGCGGCGCGTCCCAGCGCCGGACCCGCAGGACCGGGTTGACCGCGGGGGAGCCCTTCGAGGCCCGCAGCGTGAACGTGATCCGGGCCGGCCCGGACGGCTTCGTCCGGGCGACGACGAAGGCCCGGTCGGTGGGATCGAAGCCCGCGCCGGTGAATTCGCCGCCCTCGACCTCCATGGCCGGCGGCGACAGCCAGGACTTGGCCAGGAGCAGAAGGGCCTCGGCCGGCTTGTCGGTCAGGCCGTTCAGCATGAGCATCGTCACGCCGTCGGGCGTCTCCTTGTAGGGCCGCCAGGACTGGATGTGGGCCAGGGAGCTGTGCGAGACCCGGTCGGGAGCGAGGGCCCAGCGGCCGCTCGAGCGGATCTGCTGGGAAACGGGCCAATGGTTCCACCACGGGAAGATCGACCGCTCGCGGATGATCTCCCCGGCGTAACAATCGATGGCCACGTTCCTCGGGTCGACGATGACGTAGGGGCTGAAGCGGGCCTTCAGGTTGACCCTGAGGATGTTGCCGCCGGCCGGCCGGACCAGCCACTTGTGCCCCGGGGTGTCCAGGTCGCTGATCCGATGCAGCGTCGCCAGCGTCTCGGCGTCGAAATCCGCCTTCTCGCCGGGAGGGCCGTCGGCCCAGGAGTAGGTGTGGACCTGGCCTTTCATGTTGGCCAGCGTCAGCGCGCCCGTCTCGATGTTGTCCTCGGGGCGCGTGCCGGGAGGGTTGATAATAATGGCCTCGTGGTACTGCCGGAAATTGTTCCACTCCCGGCCTTCCGCCGGATCGAGCCTCGGCTTGGACGACCAGACCCGGATCTTCCTGACGCACGAGCCGTCGGGGTAGACCGTATAGGTCTCCTCGACCCAGTCGCCCCATCCCGTCAGAGGGTCGACGTTGACGAGATCGTAGTGGACGCTGACCGGGGCGTATCGCCAGAGCACGACCACCCGGGCGTCGTTCGACTCGAGGATGCGGGGGTGGGAGAAGCGGGCCTGCTTGTCGGCCATGGGCTCGGCGCTGGTCGGCATCGTCGGGACCTGGGTCTCGTAGAATTCGTTGGTGTACCAGATGCCGTTCTCGGTGACCCAGGCGGGGATGTAGCTCGTGCCGCGCCAGAAAACGAGCCGGTTCGGGGTCTCGTCGAAGCGGACGACGACATCGGCCGCCTCGCCGACGCGCCAGGGATCCTCCCATTCCTCGGCGTACCGGAGACGGGTATAGTAGGCCCCGAAGCGACCGGGCCCTTTCGGTCCGGCGGGGAGGGCCGGCGGCCGGAGAGGCGACGGGCCGGAGGGCTTCAGCCGCGCCGCGGACACCTGGGCCTCGGCGGCCGAGAGGGCGGCGTCGTAGAACCGGACCTCGTCGATGATCCCGTCGAACGAGAAGGCGACCGGTGCGACGACCCGGATCTCCTCGGTGAGATCGAGGGGCGTCTGGTTGCGCCCGATCACGACATCGGCGTCCGGGGCGAAGAGCGGCGTTCCCGAGATCTTCTTTTCGCCGACCGGCTTGCCGTTCAGGTAGAGCTTGAGCCCCGCGGCCGGATCGAACGTGCCGAGGATGTGGTTCCAGGAATAAAGAGGGAGTCCGGCGTTCGAGCGGCACTCCTGCCATCCTCCGCTCGAGGCGATCTGGAGCCCGAAGCGGCCCTCGGGATCGATGCCGAAGAAGAATCCCGCCTCGCGGTCCTTTTCCTGGTTGACGACCGCGCACCAGGTCCAGGGATAGGTCTGCAGGGCGACCCAGGCTTCGACCGAGAACGCCCCACCCGAACGGGGCATCTTCGCGGCGGGGCGGATGACGGCCGTGGTCTGTCCGTCGAAACGGAGGGCTTTGCCGGCCACGCCGTCGACGGACCTGTGGAAACCCCGGACGACATCGCTACCCGGGTCATCGAACGACCACGAAGCTATGGGCGTCTTGTCCGCCGCCGCCATCGAGATCGCGAGAAAGCCTATCATGGTCAGGCTCATGAGTCGATGCATTCCCTCACTCCTTAAATTATTTTCACATAGTTCCTAAGTATCATAATCGTCATTCCTTATCAACCGATTTCAGGACCCGTCAACGGTTCTCCTCACCCCCCGCAATCGATTAATATTAATTGACTTGTTTGTACTTCCAAACAATAATGGTTATCTTAGTAACAGATGTTGCCTAATTCGTCCTGCCGGCAGTCCGATGGCATGTCGGCCCGAGGGAAAGGAGCGCCATGAAGTCCTCCGTTCGTATCTTGAAGATCCTCATTCTCTGTTCACTCCTGTCGGCCGGAAGATGCGGTGTTTCCAAGGATCAGCAAGATCCCGGGGCGGGGCGAGTCAGCTCGAACGACCGGGGATTGCACGGCTATATCAGCTTTGATGCGGACAGGCCCCCGGATCATTCGGAATTCAGCGCCGGCATGGGCTTCTATTCGGCCGTCTGGCCGCTCGTGGGAGAGCCCCTCGCCAATTTCCAGATCGGTCTGCCGAGCGCCTGGATCATCCCCGACAACTCCGACAACACGGACACGCCCCTCGCCCCCGTCGGGACCTATGCGCGGGACAATTGGCCCGAACGCGGGCCGACCTACGCGAGCGTTTTTCAGACGGTCGAGGGCGGCCTGGGCTATTGGGCCGGGAACCATTTCCGGTACGGCCCGCCCAAGTTCAGTATGAACGCGACGCCGCAATGCTATGACTACGAGGTCGCGTCCCCCGGCTGGTCGTTCTTCTATGACAACGAGGCCTTGCCGGACGCGCGGCTGGGGATCGCCCAACTCAGCAATCGGCTGCTGATCCCCCCGGATGCCCTGCCTTTCCAAGGCGATCCCAACGGGGAGTTCCTGGGCTACTCCTACATGGCCCTGCCGTTCACCGAGCCCGTGGCCGGGGAGCCCCCGACCGGGGACCAGGCCTGGACCTGCTTCCTGAGCGCCGCCAACTTCAAAGGACCGATCGCTTATTATATCCCCGAGACCTGGAGCAAGATCGGAAAGCTGTTCAATTACCCCTTCATTTACGGCCGCGGGCTCGATGCCCGGCCGGGGATCATGGGCGGCGGGGCGATGGAGATCAACACCGTCCCCGCCTTCGAATCGCGGGACGCTCAGGGCGTTGCTTATACCAAGCTGCCCGACCTCCGATTCCCGGTCGACGGTCACGGGCGGACCCTCCTCGTCCAGGACGTGACCTATTATTCGAAAGCGGCCCTTTACGATGGGTTCAAGGCCTGGCGGGACGGCGGCCCGGCCTGCTCCGGGCAGTTCGATCCGATGGGGGCTTGGAAGTCGCCCCTGACGACCCAAACGACCCGCTTCGACCAGGACGGAAAGAAGATCCACGGCGTCGAGAAGGTCTTCGATACGAAGATCTTCGAAGGCAACGTCTGGGGATTGGAATGGTTCGACGGGACCAAGAGCGCCCTGGGCCACTTCCCCCGGTATTTCAAGCACGTCGGTGACGATCGGCTGGCCGTTCCGCCGGAGGCCGTGCCCGCGGAGACCCGGCTCCACAACCAGAGTTTCAGGAGAGCGGAGGCCGGCGTGTCCTACACGTCTCCGCTCGGCGGGGCCTGGGGCCAGCCCGGACCCGCAGCGGGTCCTTACCGGGTTCGGCTGGCCGACGGATCGCTCGTGACCTATTCCTGGTATCGTTTCGTCGATCAGCCCTCCTTTCAGCAGTATGCCTGGAGCGCGGAGAAAAAGGCCAAGCTGCAGGCGTTCGTCGAGAAGATCCACGCCGCCTGGACCCTTGACAGAGACTACATGGCACCGCCCCGCTTCGGAAAGCTAGTGACGCTCGATCCGGCCCTGTTCGTGACGCCCCCCGAGGGCAGGGAAGTCGGTTATGTGCCCATCGTCACGAGGCAGGAAGCCGCGGCCGGCGGGGCCGTGGCCAAGTAGCGTTCCCGGCCCCGTCCGTTGGGACGTTGACCCGCGCCTGTCATCATTGATATAACCCGGCTGAGGAGGCGCGCATGGCGACCCCATGGACCAGGCTCACGGCCGCGATGGACAGGCTCTACGAGTTCGACCGGGAGCCCGTGACGCCCGACAAGCTCCAGTCCGGCGGCAAGTTCGCCGGCCTCTTCGCCGGGGAGCACGTCGCCGCGACCGAGTTCGTCATCGGCGCCTTCTTCGTCCTCCACGGCGTCGGCGCCCGGGACCTCATCTTCGGGCTCCTTTTCGGCAACCTCCTGGCCGTCCTGTCCTGGACCTTCGTCTGCGCCCCGATCGCCGTGCGAACCCGCTTGACCCTCTACTGGTACCTGAAGAAGATCGCCGGCCCGGGCGTGACCTTCATCTACAACATCGCCAACGCCCTCCTCTACTGCATCCTGGCCGGGGCCATGATCTCGGTGGCGGCCACGGCGGTCGGCCTCCTCTTCGGCATCCCCATCCCGCAGCTCGGCACCGTGCTCCCGCCGAACCTCGGCTGGATCGCGATCGTCATCGTCCTCGGCGCCGCCTTCACGACGATGGCCATCCTCGGCTTCTCCAAGCTCAGCCGCTTCGCCGCGATCGCCTCGCCCTGGATCTTCTTCGTCTTCATCGCCGGTGCCGTGGCCGTGCTGCCGCGGCTCGGGGTCCGGCCCGATCTCGGTAACCTCTGGGATGTGGCCACGACCAAGATCTGGAACGGCGTCGCCATCGCCGGCCAAGAGAAGCTGGGCTTCTGGCACGTCCTTTTCTTCGCCTGGTTCTGCAACCTGGCCATGCACATCGGCCTGTCGGACATGGCCCTCTTCCGCTACGCCAAGCGATGGACCTACGGCCTGTTCACGGCCTTCGGCGTCTATCCCGGCCACATGCTCGCCTGGATGGCCTCGGGCGTCATGGTGGCCGCGATCGGCCGCGAGATGCACCCCGGCCTCATGGCCTTCGAAGCGGCCGGCCTGGCCGGCGTCGCCGGGGTCCTTCTCGCCGGGTGGACGACGGCCAACCCGACGCTCTACAGGGCCGGCCTGGCCCTGCAGACGGTCACGCCCAACTGGCCGCGCTGGAAGATCACCCTCATCGCCGGCATCGTGACGACCGTCCTGGCCTGCTTCCCCATCTTCTTTCTGAAGCTCCTCGACTATGTCGCGATCTACGGCCTCGTCCTCATGCCGATCGGGGCCGTCGTTTTCGCCGAGCACTGGATTTTCCCCCGCCTCGGCCTCGAGCAGTATCGGGCCGAGAAGCGCGGATGGACCTTCAACGGCGCCGCCCTGGCCGCCTGGCTCGGGACGCTCGCCGTGGCCTTCGTCCTGCCGATCCACCTCTACTTCCGGTGGCTGCCCTGCTGGTTCATCGCCGTCGCGGCCTACACGGGCCTGATGGCGGTCCGAAGGAGGAGCGCATGAAAAGCCGTTTCCTGAAAGGCCTCTCGGGCGCCCTGGCCCTCCTCTCTCTCGCCGCCTGCCTCGCCGCGCCGGTCCTCTATTTCCTCGGCCGCATCACCGAGGCAAGCTACAAGACCGCGTTCCTCGTCGCCTCGATCGGGTATTTCGTCTTCGCCGTCGGGCGCGGCTTCGTCCGGACGGCGCCCGAGACTTAGAGAACGACCTTCTTTCCGGCCTTGCGCGCCGCGTACTGTTCGGCGATCCAGGCGTAGGTCTTGGCCAGCCCGGCGCCGAGCGGCGTCGACGGCTCCCAGCCCAGGACGCGCTTGATCATCGTGTTGTCGGAGTTGCGCCCGCCGACCCCCTTGGGCGCTTCGAGGTCGTAGCGGCGCTCGACCTTGTACCCGGCGATCCCCTCGATGATCGTGAGCAGCTCGTTGATCGAGACGAGCTCGCTCGAGCCCAGGTTGATCGGCGTGGCGATGAGCTCGTCGCAATGCATGATCATGTCGATGCCGTTGAGGCAGTCCTCGATCCACATGAAGCTGCGGGTCCGCGTCCCGTCCCCCCAGATCTCGACGCTGGTGCTGCCCTTATCCTTGGCCTCGATGACCTTGCGGGACAGGGCCGCAGGGGCCTTCTCGCGGCCGCCGTCCCAGGTGCCGTAGGGCCCGTAGACGTTGTGGAACCGGGCGATGGCCGTCTTGAGGCCGCGCTCGGCCCAGTACTCCTGGCAGACGATCTCCGAGAAGAGCTTCTCCCAGCCGTACCCGCGCTCGGCGTTGGCCGGGTAGGCGTCGGACTCTTTGAGGGCCCGGGACTCGGTGTCCTTCTGGAGGTCGATGTTGTAGGCGCACGCCGACGACGAGTAGAAGTAGCGGTCGGCCCCGGCCCGCTCCGCCGCTTCGATCATGTGGGTGTTGATGAGGACCGACCGGAGGCACTCGACCCGGTAGCGCTCGATGAAGCCCATGCCGCCCATGTCCGCCGCGAGGTTGTAGACCTCGACCGCCCCCTCGCAGGCCTTGATGCAGTTCGTGCGGTAGCTGACGTCGAGGACGAGGTCCTCGACGCCCGGCGTCCGCCGGTACCACTCGTCGAGGGGCTTCTTGTCGACGGCCCGGATGCGGCTGAAGCCCTTGTCGTGGAAATAGCGGACGAGCGATCCGGCGATGAAGCCGCCCGCTCCGGTGATGACGATGAGGTCATCTTTCTTCCTTGCGTCCTCGATGCGCTTCGGCTTATGGGCGGTCATAGCTGCTCCTGTTGAGTTCCTCTCTCCGGCCCGGCTCGGGAGGATTCCCGGAAAAGGGAGAAGAACCTATTATAATGTGTCTCCAGATCCGACGCCAACGAAAATCCAGCCCCGCGAGGCTCGGGCCGTGATCCGGCGCCCGCCGTTCAGTCGGCGACGTAGCCCAAGCGGTGCGTGACCTTGAGGCCCTCGCCCTTGACCCGGACGACGATCTCCTGAAACCGCCCGTCCGCCCGGTAATCGAGCGGCCGGTAATAGAGGAGGTAGTAGTTGCTCGAGGCCTCGGCCGCCTGGCGGAGCGCGGCGTTCGGGTTGGCCGTCGTCTCCGTGAGGCCGCCCGTGGCCACGGCCATCTCCCGGAAGGAGGCGAAGATGTCGGATGAGAGCTCCAGAAGCTGCGAGGTCAGGGTCTGGCGGCCCTGGACGAGGTCCCGGGTGGCGAAGGCCGGCTTCTTGGTGATATAGAGGCAGTGGACGGTGATGGCCGCGTCGGAGAAGTAGCGTTTGATCTTCTCGATGTCGAAGACCACAGGCTTGACCAGCTCGGCCTGGCGGTCGTCCGCGAAGCTGTGGGCCGGCAGGACCTCTTTCTGGAAGATCAGGAAGACGTGCTTTTCCCCTTCAAGGGACTTCAGGACGTCCGCGAAGCCCAAGACCCGTTCTTCGGTGAGTTCGGTCAGGTCGCGGATGTCCTTGGCCTGCTCGAAGAGGAGGTTTTCCTTGACGTCGGCCATCTCCGGCGGGAACTCCTCGTCCTCGAGCTTGTAGAAATCCACCATCATGTTCCGGTACCGCGAATTGCCGATCTGGATGTCGGTCCTGAGGATGCCCTTGAGCTTCTCGGCGACGTCCCGGCGCGAGACGCGGGCCAGGTATTCTGACCGGAACTTGTAGGTCTTGGCCGGCGTGACCACGAAGAGCGAGTCCTCGGCGCCGAGGACGTCGCTGAAAAAGAAGTCGAGGGCCTCGCCGACCTTGGGCATATACTCTTTGAGGTCGAGGTAGAGGACGTAGTTGCGGACCTTGTGCGGCCGCGGCGGCGAGGACCCGGGCGCCGTCTCCTCGCGCTGGACCTCTCTGTCCCGGATCAGGTAGACGGCCTCGACCGGTTGGCGGACGCCGTTCTCGAAGACCTCGAAATCCGCGAGGGTCAACCCGTCGACGAAGGCGTCCTTGCGCAGGACGCGGACCGGCACCTCGATGTTGATGACGATCGACGTGTGCTGTTGCCGAGGCGGGACGACGTCCTGCCCGCCACCGGCCGAGGGAACGAGCAGGGCCAGACCGAGACACTCGACAAGAGGGGCCAGGGACCTGACGGCCATCGACGTCCTTTCCCCGTCGCGCCGACGTCCGGGCCGCGGCGGGCCGGCTATTTGTTCGGGACGAGCGTGAGCTCGCCCTTTTGCGTCATGGTCATCGGGATGGTCATGCCGGCCGCGCTGACCGAGATGGCCATTTCCATCGTCATGTCCGAGGTCGACTTGACGTAGATCCCGTCCTTGATGTCGAAGTACCAGGTGTTCGTGCCCTTGCCGGTCCCGGACATGGCCACGTCCATGCCCTGCTGGCTCCCGGTGCCGGAGATCGTGGCCGTGACCTGGGACTTGATCCTGGCGCATTCCCTGCCGTCGACCGTCTCGAGGCCGTCGAAAGTCTCGAGGTTCTTGAAGTCCAGCCGGACGTTCATTCCGTCGGACTTCCGGTCCAACCCGGCGGTCGATTCCCACGTGTCGCCGACCTTGACGGGTTTGCCGGGCAGGTCGGGGAAGAAGAGCTTGAAGCCCGAGGCGACATCGCTCGTCCCGTTGGCCGTCGTATAGGTGATGGCCTCGGCGCCGGAGACGTCGATCTCCGAGCCGAGCGGCGAGACGGTCATGTCGAACGTTTTGCCCTTGACCCCGCTCATATCGGGCGACTGGTCGCCCATGGGGCCGGTGATGGCCATGGACATGTCGTCGATGGTCACGCCCAGGAGCAGGTTCTGGTCCTTCTTGCCCTTGGCGACGAAGGTGAAGGTCCCTCCGCTTTTCGTATGGGCGTCGATCGTCTGCCCCATGACGTCCATGACCTGGCCCATTTCCTCGTCACTCGCATAGGTCAGGGCCCGTCCGGCCGGCATTTTGTATTCGAGGCTGATGCCCGCGGGGGCGGCGGGGGCCGCGGCCCCGGTCCTCGCGGTCTTGACCGCGCAGGCGGGGAGAAGCAGGACGGCGATGAGTGACGCGGCCAGGGTGGAACGTTTCAAAAGGGCGAGTTTAGGTTTCATCACGGACCTCCCTTGGGGTTTTTGGTAGAAGGAATTGTATCACGTTTAAATACGTATCTTCTTCGGCCGGGTTATGTCCGCGGGGCTATGTCTCGCGTCCACCCATATGCTCTAAGCGTTCGCCGTCCCGGTTATTTGAGGGCCCCGGCGGCAGCCTTTAGGCCTTTGTCGAGATAGCTCTGGCGGAGGCCTTCCCGGCGGGACAGGTTCTCGAGATGGAGATGCAGCGCGACGACCTCCGAAAGGACCGCGTCGGCGATGGCGGCCCCCCGCCGCCTTCGAGGCTATTCTCGCTTTTTTCCGCCCGCCGCGGCATGGACCTTCTTGATGAAGTCCCAGACCTCGGGGGCTATCATGTTGTATTCTTTAGGGATAGCCCCGGCGCTGTAGGCCTTGGCGATCTGGGCCTTGAGGGCCGGCTGGCCGCCGTAGACCTCGTCGAGCAGGGCGGTCCAGCGCCGGCCCAGGTCCTGGGCCTTGTCGCCGGCCGGGTCGAGGCCGAGATTGGCCTTGACCTCGGCGATGAGGGTGCCCCAGCGATTCTGGTAGGCGGCCATGTCCTCCGGGGTGTACTTCTTCCCGAGCTCCTTGAATTTCTCGAGCTCTTCTTCGGTGAAGAACTTCTCATGCCAGGCTTTCTTGACGTCTTCGCCCATTTGAATGACCTCCATGATCTTGATGAGTTTGCGTTTGTGGATGCGGCCGTCCTTCTCGAGGGCGGCCAGGACCCCGTCGATCGCCCGCGAGGCCTCGCGGAGACGAGCGATCTCGTCCCTGACCGCCGCCGACTGGACCTTGAGGGCCTTGACGGCCTCAAAGCCCTTGCTCGCGAGGAGCCGGCGGATCTCCTCGAGGGAGAAGCCCATGAACTTCAGGGTGACGATCTGTTGCAGCTTGAGCAGATCGGCGTCCGTGTAAACTCGGTAGCCGTTCGGGCGCTCGAAGCTCGGCTTGAGCAGCCCGATCTGGTCGTAGTAGTGGAGCGTCCGGACCGTCACGCGGGTCAGCTTGGCGAACTCCCTGATGAGGTAGCCGGTCTTCTTCATGGCCTTGTCCACAGCTCCACTCTACACTATGACGTAACGTCAGAGTCAAGGGCTCGGGGGATCTTTTTTGAGATTTCCCGGCTGGCCCGGGCGTCTTTATATACAAGCTCGCCTGAAGAGGCGGCCATCGGAACCGATGCTTGACCGGAGGAGAAAGACGTATTACAATGTATTACATGAAAAAAGCGACCGTGACCATCCGCCTGGACGAGGAGCTCGAGGCGCTTCTCTCGAAGGCCAGCCGGCGGACGGGGAAGAACCGGAGCGAGATCGTCCGTGAGGCGCTCAGGCGCCAGATCCGCCTCGAGACGTTCGAAGAGCTACGCCGCCGGATCATGCCGTTCGCCGAGGCCCGCGGCTATCTCGCGGACGAGGACATCTTCGCCGCGATCTCATGAGGGTTTTCCTCGACACCAACGTCATCGTCGGGGCCGTGGCCGCGCGTGGCCTTTGCGCGGACGTCGTGCGCGAGGTCCTGGCCCGTCACGAGCTCGTCATATCCCGGGCTTTACTCGAGGAGGTCGCGTCCGTTCTTTCGGGGAAGATCGGCGTGCCGGCCAGTCTCATTTCGGATATGACCTCGATGCTTCGCGACGGCGCGCAAATGGCGGTCCCGGGCGAGTCGGCGGGGTTGCCCGTCGGCGATCAAGCGGATCGGGTCCTCGTCTCCGCGGCCTTGAACGGCAACGCGTCGGTCTTCGTCACGGGCGATGCCGAGCTTCTCGCGTGCCGCGAGATCGGGCCGATGGCGGTCGTCTCGCCGCGCGGTTTTTGGGAACGCGTGAAGTCGGCGCCTAGAAGCTGACGAGCCCCGCCTTTTTCAATAGCTCCAGGTGGGCGATGACGGCCTCGAGGGGCGTCTCGTCGCGGAACTGGGTGTCGAGCATCTTCTTGATGTCGAGGGCGCTGTTCCAGCCGTCGCAGAGCAGCTGGATCTCCGAGGCGTTGCGCTGTCCGCCGCGGCCGGGACCGGGGGCCGGGGGTTGTGTCCCGGCGGCCGCGGGTCGAGCGCTCGCGGCCTTGCGCGCATCCTGGATCGCGGCCTGATAGCCGCCGTAGCCGTTCGCCGTGATCTTGGGCAACGGCCTGGGAACGAGGGCGGCCGCTTTCTTCTCGGCCACCGTGAGCCGGAGGTCGACCGGCTTCGTCCCGAACGCCGCCGCTTGGCGGCGCATGGCGTCGTCGATCGCGCGCAGATGGCCGGACTCGATGGCCGTGACCGCGGCCTTGAGCTCGGCGAGATGACGGTCGAACCCGGCTTTGTCGTCGGCCAGCTCGGCGACCGAATCGAGCGTGGCCCGCTCGTTCCGGGCCGAGGCCTCGATAGAACCGCGGGCGCGCTTGAAAACGGCCGGGAAGGCAGCGGTATCCGCCCGGCTCATCTCCTCGAGACCCCGGGCGAGCTGGTGGCCGATCCGGGCCGAGGCGTTGGAGACGATCTCGCCGGCGATCCGGACGGCCTGGGCGTCGTCGGCCGCGGCGATCGTGTAGGCCGAAGCGGCCGTGATGATGACGGCCCGCTTCATCTGGGTCGGATCGATCTTGTCGGGCCGGTCCTCGGAGGTGTGGTACCACTTGTCGGGCCAGGTGTTCAGGACGACCCCGGGGACGCCGATCGCCCAATCGTTGAAGACCTCGTGGTCGGAGGACCCGAAGTGGGTGCCGACGTAGTAATACATCGGCTCCTCGCTGCCGGTCGGGGCGACGATGCGCCGGTTCATCTCCTCGTCCATGCCGTTGGTGACGTAGCTCCGCGTCGCCTCGCCGACGTAGCGGTAATAGTTCTCGACGACGTCGTTGACGTAATGGGGGTTGCCGTAGGTCGTGCGCATGACCGTGAAGAAGGCCAGGCTTTTCGTCAGCTGGTCGCCGACCATGTCCAGATTGATGTCGCAGAGGGTCCGGGCGGTCCGGGCCGCCTCCGCCTTCACATAAGGGATGGTCCCGGAGAACTCCGGCGCCCAGAGGAAGCGGATGGTCCGCTTGGGCCGGGGCAGGCGGCCGTCGGCAATGAGCGTCTGGAGGGTCCGGGCCGCTTCCAGGATGGCCGACGATCCCGACGAGTTGTCGTTGGCGCCGAACATCGCGTAGCCCTCGAAGATGTGGGCCGTGACGATGACCTCCGCGCCGCCGGGGTCCGTGCCGGGGATCGCGGCGACGATGTCCTGAAGCTCGGCCTTCTCCGTCTTCGCCTCGACGACGGCGTGGACGACAATCTTTTCGCCCCCTTTCAGCCGGTCGCGGAGGAGGACGCCCTCGCGCGGCGGGATGAGGAAGGCGAACTTGGCCTCGCCGCCCCGGGCGTAGAGCCCGCCCCAGGGGATGAGGAGCGGGTCGAAGAGCGGCCGCGGCGAGGCGAACGAGACGACGCCGGCCGCGCCGTTCTTGAGACAGCCCGTGTTGTGCACGGCCCCCGCGGAACCCGAGGTGAGCAGGATCTTACCCTTGACGTCCAGGCCCTCGAAGTCCTTGGCCTCGCCTTCCTCGACCCAGACGAGCTCGGCGGTGACGTCGGCCGATGTGCTGCCCGAGGCCAGCATGGCCGTCAGGTCGGTGTAGGAGGCGATCTTCTCCCGGCCGGGGCGGACCTCCCAGAGCTCGCCCTTGATCCCGTCCCAGGTCTCGCCGCCCGGGAAGCGCAGGATGGCCGCCTCGGCCAATCCGTATTCCTTAAGGCGGTCGAGAACGTACTGGGCCTCGGCGAAGGTCGCCGCGTATTCGGTGGACTTGCGGTTGCGGGGGAAGCCGCACATGGCCATGACGTGGTTCGCGGCCGTTTCGCCCGAGGCTTCGCCGATGATCTCGTCCACGCGAGCCTGGGGCAGGAAGGTCCATTGCAGCCAGGGGGTCATCTGCGCGGCGGCGGCGAGGACCGCGACGACCGCGACGAGGAGGGCCGAAGCCGGAAGGGCGAGCCGTTTGGTGCTCATGATCTCTCTCCGTAAGTTGTTCTACCAGCGGTCGCGGCGGACGAGCTCGTCGAGCGGCCGGCGTTTCTTCGGCGAGGGGAAATCGGCCGCGTAGCCGAGGGGCGTGAAGGCGGACGGGATGACCTCGGCGGGGAGGCCCAGCACCTCCCGGGCGGCCGCCGGATCGAACGCGGCGATCCAGCACGTGCCCAACCCCTCCTCGGCCGCCGCGAGGACGATGTGGCTCATGACGATGGTCGCGTCGACCTCGGCCGCGTTCCAGCCGTCCGTCTTCCGGACCCAGGCTTCCGAAGGCACGGCGCAGACGCCGAGGACGAGCGGGGCCTGGAGGAACCAATCGCGGCCGTAGATCCGGCGCAATTCCGCCTCGCGGCCCTTGACCGGGACGACGATGATCCGGAAGGCCTGGCGGTTGGCCGCCGTCGGGGCGATGCGCGCGGCCTCCAGGATCCGGGCCAGCTTGTCGTCCTCGACCGGATCGGGCTTATAGGCCCGGACGCTGTAGCGCTTTTTGGACAGGTCTTTGAAATCCATGTTCATCTCCCTTGTTTCAGCCAGCGCGGCAGGCTACTTTCCCTCCAGAACGAAGACATAGCGGCCGCCGCCCGTCTTGAAGCGGATGGCGCCGTCCTTGTCCTCGGCCCCGGCGATCCCGCTCGGCCCGGCCAAGAACTTGCCGTCCGCCCACACCGTCTTGCCGCCCTCGCTGATCTGGATGTCCCGAATGTTGAGCTTCGGAAGGACCACTTCGGCCTCGGCGCCGACCGGGACCGTGACTTCGATGCGCACGGACGTCTCCGTCCGCGACCACGCGCAAGCGACCTCGCCGCGCACGGTCCGGGTCGAGCCCGAGGCGTGCCGCAGGTCGCGGGCCATCTGCGGCGCGAAGACGACCTTCTCGAAGCCCGACGTCCCGGGGGCCAGGTTGATCCCGGCTAGGGCCTTGTAGAGCCACGACCCGACACTCCCGAACATGGGATGGTTGTGCGAGTTCATGGACGGCCCCTCGCGCTTGTTCCACAGCTCCCAGAGGGTCGTCGCGCCGTTCTGGATCATGTAGCCCCAGCTCGGGAAGTCGGTCTTGCAGGCGATGTCGTAAGCCAGGTCGGAGTTGCCCGTCCGGGTCAGGAGCTCCATGATGTACTTCGTGCCGAAGATGCCCGTCGTCAAATGCGAGTCGTGCTTGTAGACGATGTCGTCGAACAGCCGTCCCCAGGCCCCGCCCTGCTTCTCCGTGGGGATGTCGAGGAAGAGCGCGAACGTGTTGGCCGCCTGGGTGCCGTCGCCGTAATTGCCCGTCTTCGGGTCGTAGAACTCCCGGTTGAAGGCCGCCCTGATCTCGGCGGCCAGCTTGTCGTAGAGGGCGGCGTCGGCGGTCTTGCCGATCACCCGGGCGGCATCGGCCATGATCCGGGCGTCATAGTAATAATAGAAGGTCGAGGTCAGCGCCCCCGGGCACTTCTCGATGGCCACCCAGTCGCCGTAGTTGAACCACTTGAGGACGCCGTTCTCGGCCGTCGATCTCAGGAACTCGACGTACTTCTTCAGCCCGTCGTAGTGCTCCTCGAGGACGCGCGTGTCGCCGTAGTACTGATACATGTACCAGCAAATGAGCGGATAGGCGGTGCCCCAGGCCGGGTCGGCCGGCCGCGAGCCCCAGATGTGCGGCACCGTGTCGGTGATCCGGCCCTTCTCGTCCTGGACGTCGCGGATGTCGCGGACGAAGTTCGTATAGAACGCGGCCATGTCGAAGTTCATGATGGCTTCCTCGGCCGTGCCCTGGGCGTCGCCCATCCAGCCCATGCGCTCGTCGCGCTGGTCGCAGTCGGTCGGGATGCTGTGGAGGTTCGTCTTCTGGCCCCAGGTGATGATGCGCTGGAGGCCGTTGAGGATGTCCTTCGACGCGGCGAAGCTGCCGATGGGCTCGACGGCCGAGTGGACGACCCGGCCCCGGATCGAATCGAGCTTGGGCGTTCCCGGGAAACCCGTGACCTCGACGTAGCGGAAGCCGTGGTAGGTGAAGCGGGGCTCCCAGACTTCCTCGCCGGCGCCCTTGAGGATGTAGTGGTCCTCGGCCTGGGCCGAGCGCAGGTTCTCCTGGTTGAGCATGCCGTTGTCGTAGAGGAGCTCGGCAAAGCGCAGCCGGACGTCCGTGCCGAGCGGGCCTTCGACGCGGAGGCGGGCCCAGCCGCTGAAGTTCTGGCCCATGTCGAAGACGTAGACGCCTGGGAGCGGGTTGGACATCTTGAGCGGGACGATCGTGTCGACCACCTGGATGGCCGGCATGAGCTGGGCTGAGAGAACGCCGGCCGGGCCCTTGACCGCCTCGGCGGCGGGCCAAGCCTTGTCGTCGAATCCCGGGCGGTCCCAGCCGGGCGTCTCGCGGCGGGCGTCGTAAGATTCTCCGTCGTAAACGCTGTCGGCGAAGATGGGGCCGTCGGCGGCGCGCCAGGACGTATCGCTCGCGAGGCTCACGGCCGTCCCGTCCTCGAGCTCGATGTCGAGCTGGAGGAGCAAAGCCCGCGATTTATACCAGCCTTGGCCGAGCGTCACCGCGACGGCGTTCCCTCCCTCGCGCAGGAAGGAGGTCACGTCGTAGGTTACATAAAGGACGCGCTTGTCATAGGTCGTCCAGGCCGGGTCGAGGACGTGGTTGCCGGCCTTGCGCCCGTTCAGGCGCAGCTCGTAATAACCGAGCCCGGCGATGTGGGCCCGGGCCCGACTGACCCGTCCCTTGAGCGCGAACTCCTTGCGGAGCTGGTTCTTAGTGCCGATCCAGGCGCCCTTCCAATCGCTTTTATTGAAGAGGCCGGTATCGAAGCGGGCGACGGCGCTCCACGGGCTCTCGCGGCCCTCGCAGTCCCACGATCTGACCTTCCAGAAGTAGGTCTTGCCGCTCTCGAGCGCTTTCCCGGCGAAGGCGATCTGGACGGACTTGGAGGAAGCGACCTTGCCGCTGTCCCAAACGTCGCCTGTGACGGCTCTCGGATCGGTCGAGACGACGATCTGGTAGGCTGATTGGACCTGGCCCCGCTCCGTGTGCCCGAGGACCCAGAAGAAGCGCGGTTTGGCCATGTCGATGCCCATCGGGTTCTCGAGGTATTCGCAGCGGAGCGCCGTCGGGGCGAGCGGCCCGCCGTCCGCGGCCGTCTGCGAAGCGGGGATGCCGGCCAGGAGATGAACCGGAGATAGGGTCATAAGGGTGGAAAGGCCGATCGCTCCAAGACCTAAGATCAAGAATATGTTCGATTTAGGACGGGCGGACGCGGTCATGCGGGCCTCCTTCGGATGCAGTGTCTCCTACTTACCATAGCGCCCGCCGCCCGGTCAATCGACCAGGAAACCGGGGACATGAACGAATTCTCCGGAATTCGTATCGTGTCCCCGATTTCCCTATAATGATCTCGTCTCGAGGAGAACAGACCATGACGCCGAAGACCTTATGGCCATCATTCTTATTCCTGCTTCTCGTCGCCGTCTTCGCCTCCGCCCAGCAGATCGAGACCGTCGACGGCGTCCGCGTCGTTCACAACAAGAAGGGCGGGGTTTGGGGAGACAACCCGAAGATCGCGCTCGAGTTCGTCCGGACGATCGGGGACGTCGACACGGAAGACGAAAACCTGGCTTTCAGCTCGCCCCTCGACATGGCCGTGGACGCCGCCGGCAACATCTTCATCCTCGACAGCGGCAACCAGCGCATCCAGGTGTTCGGCCCTGACGGCAAGTACGTCCGGACCGTCGGCCGGCGAGGGCAAGGGCCGGGCGAGTTCGAGAGCCTGAGCTCGATCTGCATCGATCGCCAGGGAAACATCCATGTCCTGGATCCCGCGCAAAGAAGGATCCAGGTGTTCTCGCCGCGTTGGGAAGTCCTCAAGACGACGCCCATCACCAAGCTCAGGATCGACAGGATGCGGCTCCTCGGTTCCGGACCGATCGTCGCCCAGGTGGCCGTCATCTTCGGGATGGGCGGTGTCGCGAAGGAGGAGGCCAAGCCCGCGCTCGTCAAGCTCCTGGGGCCGGACCTCGAGGTCACCGGCGAATTCGGCGAGCCCTTCGATTACGGCGACGAAACGACCAACAGGATCGGGAATTCCTGCTACTTTGCGGTCGATGGAGAAGACCGCATCTGCCTGTGCTTCGTGTATCAGAACCGGGTCGAGAAATATTCGCCCGAAGGGCGGCTCCTCTGGCGGGCCG
>CAYOYQ010000005.1:31398-34966 GCA_964408215.1 uncultured Eubacteriales bacterium
TATCAGAACCGGGTCGAGAAATATTCGCCCGAAGGGCGGCTCCTCTGGCGGGCCGACCGCCCGCTCAACTATTCGACCAAGCTCATCGAGAAGGGCCGACAGGAGGTCACGGCGAATTCCACCCGCTACTTCGGACCCAAGCTGAACCGCGTGACCGACGCCTTAGCCGCCGACGGCAAGGGGCGCATCTGGGTCGTGACCCGCGACCGGCAGATCCGGAAAGAGGAGGAGGTCACGATCATGGTTTCGGGCTCGGTCGACCGCGGCTCGACCCGGAAGGTCGTGGGCGGCACGGGCCTCAGGAAAACGGACATGTACAAGCTCGAGGTCTTCGCCCCGGACGGCGTTCTCCTCGGGGCGATCCCGGTGACCCACTTTGTGGACGGGATCTGGATCCGCGGGGACCGCCTCTTTCTCCTCGACCGCGACCGCGGCGTGCAGTTTTACGAGTACAGGATCATTGAGAAGTAGCGATCTTAAGCCGTCTTAGATCGTCTTCAGGCCCTCGCGGAGCTCGGGAAATAGTTAAAGCCCTCAAGCCCTTTTTGACACTGCCGCCCATATCTCCGCCAGACCGAGCTTCCGGGCCCAGGCCTCGATATAAGCGAGGTCGATGGCGTCCGCAGAGATCTTGAGGATGCCCGCGATATCACGCAGGTGCTTATCGGAGCCTCCCTGCCGATAGAAGTCCATTTTCTTCAGGACCACGTCCTCAGGCGAGGCGAAGTCGACTTCGGTATCTTCGAGGGGTTTGAGCCGACGCACCCGCCGGAAGCGACTCTGATCGAACTCATCGCCCCGGGTGATCATGACATCGATCTTCAGGCCGGAGCCGGGATGGATGATGTTGAACTGGGACCTCGTTCGTACCGCTCGCCTAGCGGACTCCTCGTCGAAATAGAATTCGTCCGTCGGATAACAGCTCTTGAGCCCTGGGATCTTGTCTTCGTCGAGATCGGCCACGATATCGATATCGTTCGTCAGCCTCGGCTCGCCGTAAGCGATGGCGGCGACGGCGCCGGTCACGAAATAGCGGATGCCGTGCTCGACAAAGCAGCGTGCGGCGTGTCTCAGGAGCTCATCCTGTTCCATGAGACATCCTTCTCGCGACTTCCCCCTTGACGGTTCGGTCGTCCCAGTCGGGGTGCTGGGACCGGAGGAGCCTCTCGAGCATAGTCCTGGTGGAGGTCCACAGTCCGAACGCGACGCGTAGCCGCTCGACGGGGGTCTTGCCCCTGAAAACGGCCGCCATCTCGTCGTCGACGGTTTCCGGGTCCCTGTCATCGGGTCGCATGGGAGCTGGCCCTATATTCGCACAGGCCCTGAAGGCCGTCAATCCGCTCCCTCCAGGGGATCTTAGCTGTCAATAGGATATGAGTTGAAAGGGCCTGACGGTTCTGCTATAATCCGCCAGTCTTTGAAGCCCGGAAACGGGCTGAGAGACCCTCCCCGGTGGGGCTGTAGCTCAGTTGGGAGAGCGCTTGAATGGCATTCAAGAGGTCGCCAGTTCGATCCTGGTCAGCTCCACCACCGAAATAACCCCGTTTCCCCCTGATAATTCTGTCCCGGCCCTGGATTCTCTGTAGTCCAGGGGCCCGGTCGTTCCGAGAGCGCGCGCTCCTCAACGGACCGGGGCGCCGTCCGTGAAATAGAAGTAGTCGTAGGCGAACCGGGCGATCCTGGCGATGAGGGCTTCGACGTCCTCCGTATCGCCCATGAAGTTCTTCGTCCACACGGTCAGCACGAGATGGCCCTGCCCGTCGGGGAGATAGATGATGCCGCAGTCGTCGACGGTCCCGGCGATCGTTCCCGTCTTGTGGGCCAGGGCCGTTCCCGGCGGGAGCCCGGCCTTGATCCGGCCTTCGCCGGTCTGGCACTTCAGCATGATGTCGAGCATGAGCTCGCACGAGGCCGGGTCGATGATCTCCTTGCGGAAGATCTTGGCCAAGAGAGCGGTCATGGCCTTGGGGGTGGCCTGGTCCTGGAGGTCGGCGCTGAAGGCCAGCACGGCCCTCTTCTCGTCCTCCGGCGTCCATCGGCCGCCCCCGCGGCGCGCGGCCGTGATCTCGTCGAGGGGCAAGTGCCCGAATTTCGCGTAATCCATCCCCAGGAAATCCATGATCAACTTCTGGCAGGGCCGGTTGACGGATATGCCGGCGACGCCCAACGCCTTCAGCCTGGCGTTGACCTTCTCCGCGCCGACCTTGGCCAGGAGCATGTCGGTCGCGGAATTGTCGCTGATGAGCATCATCAGGTTGATGAGGTTGCGGATCGAGAGGACGATGCCCGGGGCCGTGAGGCTCGAGAGCATGCCGCTACCCATGTGTTGGTCGGTTTTCTGGACCCGGACCTCGTCGTCGAGCGCGAAACGTCCCTCCTTGATCTCGGACAGGACCTCGACGAGCAGAGGGACCTTGAAGGCCGAGGCCATGGGGAACGGCGTGTCGCCGTTGACGGCCAGAGCGCGGCCGGTCTCGATGTGCAGGAGCGAGACGCCGACCTCGCCTTCTTCGCCCTCGATGACGTCTTTGATCTGCTTCTCGAGACGCTGGAGACCGGTGAGGGACGGCTGGTCCTGACCCGCGGCGATTTGGGCCGGCGCCGAGGACAGCAGGACCGCGAGCGCCAGGATGATCGGAGAGATGGTCAGGGATCGCGAAAAGCAAGCTCTTTTGCCCATGATCGACCTCCTCGTCGGCGCGGGCTGCCCCGGCCTGCGGTTCAGCGTTTCGGCAGGGGCGGAGGCCCCTCCGGGATGAAGGGCTTGTAGACGATGCCCTTGGTCTTCTCCTTGAACTCGGCCTGGATCGCCTGGACGGTCAGGGGCTCCTCATAAAGGTCCACCATCGTCGCCGCCATCGCCTTGGCGGCGTAGACGAGCCCCTTGTGGCCGATCG
Source organism: uncultured Eubacteriales bacterium (assembly GCA_964408215.1). GTDB lineage: Bacteria > Acidobacteriota > Aminicenantia > Aminicenantales > Saccharicenantaceae > RBG-16-66-30. The sequence goes on from CAYOYQ010000005.1 coordinate 34,296, forward strand.
ACATCCCGCCGCAGGCCACCACCGGCCAGGCGTGCCAGGGGGCGTCGAGGGGCGCCGTGGTGACACTCAATCCCAGCATGGGCACGACCCAGCTGACGTCGCCGACGTCCGTCGATCCGCCGTCGGGATCGGGCTTCGGCGCGGCCCACGGCTGGACCTTGGCTTCGAGGCCCTTGGGCTCGACGCCCGTGGCCCGCTGGATCTCCTTGGCGAACTCCTGCTCCTCCGGCGTGAACGGGACCGGGCCGAGCCACTCGAGGTTGGCGTAAACGACTTTCGCCCCGGCCAGGTTGACCAGCGTCTCCCAGTCGCCGCCCTCCACCGTGATCTTCGCCTCGGTGTCGGTCATGAGCGCCGCGCCTTCGGCGATCTTGCGGGCCCGGGCCAGGAGCTGCTCGACCCCGGCCCCCTTCGAATCGCGGAGCCAGCACCAGAGCTTGGCGTAGGCCGGCACGACGTTCGGGACGTCGCCGCCCTTGACGATCGTATAGTGCATCCGGACCGTGGGCTTGACGAACTCGCGCATGCGGTTCAGGCCCGCCGTGAAAAGCTCCATGGCAGCCACGGCGCTGCGGCCGTTCCACGGGTCGGCGGCGGCGTGGGCGGTCCGGCCGCTGAACTCGACGATGAATTCGACGATGGCCTGGGAGCTGTCGACGGCGACCTGGGTC
>CAYOYQ010000006.1:0-32744 GCA_964408215.1 uncultured Eubacteriales bacterium
TCAGGGTGACGTTGAGGAAGCCCATGGCCGAGAGGAAGATGGCCAGCGAGACGACAAGCTTGCCGGTCTGGCCCAAGGTGACGCGGGCCGTCTCCGCCGCGACGAGCTTGGCCCCGGCGATGCCGGGGACGCCGAGCGTTTTGACATAGGCGACGTTGATGGTCAGGTAGCAGGCCAGCACGATGAGGATGCCGAAGAAGATGGCCCGGGGGACGTTGCGGCGGGCGTCGTGGACGTCGGCGCCGAAGTTGATCGTGTTCTGGTAGCCGCCGTAGGCGTAGAAGACGTAGATGAAGGCGACGCCGAGGGCGAAAAGCCAGGGCCGGTCGAGCGGCAACGCGGCCGGACCGGCCGCAGCCTTCTTCGAGAGGAACGCGGCCACGACGAGCAGGCCGATCATGCCGACCTTGAGGAGGCTCAGGACGTTCTGGGCCCAGGCGCCCGTCTTGATGCCGAGGTAGTTGATGGCGAGGAGGGTCAGGATGAGGACGACGGCCGTGACCTGGACGGTCGCGGTCGTCGGCGTCGCGCCCGGGAAGAAGATGGGCGTCAGGTACTCGGCCCCGATCAGGGCCACGCCGGCCGCCCCCGCCCCGTTGAGGATGACGACGTTGGTCCAGTTGAGCATGAAGGCCAGGCCGGAGCTGTAGGTCTCGGCCACGACCTTGTAGTAGCTGCCGGGCTTGGCGAAGCGGCCGCCGATCTCGGCGAAGGTCAGGGCGCCGAGCAGGCTGACCAGGCCGCCGAGGCCCCAAGCCGCATAAAAGAGGGCCGGCGTTTTCGCCGCCGCCGCGACCATGGCCGGGGTGCGGAAGATGCCGATGCCGATGATCAGGCTGACGACGATCATCGTCGCGTCGAAGGTGGTCAGCTTGGCTTTGATGCTCATGGGGGCCCTTCGCGTTCGGGCTCTATTCTATCCAGGGCCGGGGGTTTTACAAGGCCCTTCTCCCGAGCCCTGGTGATCCCTCTCTTCGGCTTCGCTCGGGAATTGCCTCTCGCTCCCCGGACCCCCTGGGAACCCGTCCCGACGGTTCCCCCGCTCGGCGGGACCCCCTCCGCTACGGGGATCGTCGAGGCAAATTCCCTCACCGCCGCGAGAGGGATCCGGGTAGCAAACAGAATCGGGTGGCTTTTGGAAACTAGATTTGATAAGTTCAAGCGAGGGGCGAAAGATGAACATGCGAGCGTCTCGGTTCCGACGCCTGGCCCTGGCCGCCGCCCTGCTCGCCGCCGCGGCCTGCGCTTCTCCCGCGCCCTTCGCGCCCAGGATCGGCATCTGCACCTCTGTCGCCAACGCCGGGATCGCCAAGAACGCCGGGTGCGATTATATCGAGGAAGGCGTGCGGAGCTTCCTCGTTCCCGACCGGCCCGACGCCGAGTTCCAGGCGAAGCTCGACCTCCTCAAGGGATCCCCGTTGCCGATCCGGGCCTGCAACGGCTTCCTGCCGGAGACGCTCAAGTCCGTCGGCCCCGAGGCTCGACACGACGAGATCGCCGCCTTCGCCGAGACCGCCTTCCGTCGGGCCCGTGAGGCCGGCGTCCGGTTCATCGTCTTCGGCAGCTCGGGCTCTCGCAACATCCCCGAAGGCTTCGACCGCGCCGCGGCCCGCGGGCAATTCATCGGCCTGCTCCGGCGCCTGGGGCCGGTCGCCGGCAAGTACGGGATCGTCGTCGCCCTCGAGCCGCTCCGCCGGGCCGAATGCAATTTCATCAACACCGTCACCGAAGGCGCCGCGATCGTCCGCGAGGTCGGCCATCCCGCGATCCGCCTCCTCGCCGACATCTACCACATGCTCTGCGAGGACGAGGAGCCGGGGGCGATCGTGGCCGCCGGGCCGCTCCTCGTCCATTGCCATATCGCCGAAGAGGACGGCCGCACGCCGCCGGGCGTTCACGGCCAGGACTTCACGCCCTATCTCGAAGCCTTGCGTCGGATCGGCTACGCCGGGGGCATTTCATTCGAGGGCCGGTTCACGGACCTCGCGTCCGAGCTCCCGGCGGCGGTGAAGGCGCTCGAAGCCCAGATCGCCCGGGTCGCCGGCACGGCCGGAAAGCAATAAAGGAGGACCAGGATGTCCAATGAAGAACGGATCTCGCGGCGCGGCTTTCTCCGGAACGGCGGCACCCTGGCCGCCGGCGCCTTCGTCGCCGGCGCTCTGCCCTCGCGCCGGACCGTCCGGGCGGCGTCCCGGCGCGCTCCCGCGCCCGCGGCCCAGGCCGCCGGAGCGAACGACCGCGTCAGCCTGGCTTTCATCGGCGTCCGCGGCCGGGGCCGCGACCTCTACGGCTATTTCGGCGCTCTCCCCGGGGTCCGGATCGCCGCCCTCTGCGACGTCGATGGGAACGTCCTGGCCGAGCGGGCCGCCGACGTCGAAAAACGGTTCGGCGCCAAGCCCGCGGTCTACAAGGACCAGCGGATCCTCCTGGAGAACAAAGACATCGACGCCGTGGTCGTGGCCACGCCTAACCATTGGCACGCTTTGTCGACGATCTGGGCCTGCCAGGCGGGCAAGCACGTCTATGTCGAGAAGCCCTGCTGCCACAATCTTTTCGAAGGCCGGCGCATGGTCGACGCCGCCCGCCGCTACGGCCGGATCGTCTCGGTCGGCTGCCAGAACCGTTCCAGCCGCAGCGTCCGCCAGGCCATGGCCTTCCTGAAGAGCGGCGGCATCGGCGAGGTCTACGCCGCCCGGGGCCTGTGCTTCAAGGCCCGCGACCCCATCGGGCTCGTTCCCGACGGCCTCGGCACGGGCGACCGGTTCAAGTACTTCGTTTGGAACAGCCCCGGCGTCAACTACGACCAGGCCTATATGGCGAACGTCGACTACGACGCCTGGCTCGGCCCGGCGCCGCGGCGCCCTTTCAACTACAACCGCTTCCATTACAACTGGCACTGGAACTGGGACTACGGCGACGGCGATTGCGGCAACCAGGGTCCGCATCAGTGGGACATCGCCCGCTGGGGCCTGGGCCAGGACGGCCATCCCCGGAAGATCAGCTCAAAGGGCGGCTATTACGGCGAGAAGTCAGCCCAGGAGACGCCCAATACCCAGGCCGCCGAGATGGTCTATGCCGACGGCCGGATCGTCGAGTTCGAGGTCCGCGGCTTCTACACCAACGCCGAGGACGGGATCGCGATCGGCAACCTGTTCTACGGGACCAAGGGCTGGCTGCGCCTCGTCGGGGACGATTGGCAGTCCTATTTCGGCCGCAAGAACGAGCCGGGTCCAGGCTCGAAGACGGTCGGCGAGGAGGATTTCGGCGACCCGATGATGGCGGCGGCCGAGGGCGGCCACTTCGCCAATTTCGTCAGGGCCCTCAGGGCCGGTGACCCGAAGCTCCTGACCTGCCCGATCGAGGTCGGCTACATGTCCTCGGCGTTGCCCCTCCTGGCCAACATTTCTTACCGGGCCGACCGGAGCCTCGTCTTCGATCCGGCTAAAGAAAAGTTCGTGGGGGACAAGGCCGCCGACCGGCTTCTGACCCGCGACTACCGTAAGCCGTACTTGGTGCCCAAGACCGTCTGACGCGGGTTGGTTCGGTGTTGTAGAGCGGGATGGAATTGAGTCGAGTTCTCTTGATTATGGGATGAGGGCAAGGATTTGCCCGGGGAGATTCAAAGTCACGACCTGCGGATTCGAAGGGCCGCGATCATGGCGTATAACCGGCTTAAGATAAAGAGGTTATGGCCGGGACCTGACTGGATTGTGCAGTAGGTGTGCGTTTGCCATTTTTCCTAATTAACTGATTCCGAAACCGTTGCAGGCGCATCGGCGGGAGCGGTTTGGAGAAACTGTCCGTTTTTCACGATGTCGGGCAGGCGTCCCGCGGCCCGGCGCTTGAGTTCCAGGTTCGAGTGGCAGTAGAGCTCGAGCGTGATCATCGGCGAGGCGTGGCCCATCAACTCGGACAACGTGCGGACGTCCGTGCCCTCGACGATCTGCCAGGTGCCGTACGAGTGCCGCAAGTCGTGAACGCGGCAGCGGGTCGGGATCTCCGCGGCGACCAGGGCCTTCTTGAACAGCGGGTGGATGTTGGTGTACGGCTTGCCGGTCGCGGGGTTCTCGAAGAAATACGTCTTGCCATCCGCGGCCCGGAGGGCCTCGAGGGCGCGGTCGTCGAGCGGGATCTTGCGTGACTTCCCGCTTTTGGCGTTCGCGGCGACCACGGTCAGCATCCGGGCCGGGAAGTCGACGTGTTCGCGCTTGAGGCTCAGGAGCTCCATGCGGCGCAAGCCGGTATACAGGTAGCCGATGATCGCGAGGCGGAGCCACTCGGGCTTGGCCTTGGCGATGAGGCGCTCGGCCTCGGCGTAGCTCAAGATGTACGGCTCGAAGCGCCGCACCTTCTCCAGCACTCCCTTGGCGGGCAGGGGATAGGCCCGGAGCATCTGCCACTCGACGGCCTGCCGCAGCATCGTCTTGAGGCAGGCGATCTCGCGGTTGCGGGTCCCGCCGTTCACGCCGTCGCGGAAGAGGCGGTACTCCTGGACGGCCCGGAGGTTGATGTCCGCGAGGTGACGGCCGGAGAAGAATCCCTTGAGCGCGTCGATCGCCCGCTCGTCGCGCAAGCAGCTCTTCTTCTTCGACGCGTAGAGCCGGATGTAGTCGGCGGCCAGCTTGTCGAAGGTCAGCGGCTGGCCCTCCGGCTTGTCCGCGTCCATGCCGGTCTTCTTCTGCTTACGGCCCCAGCTCTTGAGGTCGTCGCGGTAGTCGCGGGCCTCCTTCTCGGTCCGTCCGGCCTTCTCGCGGTAGCGCCGGCCGTTCACCCGGACGTCGACCCACCATACGCCGTCGCGCATGAAGAGCCCGCGGCGGGCGGCGGACCTGATAACGCGTGTGCTCACCTTGGCCTCCTTAAAAGCCATATCGCGTTCGACAGTTCCTCGACCCGCCTGGCCCATATCCAGGCCGAGACGATCAACCCGGCGACGGCACCGAGGGCCAGGAGGGCCAGGTCGCGCACACTCAAGCCGAGTCCGTTGGTCACCGTCGACCTCCTCGCTTGGGCGCCCGGTTGAAGAGTGCGTCGGCCAGCGCCATGAGGGCGGCCAGGATGACGAGGCCGCCGACGATCTCGAGCGCCGCAAGGATGAGCCCGCCCAACTCAACCCTCCTCGGCGAGCTGGTCCTCGCGCTCGAGGAGATAGCGGCGGATCTTGGCCCGGAGCTTGTCCAGCTCCCCGACGGCCCGGTGGACCCGAACCGAGGCAAGTGCCACGGCCAACAGAAAGCCGGCCTCGGCCCCGATTATGACGCCGGCGAGAAAGGCGAGGCCGATCATGCCTTGCTCCCGGATTCCCCGCCGAGCTCGTCCGCTTCGGTGAGGACGTAGGCGAGGTTGTGGAGGTCGTGGTCGCTGAAAACGAGCTGGATCTCTGCAGAGCCGTCGGCCGCCTCGATCTCCAGTCTCCTCCCACCGTTGGCGTCCTTGACACGGAAGAGCAGCGCCTTCCGCTCCTTCGACAACTTGAAGAACGCATCGCACAACATGGGCCCCTCCTTTACTTGACGAACTTTTTAAGGTCGCGCTCCCGGACGCGCCAGAAGCGCCCGCCGCCGAGCTTGAAGCCGCGCAGGCGGCCTTGGATGATCCAGCGGATGACCGTGCGCCGCTCGACCTTGAGCTGGTCGGCGACTTCCTTGACGGTTAAGAGCCTGTCCATTTGATTCTGTCCTCCGTTAATAACCTTAACATACCATTAAAGGCGTGCCAAGTTATTTGTTTTTGACCTGTCGGCCAGGGGGGTGCTATCATCAGGGGCGTGGACTCGCCCTACCTGACCAAAGCGGAGGCCCTGGCCTATTTGAAGGTGAGCCGCTTCGTCCTCGAGAAGCTCGTCCGCCAGGGCCTGCCGTGCATCAAACTTGACCGGCGACTTTTATTTCGCCGTACGGACATCGACAACTACATGGCCTCGCGGGTGACCGCGAAGAAGAGATAGCACCCGGCCGCCGGCCATAACTTACAGCTTCGGCCGCCGGCGGCGGCGCTGCTCGAGCTCGGAGAGAAACATTCCGACGCGGGCATGGAGCGTTTTTAATAGCCGCTCCGATTCGTCGAGAAGGATCCTGTCCGCCTCCTCGTCGGTTATCTTGGCCGGCATTTCGACGCCGGCGACCTCTAAAAATTCTTCGGCCATGATCGCCTCACGTTTCTCAGACTTTAATAAATGGGTTACGCGCGGGGTCAAAATATTTGGTTTTTGGATCCTCGGCTTTTTTCTCGGCCTCGGCCTGGCGTTTAGCCGCGGGTCCGCCGGGAATCATTGGGTTGTGTTCAGGGTCCAAATACCACTCTTTCGGATGGGCCGGCGGCGTCTTGACCTTCCCCGGAGGCGTCGGGATCTGGCCGGGGAGATAAGGATTTGTCGGCGGTTTGCCCCCGCCCGCCAGCCTTTCTATGCAGCCCTCGGCGCCCTCGCCCGGCCGACATTCGCCCAGGCAACGCGCGTCCTTGAACCCCGGCTTGTCGCCGCGCTCAGACGAACCGAGGGCAATGCCCGTCACGGCCTTGACGTCAACGACGTCGGCGCCGTGTTCCAAAATAGCGGCCCGGTCTTTCTCGACAGCAACGCGGGCCGAGCCTATAAGGGCCTCAATGACGGAATCCGGCATCAATTCGAGGTATCCGAAATCCGAGCCGTATTTGCAGCCGATAAAACCCGCGTCGTGAAAGGCGCGGACCTCTCGGCCGGCGGCGTCAATGGCCCGGAGTTCCTCGCGGCCGAGCATAGATTCCTTGAGAAGCTCGACGGCCTTGCGGCGATCTTCGGCGTTCATCAATAGCCGCGTTTCACTTCTTCCGGGGTGGCTCGGCGTTGCCATTCGAGCCGCTTCCGAATGTTTGCCGTCTCGCCCGGAGTGAGCGGCTCAAGAACGGGCGCGGCCATGCCGGGGCCGATGGGCTCGCGGGCCGAGGCGCGGATCATGTCGGCATAATCCTTTTTTTGCAGCTCACGGAACTCCTCGCGCGTGATCGGCGGGCGGCCGGCGGCCTGGAGGGCGGCATTATTTTTATTAAAGCTCGCCTCGAAGTGCTGCTCGGCCCGGCGCGCGCCGTCGCGTTTCATCCACTCAAGGTGAGCCTTGAGTTCGCCGGGCGTCGCCTCGCGCAGATGGCCGGCGGGACGGCCCGCGTAGTCGGTTTCGAGGCCCTGAAAATTGCACAATGGACAGCCCTTGCCGACATGGGCGGGATCGACGAACTCAGCGAAGGCGCAGCGCGCGTTCGTGCAGAAGGCCAGGACATGGCCTGCCGGGATCATTCGGCCGTCGGGCAGCTTCTGGAACGCGGGCCCTTCGGCCTTCGCCTTTGCCTCGATCGCCGCGCGCATGGCGGCGAAATCCTCGGCCGTCGCGTGTTTCTCGACGAACGCGCGGTCCGAGACGCCGCCGAGCTCATGGGTCGAGGCGCCCTTGAGCTTGACGCCCTGGGCCGAATCGTCGGCCTTGATCTTGACGTCCTTGTCGATCGACAGAAACTTTTTCTTCATGTCATCCTCCTAGTTAAGTTGATAGGCCGGCCGGGTCCGCGAGGCCGCATTGCACGCGGGTCGCCACTCCGCTAAAAAACCTCCGACCCGGCCGGCCCTGTTATCATCTCGGGTTGCGCCGAACCCAGTCGGCATAGTCGTCCCGGAGGCGCGGGTCGAGCCGGGCCTCGCGGGAGGGCGGTCGATAGTCGCCGCCGTCGTCGGGGTAGACTGAGAACGGAATGGTCGCGATAGCCGGCACTCGGCTCCCGGATTGGGACGCCAGGACCGCTGCCCCGCAAACGGCGTTGGCAAGGTCGTCGTGGAGGCCGACGGGATGCAGGACGGCGTCCTTGCCGCCCGGCCGCACGCGGCGCTCGAGCTGGAGCAGCTGCGTCGTCAGCCGTTGGTTGTCCGGGAGCTCCAGCTTGCCCGAACTCAGGAGCGCGAGCGATGCCAGGTACAGGTCCGATGCCGACATCTCCGCCGGCTTCACGGTGAATCCGCCGACCTTCTGCCACATCTCCTCGACCCAGGCACCGCCGAATCGGTCCGAGGTTATCTGCGTTAACCCATAGCTCTTGAAGAAGGCAGCCAGCTCCCTCGTCGTCGTCTCCGGCGAGAAGGGCGGACGGGCCTCACGCACGGCATTGATGACGATGCGGCCGCCGCTTTCAACCGAGGCAACCGCAGCCGTGTAGCTGTCTTGCCGACCACCCGACGGATCGATAAACCCGAACGCCCGAGCGCCCCGGGCCAGCGGGACATCCGTCACCCGGCCCGGCACGATGGCAGCCCGGAGCAGGTCCATCGAGACGAACGACTCGATGTCGTCGCGCGGGATCGATAGCCACTCCGCCTTCGCCGCGGCGGGGTCGGCCTCGAGCTCGCGCGCGATCATCTTCTCGCTCAGCGTCGGGTTCATGGTCAGCGAGTCCGAGACCCACACGAGAACGTCCGAGTCATCCTTGCCGTGATGCCGGCTGACCATCTCCCACAAGAGCGACTGGCGGCTGTATACGCTCGAGATGCCCAGCAGCAGACTGCCCGGCGCGGTGGCAAGCGAGGGGACCAGGGCGCGGTAGATCTCCTCGGCCGGGTTCGCGTAGACCTCCGACGAGCGCCAGAACGCGAGCTCCTCCATCGCGGCGAAGACGACCGTGCGGCCCCGGATCGAGCGGTAGTTCGCCGAGGCGACCTCAATGTCGATGCCGGTCGAAAGCTCGATCCGCTCCTTGCCCTCGGCGACGATCAGCCGCGACAGGTTGGGGTTCGCATGGAGCAGGCCCGCGATGTAGTTGTGGATGACCCGCGCCTGCTCGCGGTCGGTGGCGATGATGAGCGCCTTGCCGCGTTCGCCCGGTCCCAGGATCTTCGCCCAATCGACCATTGTCGACTGGTAGACGCAGGCGGCCGAGGCGATGCGGCTCTTCCCGCTCCGCCGTCCCGAGGCGCAAAATACGGTCCGAAACGGCTGCGTCGGCGGGTATTGCCGGCCAGTACACTTGCGGTAGAGCTCAAGGTCCGCACCAGCAGCGATCGGCAGGCCGAACACCGCGGCGAGGAACACCTCCCACGCGTGCCAGGTCTCCAGGTTGCGGAACGCCGGCTTGAACAGTCGCGGCGAACGCATTGCCGCCAGGATATTACTCATGGTGTCGTGTCTCCTTGCCCTTGGCCCAGCCTCGGCCCCACAGTAGCCGGGCCACAGTCGTCATGCGGGCCGGCTTGTCCGAGTGCGCCCAGGCCGACAGCGCCTCGTCGGACGCCTTGCTACGCCAGCCGGAGAGGATGAGGTCGAACTGGTGGTCTCCCCAGGCCTCGAGCTGACGGTGCGGCCAGTGCGCATAGCTCCGGCGCAGGACCGCATGGAAGGCGGCACGGCGGGCCAGAACCTCGTCTGGTTTCATGCCCTACCCCTGACCGCCGCCCGTTCGGGCCTGTTTTGACGAAGAAATGCGCCTTTTACTGCTTGGGCCGAGAAAATCCGCGAGGGTCATGCCTACCTCTTGGACCTCCCGGACCGTATCGCCGCCTCTGGCCCACGCTCCCTCGACCCGCTGGCGGTAGACCTTGGAGGTCGTGCGGCAGCCAAGTCGATGCGGCCAAAGCGGGCAATCCAACCCGATGCAGAGCGGGACCTCGTACCCGGACCCGATACACTCGACGCAATAGCGGCGGATCGCACTTGCGGCGCTCATCGGTCAGTCCCTTCGAAGAGGACGTCGACCCAGCGTAGCCTAGCGTTCACGGCCTTCCTCCTCGGCTAGCTCCGCCTCGAGCCGGGTGAGCTCGGCCTCGCACTCCTCGAGGGTCATGTCGTCCACATCTCGCTGGCCGGCTGCCGGCTCCTTGGCCTGACCCTGCCCTGACCCTTGGCTGGCCTGAGATCGGGCCTCCTCGGCGGCCCTGGCGGCCTTCTCGGCCTCTTCCTCCTCGCAGAACCTGGCCAGGATGACGCGCGGATCTTCGGGTTCGACCTCGAGGGCCCGGCGCTCCAGCCCAAGGAGAGCTAGGTCCTTGCGGATGCCGTTGTCGAGACTCAGCCAGACGCTCATGATCGGCTCAGCGTCGAGGATTCGCTCCTCGACCTTGTCCTGGCGGATGATGCCGTGTTCACCGAGGTAGCACTCGACCAACCTTATCGTGGCCAGCTTGCTCATGAGCCTGTCGATCAGCACCCGCTTGCCCGCCGGCAAGTGCTCCTCACCCTCAGGGCAGACGTCGCGAATGATGTCCCGCTGGACGACCTTGAGATAGCGCAGGACCTCCGGGTATCGGCGAAGGATCTCGTCCTTCCGGGCGACCGAGTACCCGCCATGCTTGGCCAAGGGCCCCAAAGGGAGCCGTTCGGCCTTCTTCAGGTACTTTGTCATGTCATTCACGCTCCTCTCTCGCCTCAGGGGGCGAGGACTTTTTGACCCCGGAAAGCGTCCAAAATCTCCACGCCGGGGCCGTTTATATGGGGAGAATCATGCACAATGGATGCCAGTGACGGGGGCCACTAGCCGGCTAGCCTGGGCAGGTCCGGGGGTCCGTCTGAGTTGCCCGCTTTCCGCACCTGATCCGGCTCTAAGCCGTCCTAAGTTGCCGCAAGTGACCAGCCCCACGACGGGGTCATCCCAAGTGTGGACCCCGTCCGACCTGGAGCATGGAGGGTCTGCCACGAGGCCTTTGCTATGCCGGTTTGGCGGGGGTAGGGCGTTTCGTATGCGCTAACATAGGTGAACATAGGGAATGGCTTCTCCCCCTGACTTCGCCTATGTTTACCTATGTTGACATATATTGAATGTCGTGGAATCACGGCTTCCCCCCTTCTCGCGGCCAATACCAGAACGTCCGGCCTTGGAACGTCCCCTCCTTGTCGTGCTGGATGCCGAGCTTGCCCTTGGCCTTGTACAGCGCCCAGCTGGGGATGCCTTGCTTCTCGGCTTCCTCGATCAGCTCGTTGACGTATCGTTCCGGCTGTCCTCGCAGCTTGGCCGTCAGGAACTCTCGGGCTTGGGCGGTGTAGTTGTCGTCGATGGGCGGGCTGATGAGCTTCTCGGGGTCTTCGTCCACGAGCTCGCCGAAGCTGATCCGCACGGTTTCGATCGGGCTCTTGGGGTCGGCGGGGTTGGCGATGTTGTGCGGGTGGATGGAGAACGAGATGCTCTGGTGCGCCCCGGTGATGTTGGATTTCTGGGGCACCAGGAGGCGCATGTTGCGCGGGTCGCCTTCCCGGTGGATGACCGACCAGCTCATCTTTACCGAGGCCATGAACTGGACGCTGCCAGAGGTTCGATTCTTGGCCGAGGCGCCGATCGTCTTGGAGAAGTGCATTACGGTAAGGGCGGCGATGCCTCGCTTGTAGGCCAGGTTCGAGATCTGGTCCATCGCCTGTCGGACCTGGTTCTGCTGGTTGGCGTTGAGCCGTTCCGGCAGGAAGGAGGCCATCGGGTCGATGACGACGCAGGCGAGGTCTTCGAAATCGGCGGCCCGCCTCTCGAGCTTCGGCAAGTCGCGGGTTATGTCGAGGACCGAGAAGTGTCCCTTCTTCAAGAACACGCCCTCGATGATGGTGACCTTGGAGAGATCGGCGCCGGCGGCGATGAGACGCGGCACGAGGATCATCTCCGGAACGCCCTCGGACGTGACGTAGAAGACTTGGCCGCGGATGGCCGGGAGAGACTTGTCGTATAAGGGGAATGGTTTGCCCTGGGTGATCCTGGCCGTTATCGCCACGGCCACGAGGCTCTTGCCCTCGCCGCTCTCGCCGGTGAGCGCGGTCGACATATGCGTCGGGATGACGCCGTGCCAGAGCCAGGGGATGGGCCGGACGCAGACGCCGCTGGCATCGCGCTCGACCAGCCCGCCTTCGTCCTCGGGTTCGACGACCTCGGCGACGATCTCGACCGGCGAGACGGCAGCGATGGCCGGCGCGGGAGCGGTAGCCGGGACCTCGACGATCCCCTCCCGCTCCATCGCCGTGCGGATGGCCTCGGCCTTGTCCATGCCCTTGATGGTGATGTAGTAGTCGATGATCGTGCCGCTGAAGCCGGCCCGGCCCTGGTTGTGCCAGTCGAACCAGTACCAGAACTGGTTGGGCCCCCACGGTTTGACCTCGAACGACGGCGAGGTCTCGGCGTGGACCGGGCAGAGGCAGCTCCGTTGGTCGTTGAAGACGAGGCCCTCCCACTTGGTCAGGTGCTCGCGGAGGTCGCGGTGCTTGAGCTCGGCGTAGCGCGGGTCGGGTGTCGAGTCGTAGACGGGGAGCCCCGAGTCGACGGGCTCGACCTCGCCGGCCGCGATGTCGACCACGGTCTCCGCGGCGGGCTTCTCCGGCACCTTCGGCATGGCGGCGAGGAGCTCGGCGCGGAGGTCCTCCGGCATGACGCTCACTGGTCATCTCCCGGCGGAACGATCCACTCATACGCACCAACGGCGGTCAGACTCGGCGGGGCGACAACGTAGCCGCCATCACTCCGACAGTCGACGTCCGGGAGGATGCCGGCACATGTTTTGAAGCTGGGGTCGTAGGGGAACCAGTAGTGTCGGCCGCCCCGCGGGGTTTTGGCGATCGGGCAGAGGAACGCGTCGGGCAGCCGCTCTTCCATCTTGCGGACAGCCTGCGGCGAGTCGAAGTCGAGGACGGTGATGTTGGAGATCTTGCCGGTGACGATGCCGATATTGGCGCCGGGCCAGGTCGACCACCACTCCAGGCACTCGGCCTCGGTTGCGCGGCGGTCCTGATAAGGCTTCCATGTCACCAGCGGCCTCTTGTCGTCGCCGACCGGGATGACGCTGCATCCCCTGCCGATATATTCGAGCACGGCCTTGAACCGGTCGGTGTTCCTGATCCGGGCCGCTTCTTGTTCGGTCATGGTTGTCTCCTGTGCGATAAATAAAGAGGGCCGCCTGGCTGCGAACCAGACGGCCCTCCTGCGATCAGAACGGGGTCGGCAGGTCGACCTTGTCCTGCTTCTCCTTGAGCCGCCGGTACACTCCGACGTCCTCGAACGCGCGGAGCAGCTCGGTCAGCGAGGAGATCAATTCGCTCGCCTCGCCGGCGAACTCCTTGTCGGTCGTGTAGCCCTTGGCCCAGCTGTGGAAGTGGTGACCGAACCGTTCGATGCGGTCTTCGATCCAGTGATAGATGTCGACCATCTGAAAAGAATTGTCCATCGCATGGTTCCTAGAACGGGGTCTCGATGTCGTCCTCGGGCGACGGCGGCTGGGCGGCCGGGTAGACGCCGAGAACCTCGTTGACGATCTTGTTCTTGTCGTTCTTCGACGTCCGCTGCCCGATGTTCAGGATGACCTGCTTGCCGACGTAGGCGCCGGGCGGGGGCTGGACGTTGCCGTTGGGCAGACGCCGGCCGCCGATCGCGATCAGGAAGTCGGCGAACTTTTGGCTCTTGGGCGTAAAGGCCCAGAGGAACCGCTTGTAGTCGCCGAGGGTGGGGTCCTTCAGCGAGAAGGGGAGCTCAAGGTAGGTCTTCAGTTTGTCGAAGCTCGAGGGTTTCTCCGAGATCTCGCCGATGACTTCAGCCGTGTAGGTCCCGCCGGGGACCAGGCTGGTCTCAAAGCTTGGAAGCTCGTTCATGGTTCATCTCCTTGACTTGATTTTTAGAACTCGCAAGAGGTTCTTATTCTCGGGTCTCATGGACCCATACGCCGGTCTCTCCGGCCAGCGATATCGTTTCGGTCTTAGGCGCCGGGAGGAACGCTCGGAACGTCTCGAAGCTGCCCCGCCCGTATGCCGCCTCGAAGGCGTCGACGGAGCTGTCGTTGACGATGATCCGGCGCCGCAGGCACTCCATGATGAAAGGGGCGTCGTTATCGCCGGAGGGAAGACCCTTGCGGCGGAGTTCTCCATGAAGAAGCTCGTGGGTGAGCAGGTTCCGCAGGTCATCATCATCGGCGGTGAGGAAGAACTCCCGGCCGCCGGGCGTGTCGGTGTCGAGCATGATCGAGCGATAGTCGCGCTCCTTGTCGAGCTTGCACTGATACCAGTGGGCCAGGGCGCTTTCGCGGACGGCGTGGAGGACCGACAGGTTGACGTAGACTGACCCGAGGTCGGGGAACTGGTCGCGCACGAGCTGGTCGGTGAGCGCCTGGACGTGGGGCCAGAAGCCCCGGAAGTTCTTGCGCGGCGTGGCTCTCACGCGGTCCTCCTCGTCAGGAAGTCATCGAGTTGGCGCTTGTCGACCCGCAACGTCACGACGTGACGCCCCACGCCCTTCGGCTCCCGGCGCGAGATCCGCACGGCCGGGATGATGCCCTTGGCGATCCAGGCCCGGACCGTCGACGGCTTGCAGTCGAGGTAGACGGCGGCGGAGCGGACGCTGAGAAACCTGGGCTCCACGTCAGTCACCCTTACGCTCGAGGAAGATGCCGAGCTGGACCTGGGCGAGTGCCTTGGCGATGCGGTCGAGGAGCTCCTGGGACACCTCGCCGGGGCCAAGGTCATCAGTCTCCATGCGGCTGATGAGCGCACGCGAGACCCCGGCCATGTCGGCCAGCTCCTGCTGGGTCAGGCCGGTGACCTGGCGGATGAGACGGATTTTGTTTGATGCAGACATAGAGTCCTCCGTTAACGTTTTGCTAGGGGTGGGCAAACAAAAAAAGAGGGGCCGGGAATGGCCCCTCATCCTAATAGTGTCTAAAACCGGCTAGGTGGCACCGAAAAAAGGCGGGGATCTTAAAAAAAATCCGACAGCTTGTAGCCAAGGCGCTCCGCATTGGCGACCAGGGCCTTCCGGGCGCCCTCGAGGACCTTCTTGGCCTGGTTCCGGGTCGGCTTCAGCCGGCGGCCCGGTTCGCTGACAGGTTCGAACTCATGCAGCCAGGACCGCCCCCCGATCGACCACGCACTGAGCAGGGCGCGCTCCTTGGGCTTGAGGGATGAGAAGATGCCCTCGATGGCCTCCTTGCGGTCATAGCGGGCCTCGGGGTCGGAGACGGAGTACCTGCGGGCCCCGGCAGGGCGCCGGTCATAGGTAGGGGTGATGAACACGCTTTCGTCGCGGACCCGCTCGTAGCTGCGGTTCTGGAAGTAGTCGTCATCCTTGGGATCGTCGTAGGACCCGGAGAACATCTGGAACCGTGCGGCCAGGTTCCGCCCCCTGTTCTTGCAATCCCCGTTCGCGTCCACCCCGTCAGAGTCCGACACCTTGGGCGCGTCCAGGTCGTAGCGGCGCCCAGCTTCTCTCTCTTTTACTTCGAACTCGATCCTCTTCGCGCAGACGTTCTTGGTCACTCTCTTGAAGAACGCCATCTCCGAGCGGATGCCATGCTTTCCCCGAAACGCACTCTGCCTGGTCGCAGTGACGAAGGCTGAGAAGACCTCGTTGGCCGCGTCCTCACGGTCGGCGAGGGAGAAGCCGGTAAGCAGCTTACGGACCCAGTACCTCACCCACGGCATGTAGGTCTCATGGACCTCGGCCAAGTCGTAGTCACCCCGCATGTGCGTGGCCCTCGCCGCACACTCCTGGCCCCGACGTTCGCAAAAGACCTTGACGATGGCCCGGCTGACGCACGGCTCTACGGGGACGGAGTTGGAGTAGTCGATCTTGAAGATCGACCAGTAGTCGGCCGTGGCCCGCTCGATGACCTTCTTGCGGTCCGCAGCCGGCCAGGCGCGGATCTTATCCAGGGCGGTCGCCCTCACCGCCTGCGATGCGAAAGCCTTGAGGAAGGAGTCGGGAAGGAAGCCGCGAAGGAGGTCGGGGCGCTCCGGGGGCAGCCCGACCGTGGTCTCGGTGACGACCATGAACGGGGGGCGGAGGGTTTCTTTAGAGGCCGTGACAGCGTTCATTCGATATTATCCTACACGCCTGAGCGAATAGTGCAAGCAGAGCAATAAGTAGCCGGCGGGCCTGTTTTTGCCGTGGAGATTTTGGCCACTTTTTTTTGTAAATAAGGTTAAAAAGTTTACAAAAACAGCCTTACCCTCGAAGCGTGACCATTTCGGCAGCAAAAACGCACGAGGCCGCATCTTGCTGATAAGCAAAGCCTTCAGGGCGACATTGCGCGGCTCGCTGCCCTTCGGGGGCCGTTTTCGATTTGGCAGTAGGTGTGCAGCTCAATTCCTCGGACTTCTTTGTCGAGAATCAACGGTCGGGATTAGAAGAAGATCGATAGGCCGACGAAGAGTTCGTTTATCCTCCACTTATCCGGGCCAAGGTCGCCCATATAAGGGGCGTCGTGTGTTAACCACTTGAGGCGCCATTCGGCTCTCAATGCGGCCGATTTTCCCATCACGTACCTTACGCCAAGGATGCCACCGAAGGCAGAAACTTTAGCGCCTTCTGAGCCACCTATACCAGTGATAGGGTTCTCTCTGCCAAAACCTGCGAAAGGGCCAATAAAAGGGACCAGGTTCAATGGCGCTTTGAAATTATAGGTTAGATTGCCCTGTAAAAAATAGTTCAGGCGTCCCCCGTCCGCCGAATTCAATTGTACCTCGGGTTCGATTTCGAGTCCTCTCCAAATGAACCAACCGAAACGCACCGGTATCGTTAGGACGCTTATCGTATTGTCACGATCTGTTCGCTGGGCGCTGCTAAATGAGATGGCGGTGCTGAACTCGAACTTCTTTCCATCAACGGGCCTTTCTGCCGCTACTAACGTCATTCCCGTTAGGACGATGAACACAACAAGAACATGAATCCTTTTCATAACTCGCCTCCATATCCTATCTCTGATCCAATTCTGGCTCTACCGCATACCTTGATAATTCGGTCCTGTCAACCGATTTTTCAAGGTGATGGAAAAGCGCGCCTGGCCCGATTCGAACGGGCGACCTGCGGATCCGGAGTCCAGAAGTTGGGCCGCCTAATGTGCTGATTTTAAATCGGCTCTGGGGACAGAAACTTCAGCGCCTTCGGGATTCTTTCGACTTCGCTCCAGAATCTTGCCCGCTTTCTCGACCGCCAGGCGCATGCTTTCGCCCGTTTCGTGAAGGTATTTCGCGGTCATCTGGATGCTGCTATGGCCCGCGATCTTTGAGACGGTCAGGATATCCGCCCCACCTCGAAGCATCCAGGTCAGCGCCGTGTGGCGTAGGTCATGGAAGTGGAAGCCTGTGATGCCAGGGTCTTTGTCGTCGTCCGGGTTCTTCTTAGCCCGCCGGCAAGCGGTCCCAAAGGCAGTCTTAACGTCCTTAATCGGCCCGCCGGTATCGGGATTCTGGAATACGTATTCGCCACGCCGAGGAACGCCGCCAAGGGCAGCAGCGACCGGGCCGGACATAGGGATCTTTCTGGGCTTGCCGCTCTTTGAGCTGGGGATTGAGATTGAGCCTCGCACAAGGTCCAGATCGGTCCACTTGAGACCCAGTATCTCCCCTCGCCGCATCCCTGTTCCGAGAGCCGTTATGAGAATGGGACGGAGCTCGGGGCCAGCCGCGTTGAGCAGCCGTCGGGCTTCGTCTGAGGTCAAAATCCGCTCTCTGCTTGGGGGCTCGCGGAATTTCTTCACCTTGCGGGCAGGGTCGGTATCTGTCTTTCCCCACTCTACGGCTTTGACGAAGATCGTTTTGAGGCAAGCGAGCTCGCGGTTACAGGTTGATTGCGCGATTCCTTCCGCGCGGCGGGAGAGGCGATATTTTTCAATGAGCTCAGGCGTGATCTCCGAGAGGTATCTGCCACTAAAGAACTTCTTGAGGTGGCCGATGGAGACCTCGTCTCGCAGCCAGGAGCGCTTGTTCTGCTTCGAATAGATCTCAAGAAACTCGGCCGCGTGCGTTTCGAAAAGGATTTCGGGGCGTGGTTTCTGAAGGCCGTATTTGTCGCGCAGGATGTCGGCCTTCATCGCTGAATAGATTGCCTCGGCTTCGTGTTTGTAAGGGCCGATTACTCGGGTTATTCGCTTGCCCTTGTGCGAGACCTGCCCGGCACCTATAATTCGGATCAGTATGTTTGGGTCCCCAAGCGCGACCAGCTTAAAAAGATCGCCGCTGAAAAAGGGATAAACGAAGAGTCCTTTAAGGCCCTTAAAGAGAAGCAAGGTGCTTCTTTTTCTGAAGAAGAAGCACGACTCGTGTACATGATGGCAATGCGATTCTATTATCGCTGGGATAACGGGGGATGGGCGCAGATCAAAACGAGGTAGGTCTGCGATATGCACATTATCCGAAGGCAGATGAGGCGCCTGGGCCCGGGCTATGCCCTGGGCCCGAGTTTAAACCGACGCCGACAGCTCGAATGCCCTTAGTTCTTCGGCCAACACTCGACATAACCGAGAGGGGCCCCGACACACCCCCAAATCCTGCACCATTCAGTCCAGTAATTCTCAGTATCGCAACCCCCATTAATGCAGAGCAGCGTGGGGAACTCTTCCCTACAAGTGGTCTTTACCGGGTTATTGCCCTGCATAATCCCCGATGTTGCCAGCATGAAGAGTACCGACAACATTGCCAGGATACCCAGAAACCGCGTGCCCTTTTTGGCATTCATCAATAACCTCCTCAAAAATAATTATCGCCGACCTTGTGCCGACGACGAAGGTATTGCGTATTTGGCGATTTCAACGTCCCCTGATTCTCGATTCCAGATAGACAAGAAAAATATGGGGAGTCCATTCTCAAGCATAACTGCAAGCGATCCCGTGTTAAATTCCGAATTATGAGTGAATTCATAAATAGCTTTTACATTCAAGCTTGTCCCGTCTATCTCCCAGATCTCACTGCCCTTTTTATGCAATTGAAAAACAAGTGCATAAATGTATCCATCTGCCCATTGTGCATCTCCGAAAATCCGGCTATTAGCTCCAATCGTTTTCAAATCTGGAAGTCCTGGAGAAAGAAGGACCTTCTTGTTATTGATTATTCTTTGCTCTTCGAGGAACTCTCTCTTTTTTAAGAGTCGCCCGTCCTCAGCATAAACAAAGATATCTCCAAGTATCTGAGAGACGAAATAGACCCTATTCTGCCCGTACACGAGATTGCTCAGGTGATAAACAGTATCGTAGGTTCTAAAAGTTATTGGTCCCTCGCCATTATAAGGATCTATGTGATATCGGTCACCAAACGAGCCTACTTCCTTTCCTGAATAATCATAGGCCGTAATTAGTGCTTGGCTCTGACCCTCGACGATAAATACGTGCTTATCGGAGGCCGCAATCGAATATACGTCTTTGAATAGCCGCATACGACCTTTAAAAACCAAGTCTTTGCTAAATATTGAAAGGCCATTCATGTCACAGACAAAAAGACTATCCGCAGAAAATTCGAGCTTCCAGGGGGACTGAAGATCCCCTGGTCCTTGACCACGCCGATCATTAGAATAGATAAGGTTTCCTTTATCTGTAAGCACATAAATAGAATGGGCTCGGTTATCCGCCGTAAACAACAATGATCGTCCATCGGATTCCAGCCATGGAGTCGCCTTGAAGCCAATGCCAGTCGCGACGGGCTGGAAGCTCTCGTCTTGTCTTAGAAGGACTTTACGAATTGGCTGCGCAGTCAGATAGGATGCGATTGAAAAAAGCAAGAAGAATGATATCAATTTTGCACGCATTCTAGAACCTCTTCAAATCGAAAAGATCGCCTTTCTCGTTAATGATTAGAAGAAAATTCGAATTTTCATTCTTCTTTTCGCATACCCTGCAGATGTCCTTGATGGCTTTGTCTTTCCTGGCCACCTTATGATTTGGGTTGATTTGAAAGGCGGTGCGAAAGTTTTCAATATCAGCATCAGAAAAATCAGCATCTACATAAAATATAACATCGAGCTGGTCATCCTTATTATATCGCTCATAGTCATAGCATGGCCGGCAACAAAGATGTACGCTCTTGATTAAATATATGAGGGAAATCTGATCAGACGATGATGGTCTGCTGTCCTTCAGATAACGAGAGATTGTAGCTCGGCACCCTCCCGATAGATTCCTGTAACTAAAAAAGGCTGAAAGGAATATGATGACCGATAGAGCTAAAATTAATCCCCATCTCCTCATATTATCATTATGTGTTGAAGATGAGGCAATGTCCAGGAAACTATTTATTTAAAAGTGAGAACATTTGGCGGTTTTTCCTGTCTTTATTGTATGAGGAGTCATTTATTACCTTCTCACGCTATCGCTCGAGCCAAGCCGGCATCCCATACCCCCCACGGCCTTATGGGCGCATAAACCCGAGGCGCGCCTGACCTGGGATCCTCAATGCCAACAGACGTTCGTTTGAAACTCAGCCGCTTGCTTGATAGGGAAGAGCTCTCGACTTTCTTGCGGGATTTAAAGAGAAAAGAGCAGAAAACGAAGGAAGACGATAGAAGGCAATTTCCGAGGCGCGCCCTCGCAAGTCGCTGATTCTCTCGGGCCAACAGGGGGGAAAACGTGGCGTGCCTGAGAGGATTCGAACCTCCGACCTTTGGATCCGAAGTCCGCGGCTTCAGGCGATCCGGACCGGATCTTCGGACAGGACTTCGTCCAAGACGGAAACGAAGAGGTCTGCGTCGGACTCCGAGAAGCAGAGGGGCGGGCGGACCTTGATGACGTTGTGGAGAGGGCCGTCCGTGCCGGTGAGGACGCCACGCTCGCGCAGGCGGTCGACCACATAGGAGGCTTCGGCCGCGGCCGGCTCGAGCGTTCGCCGGTCGCGCACGAGCTCGAGGCCGAGGAAGAGCCCCGAGCCGCGAACGTCGCCGATCGTCGGATGGCGTTCGGCCAGCCTTTTTAGGCCTGCCATGAAGTGATTTCCCACGCGCAGAGCGCGTTCCTGCAGCCGCTCGTCCCTCATGACGTCGAGCACGGCCAGCCCGGCCGCGCACGCGACCGGGTTGCCGCCGAAGGTGCTGAAGAACTCCATGCCGTTGGCGAAGGACGCGGCGACCGCCTCGGTCGTCACGACGGCGGCCAGCGGGAAGCCGTTGCCGATGGGCTTGCCGAGGACGACGATGTCCGGGACGACGCCCTGCGTCTCGAACCCCCAGAAATGCGTGCCCAGGCGGCCGAAACCGACCTGGACCTCGTCGGCGACGCAAAGGCCGCCGGCCGCCCTGACGCGGCGGTAGGCTTCATCGAGGTAGCCCGGCGGCAAGACGATCTGCCCGGCGACGCTGGGCAGCGTCTCGGCGATGAAGGCGGCCAGGCCGCCTCGGGCTTGGGCCTCTTCGGCGAGAGGCCCGACGGCCGCGGCATACTTCTTCCCCGCCTCCGGGTCGTCGCGGCGGTGAGGCCCGCGGTAGTCGTCGGGGAGCGGCGCGACGTGGACCCAGGGCTTGCGGCCCTTTCCGCCCGGCCCGTCGAACTTGTAGGGGCTGATATCGACGAGCCCGGTCGTGTGGCCGTGGTAGGCCGACTCCAGGACGATGACGTCCTCGCGGCCGGTGTGCGTCCGGGCCAGGCGCAGGGCCAATTCGTTCGCTTCGCTGGCCGAGTTGAGGACGTAACACACGCGAAGGGGCGCGGACATCAAGGACGTCAGACGTTCGGCATAACGGACCAGGTTATCGTGGAGGTAACGCGTATTGGTGTTGAGCAGGGCCATTTGATCCTGGACGGCCCGGACGACCCGCGGATGGCTGTGGCCGACGAGGGGAACGTTATTGTAGGCGTCGAGATAGGCCCGGCCGGTCTCGTCATAGAGATACTGCCTCCAGCCGCGCACGATCTTGAGGGGCTCGCGGTAGGACAGGCTGAGGTTGCGGCCGAGGAGCCGGTGGCGGGCGGCCAGGGTCTCTGCCTTGGCCGGCTCCGGCCGGAGGAAGCGGTCCGCGGGGATGCCCAGGATGAGATTGGGGTCGGGCGATAGACCGGTCCAGAGCGACCGCCGGCCGGCCGCGGCGACGCCGGGGAAGTCCTCGTCGAGCCCGAGGAGGTCGAGGACGATCTGAACATGGACATGCGGCCACCAGTCGCCGTTCTCAGGCGGAGCGCCGACGGCGGCGAAGGCTTGGCCCGCCCGGACGGCCTGGCCTGGCGCGAGACCGGTAAGGGACGCCCGGTCGAGATGTCCGTAGAGCGTGAAGAACTCCTCGCCCGAAGGGATCGTGTGGCGGAGGATGACCAGCGGGCCGTAGTCCTTGGGCGCCGCGTTGTCGGCGACGGTGTTAACCGTGCCGTCGAGCGGGGCGCGCACGGGGCTTCCCGGCGGGACGCTCAGGTCGACGCCGAGATGGACAGTCCGCCGCTCGGCCGTCGGGCTCCCTCCGCGCGCGAAAGCCCCGGTGGTGTAGATCGCCCGGGCTTCGTCGTAGCGGCCGACGCCGACGACGGCCCCGGTCTCCTTCATCGCCCTTTCGATTGTCTCCGAGAGGCGCGGTGTGTCGAGCTCGGCCGGGTCGGCGCCCAGCATCCGGCTGCCGACCGAGAGGTCCAGGACGACGACGGGGTCCTTGCGGAGGTCGTGCGGCAGGACCTGGGCGAACGCGGACGCGGAGCGCTTGAGCCATCCGACAACGGCGGGGCCATACGGCGTCGGAGAAAGGCCGCAGGCGTCGCGATAGGCGTAATGGGCGAGGCGGGGCGGGACGCGGTCGAGAGCTTCGAGGGCGGCCCAGGCCGGCGCCTCGCTGACCGTGAGATACGGATCGCCGGGCTCGGCGGCCGCCCGGCAGGCGGAGTTGACGACGCTCACGGCCAGGCGGGTCCGGACCAGGATATCGAGGACGGCGATCTCCGCCTCGGTCAAGGGATGAACACGATCGTAGGCGGCGACGAGCGGGCGGACGGCCGCGACGGGATCGGCCGCGCCGAACGAGGCGTAGGCGCAGGCGACGGCGATCTCGGCGACCGTTACGGTCTCGATCATGTCCCCGAAGTCGAGGAGGCCTGAGAGACGCGGCCGCTGCCCTGGTTCGACCCGCACCAGGACGTTGTGCTCGTTGGCGTCGGCGTAAACGACGCTCCGGCCGAGGCGGGGGAGGACCGGGACGACCTCGGCGTCATAGCGGGCTAGGATCCCTTCGACGAGCCCGCGGCGCTTGGGGGCGCGGAGACGATCGAGGTGCCCGCGGATCCAACCGGCACGCGTGAGGTCCCACTTGAGCTCGCGGCGGGCGGCCGGATGGGAGAAACCGGCCAGGGCCAGGTCCAGGCGGGCCAGGGTCTCTCCGATCTCTTCGAGGAGGCCGGGCGTCACCGGCCGGATCGCCGCGATCGGACGGCCCGGAAGGTAGGAAAGCATCCAGACGATCCTGTCCTCTCCGGCGATCGAGGTCTTCGACCAGAGGCGTCCGACCGTGTTGGGGACGACCCGCGGGACCGGGAGCGCCGGATCACGTTCGGCGATCCGGCCGAGAGCGGCGCACTGCATATCGACGAACCGGGCCTCCCGCATCGGATGCATGACCTTGAGGACGCGCCCGGCACCGTCGGCCGTCTCGAGGTGGAAGTTATCGTCGTATTCGCTCGGCAGAGGACAGGCCTTGGCCGCGAGGCCATAGAGGTCGCGGGCCAGGCGTGCCGCGTCTTCGGCCGACGCGCGGGTCGCGGGGTGGGCGCCGATATCCATCGCTGTCCTTATAGATAAACCGGAGCGGGGCGTCAAGCCGGCGGACGGCCCGGCTCCACGACCAGCACGCCGTGGATCTCGAGCCGCGGGAGCGTCACCTTCAAGAGGCCGTCGGACCAGGTCCAGTCGAGCCTGCCGCCATCGGGCACCCAGACGACGGACTTGGGGCGACGGGGGACGTTGATCCTCAGCGAGATCCTCTCGAGCGGGGGGATGAAGTCGGTGAAGCCGTAGCGGTCGGGGAGGGGCGTCCCGGTCGTGTTGAGGAGATGGACGGAGAGCCGGCCGTCGCGGGTTGTCCGGAGGGAGACGTCGAGGCCCGGCGGGCCTCCGACCTTGACCGCGGGCTCGGGGAAGAGCTCGGCCGCGAGGCCGCCGATGAACTTCCGGAGCCAAGGGTGATGCGAACGGAAGAAGATCGAGGCGACCGGGCCGAAGACGGCGGCGACCTTGCCCTTGCCGAAGTCGTTGACGGTCGCCGCGATCTCGCCGCCTTTGCGGGTGTCTCGCGTCGGATAGATGAAGCCGGCCGGCCGGGCCGACGTCAGGGCGACCTTCTGCCAGACCCCGTCGGCGTTGGTGACGCCCATGGCGGAGGCCAGCTCGGCCGTCCGCCGGCTTGGTCCCCCCTCGAGCGTGACCCCGAGGAGGGGCTCGAAGAGCCGGGCGCATTTCTCGCCGAGGAGGAGCAAGCTCCCGCCGCCGGCGACGTGATCGGCGAGGGCCTGGCGGAACTCGTCGGTCAGCTTGTGCGAGTCGGGGACGACGACGAGAGGGAACTCCTTGAGTCGCGGTATGAGCTGGTGCTCGGCCAGGATATCGACCGAATAGTGGAGATTGAGGAGCGCGTGGAGGGCGTCGATCCAGTGGGCGAGGTAGCGCTCGAAGGCGCGGCGGTGGAACATCTTCCACTCGAGCCAGCGCGGGTCGGTCCGGTCCTTGGGCGCGTCCTTATCGCCCGTCTCGGCCGTCCAGGCTGCCAGGGCCCGGGACGAGTAGTCGAGCTGAGCGCCCCAGCACTCGCCGTCGGCCCAGACGCCGTCGAGGCCGTATTTCGCCGTGACCTCCTTGAGCTGGGGGATGAGCAGCTCGTCGACATAGGGGCCGAAGACGCTTGTCGCGTTGGGATCCCGTTTGCCGTTCGCGTCCATCCGGGCCCAGTCCGGGTGTTCCGCGACAGCCTTCGAATCCCAGACCCCCGAGTAGTGGATGTAGAGGCTGACGCCGAGGTCGCGGGTGGCCTTGCGCCAGACGGCCAGGCTGTCGTTGACGATCCCGGGCGAGGCCCAGCCGACCGCGGTCGGATAGCCGGTCCAGCCGGCGTGGCCCTTGCCGTCGTATTGGACGAAGTCCGGCCGGACCCGTTCGAGGAGGGCGCGGATGTTCTCTTCGGAGATATCGGCCCCGAGCGAGGTGTCGGTCGCCTGGGGATGAAGGTCGAAATGGAGCCCGAAGAAGGCATCTTTGCGGGGGACGGCCGCGGCGCGAGGGAAGGCCGGGGTCGCGATGTCGCGCGACGAGGGAGGAGCGGGCTCGGGCTTGCGGCAGGAGACGAGGATCGCCGCGAGGACCGCCGCGGCGAGAAACGCCCACTTTTTCGCGATCGTCATCGGGAACCTCCCTGGTCGAAGCATCGCGGCGCCCTTCCGAGTGAAGGACCCCGGAAAGGATAGCACGAACGACTGGTCAGGGGTATGCCCCTCCGGGACACGTCCAGGCTCTTAGCCCGCGGGGGGGGGCTAGCGGGCCTTGATGGCCTTCTCGATCCGCTCCAGGGCCTCGAGCAGGACCGACCGCGGACAGCCGAAGTTGAGGCGGACGAAGCCCTCGAGCTCCGGGCCGAACATGGCCCCGTCGCTGAAATAGACGCGGCACTGGCGCAGGAAGAATTCGTTGAGTTTGGCCGCCTCGAGGCCGAGGCCCCGGGCGTCGAGGAGGGCCAGGTAGGTCCCCTCGGGGCGGATGAAGCGGACGCCCGGCAGCCGCTCGGCGACGAACCGCTCGATGAGGTCGTTATTCCCTTCGAGGTAGGTCAGAAGCTCGTCGAGCCAGGATTCGCCGTGGCGGTAGGCCGCCTCGAAGCCGACGATGCCGAAGACCTGGCCGAGGTCGAAGCCGCACCGCTCGGCCTCGTCCTCGGATTTCTTGAGGAGGTCGGGGTTCGAGGCGACGACGGCGGCCGTGGCCAGCCCGGGGATGTTGAACGTCTTGCTCGGGGCGATGCAGGTGACGGTCCGGGCGGCGAAGGCCGGGTCGAGCGCGGCGAAGACGTGATGACGGAAGCCTTTGTAGACGAGGTCGTGGTGGATCTCGTCGGAGATGACGAGAAGGTCCCGCTCGACGGCGATCCGGCCTACCGCTTCGAGCTCCTCCCGGCTCCAAACGCGCCCGACCGGGTTGTGGGGGCTGCAGAGGATGAGCAGGCGCGCCTCGGCGGCCTTGCGCCCGAGGTCCTCGATGTCCATCTCGTAGCGGCGGCCGTCGAACCGGAGAGGATTGCGGACGAGGCGCCGGCCGTGGTTCTCGATGGCGTAATAAAAGGGATGGTAGACGGGCGTCTGGATGATGACGCCGTCGCCGGGCTTAGTCAGGGCCCGGACGAGGTAGTTCAGGGCGGCCACGACGCCCGGGGTCATGGCCATCCAGCCCTTTTCGACGATCCAGCCGTGGCGCCGCTTCAGCCAATCGATCGCCGCCGCGTAGAACGAAGGGGGAACGAGAGGATAGCCGAAGACGCCGTGCTCGGCCCGCCGCCTGAGGGCCTCGACGACGGCCGGAGGGGCCTCGAAGTCCATGTCGGCCACCCACATCGGGATGGCGTCCTCGACCTTGAGGACCTTGCGGGGATAGACCCACTTCATGGACTCGGTCCCGCAGCGGTCGATGACCCGATCAAACGGGGACACGAAACCTATTTCCCTATTTTCCATCTGGTCTTTCTTTTCTCCGGCGCCCAAACTCATTCCCTCCCATGCCTTTTCGCCTGCCCCGTTTCTATCAGGACGGCTGAAAATAGGGAAATAGGTATCATGTCCCCCATTAAATGAGGAACCGGCCGTCCTTGGCGATCGTCCGGCCCTTGGCCTTGATGGTCACCTTCTCGACCAGGGCGTCGAAGTGGAACTTGCTCTTGTTCTTGCCGATGCCGTAGGAGTCGCCGATGGCGAAGTGGACCGTGCCGAAGGCCTTCTCGGCCTCGAGCATGTTCGGGCAAATGCGGGCGCCCTTGTTCGTGCCGATGCCGAACTCGCCGATCATCCTCGCCGTCGGGTCGTCGCCGACCGTCTTGATGACCTCGGCGATGCCGGCGCCGGTGTGGCCGACGAGCTGGCCCTCCTTGAACGTCATCGTGCCGGGCCCGAGCTTGTCGTCGATGAGACCGATCACGATCTTGCCGGTGAAGGTCTCCTCGACCGGGCAGGTGAAGCATTCGCCCGCGGGCAGGTTGCCGTGGACGCCCTTCTTGGCGATGTTGCCGATGTCGGCGTCGAACCTGCGGCCCTTGACGCTGAAGACGATGCGGGTCCCGGCGGCGTTCTCGATGACGACGTCCTCGGCGTCCTTCATGGCCCGGATGACCTTCTTCGTGAACGCGGCCATCTCCGAGAAGTCGATGGCCACGAGCCGCTCCATCATGTCCTTGGTGATGCCCGGCATCATGCAGATGCGGCCGTGCTTGGCCCCCTCGGCGACCATGAAGCCGCGGAAGGGCTTCTCCGGGAAGCGGCCCTCGAGGAGATAGGTCGTGACGCCGGCCCCGCGGATGAGCTCCTTGAACTGGCGGGTCGGCTCGGTGATCGGCCGCAGCGTCTCGGTCATGAAATAGGTCGTCGTCTCGGCGCCGGCTCGTTTGGCGTAATAAGCCAGGGCCTCGGCGATCTCGAGCTTCGGAGTGTCGGTGACAAGCAGGTAGTTCTCGCCCTTCCGGATGCGGAGGGCCTGGTTGACGGCCCGTTCGGCCGCCTCGTAAAGCTTGGTCTGTTTCACGGCGAGCCTCCCTTTCCTTCGCGGTTATTTCTGCCGCCGCGCGTCCCAATAGACGAAGCCGCAGAGCAGGACGAACGCGACGAGGCTGATGATCTGCCCGTACGAGGAGAACCACGGCCAGGGCGACCCGTCGACCCAGCGCCCGCCGTCGAGCACCATGGGGATGCCCAGGCTGACGAGGTGGTCGACCTTGAGGAGCTTGAGAATGGCCAGGACGATGCCCATGAGCGCCCCGCCGGCGATGAAGCCGGAGGAGATGAGCGTGCCGCGGTTCGCCCGCCGCTCGGCCAGCTCCTTGTCCTTGGTCGATCTCTTGACCAGGTGCGAGATGAAGCCGCCGATGAGCAGCGGTGTCGTCAGCGGCAGCGGCAGGTACATGCCCAAAGCGAAGGCCAGCGGCGGCACCTTGGCCAGCTCGGCGACGATGGCCACGGCGGCGCCCATGCCGTACAGGAGCCAGGTCACGGGCTCGCGCGACATCATCGACTTGATGACCGTGGCCATGAGGTTGGCCTGGGGCGCGGCCAGCGCGCCGCTCTGGAACGAGAAGGCCTTGTCCAGGATGGCGATGGCCACGCCGACGGTCAGCGCGGAGACGAGAATGCCGGTGAACTTGAACCGCTCCTGATTGCGGGGCGTGGCCCCGAGCCAATAGCCGACCTTGAGGTCCGTGATGAACGAGCCCGAGACCGACAGGGCCGTGCAGACGACCGCTCCGATGAGCAGGGCCACGGCCATGCCTTGCTCGCCGGCCAGGCCCGCCCCGAGAAGCAGCACCGACGAGAGGATGATCGTGATCAGGGTCATGCCCGAGACCGGGTTCGTCCCGACGATGGCGATGGCGTAGGCGGCCACCGTCGTGAACAGGAACGAGAGCAGGACGCAGACGAGGACCCCGATGATGGCCAGCTTGAGGTCCGAGATCCAGAGGAAATAGAGGAACAGGCCGGCCGCGGTGGCCAAAAGGCCCAGGATGATGGTCTTCATGTTCAGGTCGCGGTCGGTCCGGGCCGGGGCCGCGGCGCTGGCCGCCTTGCCCTTGAAGATCTCGCGGAACCCGAGCGAGAACGACTTGACCATGACCGGCATGGATTTGATGATGCCGAGGACGCCGGCCATGAAGATGGCCCCGATGCCGATGTTGCGGACGTAGGTGCTGAAGATCTGGGTCTCGCTCATCTGAGCGATGGGCACCGCGCCCGGATAGACCGCCGCGGGGATATGCTGGCCGAGGAACCAGATGGCCGGGATGAAGGCAAAGTGCGAGAGGAGGCCGCCGGCGACGATGACGGCGTTGTAGCGCAGGCCGATGACGTAGCCGAGGCCGAGGAAGGCGGACAGGGCGTCCACCTTGAGGACCATCTTGGTCTTGACCGCCAGGTTGTCCATGAACGGCAGGAAGCGGAAGTTGATCATCTCGTCCCAGAGCCGGACGCCGATGGCCATGAACTCGTAGACGCCGCTGACCGCGACGCCGAGGATCAGGGCCCAGGCCTGCTTGCCGCCGGACTCGCCCGAGACCAGGATCTCGGTCGTGGCCGTGGCCTCGGGGAAGGGCAGCTTGCCGTGCTGCTCGACGCAGAAGTAGCGCCGGAGCGGCGTCAGGAAGAGGATCCCGAGGCAGCCGCCGAGGAAGGTCGAGAGGAAGATCTTGACGATGTCGGTCGGCAGCCCCAGGATGTACAGGGCCGGGATGGTGAAGATGGCCCCGGCCACCAGGGCCCCGGAGGCTGCCCCGATCGACTGGAGGATGACGTTCTCGAGGATCGTGCTCTTCCTCTTGTAGGTGTAGCCGACGCCGACGGCCAGGATGGCGACGGGGATGGCGGCCTCGGGCACCGTCCCGACCTTGAGGCCCAGGTAGGCGATCGAGAAGGTGAAGAAGAGCGACATGAACAGGCCCCAGACGACCGACCGGACGGTCACCTCGGGGACGTCGGCCGCGGCCGGCACGTAGGGCTTGTAGGCTTCGCCCGGCGCGAGCTCGCGGTAGGCTTCGGGGGGCAGGGACTTGCGGGACGTCTCCATCTCGTCCTCCTTTAAATCGGGGACACGATACCTATTTCCCTATTTTCCTTCGAGCGGATCGAGGCCCGGCGCCCCGGTCACGCGACCGGGCCGGGGAAAATAAGGGAATAGGTATCATGTCCCCCTTTTTTATTTCTGATAGCGCGACAGGACGTCGTTCGTGACGCGGAGGAAATTGTCGTAGTTGATCCTGAGCTTTTTGGCCTCGCGGGCCTGGGCCAGGTACGACTGGAGGAACTTGTTCTTCTTCTCCCCGAGCAGGGTCTCCCGTTCCGTCGTCCGGACCTTGTCGAACTCCTCCCGCGCGGCCATCGTCCGCTCCAGGACCCGGAAGATGGCGTAGCCCTCGTCGACGGCGACGGGGGCGCTCACCTGCTTGAGCGGCAGGGTGAAGATGAGGTCGTCGACGGCCGGCTTCTCCCCGACGAGGCTCAGGTACTGCTCGCGCTTGTGGGCGTCGACGGTCTTGTACTGGAGCTGGAGCTTCGAGGCCTCGGCGTTCCAGTCGTCCTTGAGCGTGGCTTCGTCCGCCTTGAGCCGGGCCTCGGCCTGGGCCTTCTTCCGGACCTCGAGCAGGTCCTTGGCTACTTCGGCCCGGACCTCCTCGAACTTGGCCGGCCGCTCCGGCTCGATCGCCTTGAGCTCGGCCAGGGCCTCTCCGGTCATGGTGTAGATCGGCGTCGAGATCTCCTTCTCCTTGAGGCCGAAGAGGGCCTCGCCGACCGCGCCGGAGGCGTCGAAGTCGCCGAGCGGGTCGCCCCGCTTGAGAGCCCCCGTCGAAGCCGGCTTGAGCCCGTCCTTCTGGGCGGCGAAATCGAGGCTCCGCTCCTTGCGGGCGACCTTCTCGAGCTGCTGGATCCGCTCGGCGACGAGGGCCCGGGCCTTCTGGTCCTCGAGGATGCCCTTGATCGTGGCGCTCACCTCGGCCAGCGGCCGGGCCACGGCCGCGACCTTGTCGGTGACCTTGAAGACGGCCGCGCCGGTCTCGGTCTCGACGACGTCCGAGACGCCGCCCTTGTCGAGCCGGCCGACGGCCTCGGTCTCGGGCGCGCTCAGGCTGCGCCAGTCGTAGAGGCCCCAGTCGCCGCCCGTCGCGGCCTTGTCGTCCTTCGAGAACTCGCGGGCCAGGGCGGCGAAATCGGCCCCGCCCGCCGCCCTCGTCTGGACCTCCCGGGCCCGGGCCAGGACCGCGTCCTTGTCGGCCGCGGTGAACGGCATCCAGAGGCGGCTCGCTTGGACCTTCTCGGGCTCCTGGAACTGGGACGGATTGTCCCTATAGTACTTGGCGATCTCGGCCTCCTTGACCGCGACCTCCTTCTTGAGATCGTCGGTCTTCAGGACGACGTAATCGCCGGTCCTCTTCTCGGGGATCTTGTAGGCGGACGGGTCCTTGTCGAAGTGCGCCCGGAGCTCGGCTTCGGCCGGCTCGCCCGCGACCTCGGCCTTGGCCGTCTCGGAGACGAGGTACTCGACCTTGGCCGTGTCGTTCTGCTTCTGGTAGTTCCGCCAGACCTCGTCGTCGGTGACGAAGATCCCGGCCGTCAGGACCCGGACGACCTTGCTCATGACCACGTCCTGCCGCAGGCTGCGCTCGAAGTCGGCCAGGGCGATGTGGTTGTACTCGAGGACCCGCCGGTAGTCCTCGAACCCGACGAACTGGCCGTTCTGCTGGAAGGCCGGGTAGGACTTGATCTTGTCCCGGACCTCGGCGTTGGTGGCCTTGAGGCCCATGTCCGCGGCGATCCGCTCGAGGAGCTTCTGGCTGATGAGCTGTTCCAGGGTCTGCTGGGGCAGCCCGAGCTGCTGGATCAGGTTGGCGTTGAGCTCGCCGCCGAACTGCTTCTCGATGTCCTGGAGCCGGGCGCGGACGGCCTGAAGGTAGTCGTCGGACGTGATTTTCTCGCCGGCCAGGCTGACCAGCGTGTCGGTCCGGTCGGCGCTGCCGATGCCGCCGCCGCCGGCGCCCCAGATGGCGAAGATGGCCACGATGAAGGTCGCGACGATGATCCACAGGATGGGCTTGAGCGACTTGACGTTCTTTCTCATGGTTTTGAGCATGGTGTTACCTCGAACGGCGCCGTGTGTTCCGGTCGAACAGGGGCCGCAGCTTTCGATAGGTGGTGTCCAGGTCCTCGATGAAGACCTTGGTCGCCCCGACGAGGGGCATGAAGTTCGCGTCGCCCGTCCAGCGGGGGACGACGTGGAGATGGTAGTGTCCGGTGACGCCCGCCCCGGCGCTGGCTCCGAGGTTCATCCCGGCGTTGAAGCCCTGGGGGGCGTAGGCCCGCCGCAGCAGGCGGAGCGAGGTCCGCAGGAGCTCGGCCAGCTCGATCCGCTCGCCCGGCCGGGCCTCGGCGTAGTCGGCGACGTGGCGCCGCGGGGCGATCATCAGGTGCCCGGGACTGTAGGGGAAGCGGTTGAGCACGACGATGTGGAAGCGGCCGCGGAAAAGGACCCCCGCCGCGCGGTCGTCCCGGGCCCGGACGGCCTCGCAGAGGAAGCAGGCCTTCGGGGCCCGGGCCCGCCGGACGTACTCGGCGCGCCA
This sequence comes from uncultured Eubacteriales bacterium, assembly GCA_964408215.1. Lineage (GTDB taxonomy): Bacteria > Acidobacteriota > Aminicenantia > Aminicenantales > Saccharicenantaceae > RBG-16-66-30. The sequence continues at coordinate 31,975 of CAYOYQ010000006.1, forward strand.
GGGGGCGGAGATGTAGCGCATTACTTGTTGATCAGCTCCTTGAGGAGCTTGCTCGGCTTGAAATAGAGGACCTTCTTCGGGGGCACCTTGACCGGCTCGCCGGTCCGGGGGTTCCGGCCGGCCCGCGAGGTGCGCTTGCGGAAGCGGAAGCTCCCGAAGCCGCGGATCTCGATCTCCTCGCCCCGGAGGATGGCCTCGCGGATGGTCTCGAAGAACAGGTTGACGCCTTCCTCGGCCTCCTGCTTCGGGATGTTCAGATCGACGGAGATCTTGTTGATCAGGTCGGCCTTAATCATGGGGTTCCTCCTTTTTGGTTCCCTTCTGGGGGGCGCGCAGGCCCTTGAGCTTGTCCTTCATGATGTCGCCCAGGGTCATCCGGTCGTTCTGTGATTCCATGAAGCGCTGGAAGTCCTGCTTTTCCATGTCGTAGACGGCCTGCTTGAAGCTCAGGGAGATCTTCTTGGCCTTGGGGTTCATCTTGATGATCTTGGCGTTGCGCTCGTCGCCGACGGCGAAGGCGTCCGAGGGCTTCTCGAGCTTTTTCTCGTCGAGCTCGGCTGTGAAGACCACGCCCTCGATGCCCGGGACGATCTCGACGAACGCGCCGAAGTCGGTCAGGCGGACGATCTTGGCCTTGACGATGTCGCCGATCTTCTGGCGGCTGAGGAAATCCGCCCAGATGTCCCCCTCGAGCTGCTTCACGCCCAGGGAGACTTTCTGCTTGTCGACGTCGATGTTGAGGACGATGGCCTCGACCTCCTGCCCGACCT
>CAYOYQ010000007.1:0-32305 GCA_964408215.1 uncultured Eubacteriales bacterium
TCCCGCGGGTCTTCCGGTTCATCCTGACCTACGTCACGCCGGTCTACCTGCTGGTCATGCTGGTCATATGGACCTATCAGGACGCGGTCAAGGAGTTCCTGATGAAGGGCAAGGAGCCGGCCAACCGGCCCTATCTCTGGGGCGCCCGGGTCATGATCCTCGCCATCCTGCTCGTGATGCTGCTGCTCATCCGCAAGGCCTGGGCCAGGAAGGCCAAGGCGGCGGCGGAGGGCGCCGAGCCGAAGACCGCCTGACGCGAGCGAGGCTTTCTCTCAGTCCGCGGGGCGGCCCCGCGGAACGCCTCCCCTGCGTTTGAATTCCGCCCGTGTCTGTGGTAAAAATATGCTTTGGGGCCAAGGGTAAAAATGGAGAGAAGGATCTGGGCTATCGGCGGAGGTAAGGGCGGCACGGGCAAGAGCTTCGTCGCCGCCAGCCTCGGCCTCCATCTGGCCTCGCTCGACCGCGAGGTCGTCCTCGTCGATGCCGACCTCGGGGCCCCCAACCTCCACACGCTCCTCGGCCTCAAGGCCTCCCACCCCGACCTCGGCGACTTCCTGACCGGGAGCGTCCCCTCCCTCGAACAGGCGGCCGTGGCCACGCCCTACCGCCGCCTGCGCCTGGTCAAGGGCTCGGAGAACATCCTCTTCATCGCTAACATCAACCACTACCGCAAGCTCCGCCTGCTCCGGCAGCTGCGACAGATGGAAGTTCCGACGGTCATCCTCGACCTGGGCACGGGCAGCTCCTACAACACCCTCGATTTCTTCCTCAGCGCCAACCCCGGCATCGTCGTCTCGACGCCGGAGCCGACGTCCGTCGAGAACACCTACCTCTTCCTGAAGTCCTGCATCATGCGCGTCCTCAAGCTCTACATGGACCACTACAAGATCCGGGACCTCCACCAGAAGATGCTCGACCAGATCGAGAAGAACTCCCAGTCGCTCTACGGCTTCTTCAAGTCGCTGATGGAGAGCGACCGGGCCTACGGCACGATCCTCTACCGGGCCCTGCGCGGCTTCCGGCCCTGCCTGGTCATGAACAAGGCCCGCGACGAGCGGGACGTCCTGCTCGGCCGGTCCATCGCCGACGTGGCCCGCAAGTACCTGCTCATCGACATGAAGTACCTCGGCGCCGTGCCCTACGACGAGGAGGTCTCGGCCTCGCTGCGCGAGCTCAAGCCTTTCTATGTCGAGCACCGCGACTCGGCCGCAGCCCGCGCCGTCCGCCAGCTCGCCGAGGAGCTGGCCTATTCGATCGAATTCACCCTGCGGACCCCCCCGGAGATCCGGCTGCCGGACGCGTGATGCTGAAGCGGATCGAGGACTGGAACTACTACGAGCTGCTGTCGGTCGAGCGGACCGCCTCGCCGGACGAGATCTGGACCGCCTACCAGGCGGCGCTCGTCACCTACAAGGAAGGATCGCCGGCCCTCTACGGGCTCGTCGGCGAGGCCGAGCGCGCCCTCGTCCTCGACCGGGTCCACGAAGCCTTCCAGACGCTCCGCGACCCCGAGAAGAGGAAGGACTACGATCTGGCCCTGCTCCGCCACGCCCCGTATTTCCCGGCCAAGGCGCCGTTCCGCCGCTCGGTCGGCCGGCTGGAGATCGAGGACGCTCCGCCGAAGAAAGGCCTCTGGGCCCGGCTCAAGCGCCTTTTCGTCAAAAAACCTTGACGATGTCGTCGGCCGTGTCGAAGGCCCCGTCGGGGCCGGCCGAGGTCAGCCGGAACGAATCCTCCGAGAGCTTTTCGTAGCGGATCCGGTGCCCCCAGGTGTCGGTGCGGGCGCTGGCCACGGGGTGGTAACGCCTCAGGGCCTCGAGCGACTCGGGCAGCCCCTCCCCCTCCGCCGCGAACGAGAGGATCACCTTGGCCAGCGACTCGAGGTCCGTCCCGGCGAGGTTGACCTTCGACTCGGCGTACTTGTCGGTCATGATCTCGAGCCCGCCCTTGTCGCCGATGACCTTGCCGAAGAAGAGGAAATAGACGGCCACCGCCGCGAAAAGGACGCTGAGAACGAGCCCTCTGATCTTCATCGGAACCTCCCGGTCAACCGGAGGCCTCCCGCGCCGCGGCCTCGCCGGCGTGCGCGGCGATCCTCGCGGCGATCCGCGCGACGACGGCGTCGGGGACGCCGTCCGGATGGACCGACCGGAGCCTCATGTCGCAGATCTCGTTGACGTAGTCGATGACGGCCAGCCGGCCGCCGGCGTCCCGGGCGACCTCGGTCGAGAAGAACCGGACCCGGGACACGCGGGCGATCGTCCGCACGACGGCATAAAGGGGCATGAGGCCGAGAGACGCCGCCTCGTCCGGCCCGAGCTCCGCGTAGAAGTGGGTCCGGTCGTCCCACCACGTCAGGTGGACCTCGCCGAGGACATAGAAGCCGCGGAACCAGGACCGGCGTCCGTTCCGCGTCTCGGGCACGACCTTTTCCTGCAGGAGATACTTATCGGCCGGATAGGTCCGGCGCGCGGCCAGGACATCGGCCGGGCCCGCGGCGTCGGCCACGACCCCGACGCTGCCGCCGGTGGTGTTGGCCGGCTTGATGACGAAAGGGGCCCCGAGGGGGGCCAGGAGCGCCGGCGTCAGGTCGAAGTCCGGCGCGTCGTTGAACGACGGCAGGATGACCGTGTGGGGGGTCTCGAGGCCACCCGTGAGGAACTCGAGATGCATGGTCGCCTTGTCCGAGGCCCAGCGGAGCCTGTCCAGCGGCTCGATGACGTCGCGGCCTCGCTCGACGGCCAGGGCCTGCAGGGCGATGAAGTCGGCCGACGAGCCCGAGGCGCGGTCGACGAGGACGCGGAAGTCGATCCGGCCCTCGTGGAAGGCCTCGAGCGTCCGGCCGGCCTCGGCCGGCGGCACGGTGAGAACGGCCAGGGAGCGGGACCGGGCGGCCGACCCGATGAGGCGGACGAAGTCCTTGTCGTACTCCCAGTCGTAGGTGACGGCCAGATCGTATCGGGTCACCGGATCCATAGCGCCGGCCGGGCCTCAGATCTTCTTGAAGACGTAGGCCGCGCCCTGGTCGGTGCCGGCCCCGTCCTCCCCCGTCGCTCCGACGATGAGGGTCGAGCCGTCGAGAACGATAGCGGTGCCGAACCAGTCCTTGTTCTGCCCGTCGCTCGCCCGCAGGCGCTGGACCTCGCCCCAGTTGTCGGTGCCGCCCTCGTTCCGGGCGAAAAGATAGGCCTGGCCCCGCTCGGTGCCCCCGCCTTTGGCCCAGCCGGCCCCGACGGCGACATAATCGCCGTCGAGGGCGACGACGTAGCCGAAGAGGTCGTTGTTCGCGGCGTCGCTCGCCACGAGCTTCTTGATCTCGCGCCAGGTCCCGCCGTTATCGGGGCCGAGGACGAAGACCGCGCCCCGGTCCGTGCCCTCGCCGTCGTCCCAGGCCGAGCCGACGAGGGCCAGCGTGCCGTCGGTCGCCACCGCGGTGCCGAGCCAGGTCTGGTCGGGCGTATCGTCCGGGGAGAAGGCCTTGACCAGGCCCCAGGCGTCGACGCCGCTCATGTCGCGGGAGAAGATGTAGACGGCGCCGCATTCGAAGCCGGCCCCGGCCTCGCCGGGCGAGCCGACGACGGCCAGGCCGCCGGCGACGTCGACGGCGAACCCGAACTGGTTGTCGTCGGCCGGATCTTCGGAGACGAGCCGGGCCACCTGGCCCCAGTTGTCCGCCCCGCCCTGGTCGCGATAGAAGATATAGGCCGCGCCCCGGTTCGTGCCGGCGCCGTCGGCCCCGTCAGAGCCGACGATGACGGTCGTGCCGTCGATGGCCACGGCGTAGCCGAAGCCGTCGCCGTCGGCCGCGTCGGCCGCGGCGATCTTCTTCACCTGGCCCCAATTGTCCGCCCCGCCCTGGTCGCGATAAAAGACGTAGGCCGCGCCTTCGTCGACGCCGCCGCCGTCCGCACCGCCCGCGCCGACGATGGCGTAGTCGCCGGAAAGGGCCACCGAGATGCCGAACACGTCGCCGTCGGCCGCATCGTCGGGGACGAGCTTCTTCACCTGGCCCCAGGCGTCCGCGCCGCCCTGGGAGCGGAGGAAGAGATAGGCCGCGCCCTGGTTCTCACCCGAGCCGTCGACCCCGGGCGCCCCGACGAGGGCGAGATCTCCGTCGAGGGCGATCGCCAGGCCGAAGCTGTCGTAGTCCTGGGCGTCGCCCGCGGTGAGCTTGAGGAGCGACTCGAAGACGGTCTCGGCGGGTTGCTCCTCCTTCGTCTGGCAAGCCGCGAGAAGCAGGGCCAAGGCGGCCAGCAGGAGGATGGTCAAGGTCCTTGTTTTCATGGGTGCCTCACTTGACCGCGCAGCGGCGGGCGAAATCCTGGAGCTGGCCCTGGGTCAGGCCGCGATGGTAGGTCCCGTCGAGGCGGCGGGCCAGGGCCCCCTTCTCGAAGAAGAGAACCGTCGGGAAGACCTCGATATCGTACTTTGCGACCACCGGATCGCCCGTGTCGACGACGATGCGGGCGTAGCAGGGGTCGCCCGCGGCGGCGTGCTCGAGATAGGTCGAGAGGAAAGCCTGGGAGAAGGGGCACCAGGAGGCGTAGAAGAGGACCATGAGCTTGTCGCGGGTCCGGACGGCCTCTTCGAGCCCGGCTTCGTCCTCGATGAGGAGACAGGCGTCGGGAACGGCCGGCTTGCCAGGCGCGCCGAACAGGGACTTCAGCGAATCGCGAATGGCCATGCCGACCTCCTGGGCCGAGTGAGAATTCCAGCCGGTCCCTGACGTCCATAATATCAGGAATAGGCTCACAGGCAAAGTTATGCCGACCATACTGCGGACAGGAGGCTACCGGTTCTTCTTCTTCAGCAACGAGGGGTCCGAGCCGAGGCATGTCCATGTTGAGTCAGGCCAGGGATATGCCAAGTTGCTTCTCGATCCCGTTGAAGTCCTGGTTTCAATGGGGTATAACGGAAGTGAGCTTACGGCTCTGAGGCAACTCGTCAAAGAAAATGCCGGTCTCTTCAAGGAAAGCTGGGATGCGTATTTCGGCGAATAAAGAGGACCAACCCGCGGCCTTGGACGTCCGTTTCGACCGGGACATGATGCACGTGCGCCTGACGGACGGCCGGATCATCAGCGTCCCTCTCGACTGGTTCCCCCGGCTCAAGAAGGCCAAGCCGGCCGATCGGGCGAACTGCCGCTTGATCGGAGGCGGCGTCGGCATCAATTGGCCCGACCTCGACGAAGACATCTCCGTTGCGGGCCTGCTCAAATAGTCCCGACCGCGAACAAGCCTACTTGAGGATCCGCAGGACGATATCGTCGAAGGCCCCGGTGTCGTCGAACGAGCCGACGCCGACGAGGCCGTGGGTGAGGGTCCGGTCGCGGGCGGTCAGGATGGGCGCGGTCCGATCGTCGAGATAGGCCCGGATCTCGCCGGTCGAGCCGTCGCAGGTGACCTTGAAGCGGTGCCATTCGCGATCGGTCAGCCGGAAGACCGAACCGCCCTCCGGCTCGGCGTTGATCTTGACCCTGTCGGCGCCGTCGACGAGCCCGATGATATTGTGGACGGCGTCGCTCGTGCCGGCGAAATGGACGTAATAGAAATGCGCCGGGTCCTGGAAGTGGAAAAAAACGCACATATCGCGGACGGCGGTAGCGGGGTCGGTGTCGCAGCGGAGGCGCCCGGTGAGCTCGAAGGACGAGGCGTCGCTCCCCGCGAGGACCGACCAGGACGTCGGGGCGCGGACCGTCCCCTGCGCGCCGGCGGCGGTGAGCTCGTAGACCTTCGAGCCGTGGTCGTCGGCGACGCGCCAATGGGACGGATCGTTGGGCCGCCAGCCGGCGGCCGTCCCGTCCTCGAAATCCGACGTCATGACGAGCGCTGCGTCCTTGGGCTTGCTCGGGCCGCAGGCGAAGAAGAGCAGGGACAGCGACGCGGCCGCTACGACGACGCGCGCGGCCCGAGGCCGGGACCTCACCCGCATTCCCCGTCCCGGTAGCCGGGGCGCATCCAGGGTACGTTCCGGCCGGCGTAGAACGGCTCGAGCTTGATAGTCAATCGCGACATCTCCTCGGGCGAGAGGGGCTTGAAGTCCCGGAGCAGGGCGGCGTTCTTCCGGACGACCTCGAGGCTGTCCGTGCCGATGACGGCCGAGTTGACCAGGGGCAGGGTCAGGGCGTAACGGATGAGCCCCGCCGGGTCGAGGCCGGCGACCGTCTCGCGCGGCCGGATGGACTTGATGATCATGACGCCCATCTTGCGCCTGGCCGCGACCGGGATGGCCCCGTTCTCGAAATCGCCGCGGCGTTCCTCGTAGTGGTTGAGGGCGATGAGCATGGTGTCGAAGTCGTGGCGCCGGGCGGCCTCGGCCATGGCCGCGGCGTCGAGATGGCCGGAGAAGCCGATGAACCGGGCGATCTTCTGCTCCTTGATCTTGCGCAGGGCGTCGAGCGCCCCGCCCTTGAGGCCGAGCGTGTCGAGGTCGGCCATGGACTCGACGAGATGGACCTGGTAGAGGTCGATGCGGTCGGTTTTGAGCCGCTTGAGGCTCTGTTCGAGCTGGCGCATGACACCGTCGTAGGAGCGCTCTTCGAACTTGGTGGCCAGGAAGATCTCCTCGCGGCGGCGCTCCAGGACGCGGCCGATGCGCTCCTCGCTGACGATGGACTTGTTGGTGTAGTTGGCGGCCGTGTCCCAATAATAGAAGCCGTGGTCGAGAGCGGCCTCGAGGATCTCCTGGGCCTTGTCCTCGTCGAGGACGGAGCAGAAGCGGCTGCCGAGGCCGCACCCGATGCGGGGCACGGCGACGCCGGTCTTGCCCAGGACGGCGGTCGGCAGGCCCTTGGCATCATAGGCCGGTCCCGCGGCTGAGGGGCCTTCCCCGGAGGGGGCGTTGCCTCTCAACGGTCCGGCGGTCGCGCCGACGGCCGCGGCGGCGGCCATAGTCTTGAGGAAATCCCGGCGACGGATGCGCGTTCGGCTCATAGCTCCTCCTTCCGAGCGGGATGCTTTGATCCGGTCACTTGGGCTATACTGATTCTATAATTCGGTGACACACAACTCAAGACGCTTCTCTTTGAACGGGTCCTGTCCGGTGGCGTCCCCGTCCGGCTTCGGCTCCACCCATCCCCCCGTGGGGAACCCCTTCCGCCTCCAGGCGGACGGGGACTATCCCCCGGCCACCCGTTCATGCGATAAGCGTCTTGATCATCTCTAATCCGAGACACAGAAACGCTATGGTCCAGCGGAGGGCGGGATGAGCAAGACAAGTCAGCTGCGGCGAGCGGCGACGCGATCCGCTCTATTGATCACGACGGGCTTGATCGCCGCCTCCGTTTTCGCCCAGCAAAAAGAGGGGACGCTCGCCGCGACCTATACGCCGGAGGTCATCGCCTCCGTCCTGGTCGCGCCCAGCTCCTGGCACCCGTACCCGAAGGCCGGTGACGCCGCGGGCTGGGCGAAGGTCCCCGAGGCCGTCCGGGCGGCCCACATCCGCCTGGCCGAGAAAGGCCTCGGCGCCGACTGGCCGGCGCCCAAAGCGTCGGTCTTCCTCGATTTCGTCCGCGACGGCAATCGGACCCGCTACGAGTCGGTTTCGTTCGGCCGGCGTGTCCGCCTGGCCAACCTCGTCATCGCCGAGGCGATCGAAGGGAAGGGCCGGTTCGTCGACGACATCCTTGACGGTGTCTGGACGATCTGCGAGGAGTCGTTCTGGGGCGTCCCTGCCCACGTCGGCGCCCAGAAGCGGGGCCCCGGCCTTCCCGACATCACCGAGCCCGTCGTCGATCTCTTCGCGGCCGAAACCGGGATGCTCCTCGCCTGGACGGACTTTCTCGTCGGCGACTCGCTCGACCGGGTCTCCCCTCTCGTCCGCGAGCGCATCCGGCTCGAGATCGACCGGCGCGTCCTCACGCCGTGCCTCGAGCGCGACGACTTCTGGTGGATGGGTTTCAGCGGCCGGAGCGTCAACAACTGGAACCCCTGGATCGTCTCGAACTGGCTCGCGGCCGCCCTGCTCGTCGAGAAGGACCCGGCGCGCCAGGCCAGGAGCGTTCATAAAGCGCTGCGCTGTCTTGACGCGTTCCTCGCTTCCTATCCGGCCGACGGCGGCTGCGACGAAGGACCGGGCTACTGGGACCGGGCCGGGGGCTCGCTCTTCGATTGTCTCGAGCTCCTCCGGGCCGCCTCCGGCGGGAAGATCGACGTCTTCGACCGGCCTCTCATCAAGAAGATCGGCCGCTACATCGCGAAGGTCCACATCGCCGGGCCGTGGGCGGTCAATTTCGCCGACGCCGCGGCCAAGCCCGGCGGAAACGCGCCGCTCATCTGCCGCTATGGGAAGGCCATCGGCGACGGGGACCTCATGGGTTTCGGCGCCTGGCTGGCCCGCGAGCAAGATCTGGGCAAGGGCGCGGTCACCGGGAGCTTCGGCGTCCTCGGCCGCGTGCTGCCGGCGCTCTTCGGCCTCGACGAGCTCGAACAAGCCGCGCCGAAAGAGCCTCTCTTCCGCGACGCCTGGTTCCCCGGGCTTCAGGTCATGACGGCCCGCTCGGTCGAGGGCTCGACGAAGGGCCTCTATCTCGCGGCCAAGGGCGGCCACAACGCCGAGAGCCACAACCACAACGATGTCGGGAGCTTCATCGTTTACGCCGACGGGGAGCCGGTCCTCATCGACGTCGGGGTCGAGACTTACACGGCCAAGACGTTCAGCGGCCGCCGCTACGAGATCTGGACCATGCAGTCCGCGTTCCACAACCTGCCGACCGTGAACGGGGTCATGCAGAAGGACGGGCGCGCGTTCGAGGCCCAAGACGTCCGGTACAGGGCGGACGCGGCCCGGGCCGCGCTCGACCTCGACATCACCGCGGCCTATCCGCCGGAGGCCGGGATCGCGGCCTGGAAGCGGCGGCTGACGCTCGAGCGCGGGAAAAGGGTCATCGTCGAAGACGCCTACTCCTTGAGGAAGGCCGGGGGGTCGATCGACCTGAGCTTCATGAGCCGGCGCAAGCCCGAGGCGGCGGCCGCGGGCCGCATCGACCTCTTGCCCGATGAGGGAGAACCGGGCAGCCCCCTCAGGCTTCTCTTTGACGGCCGGGCCTTCAAGGCCAGGGTCGAAACGATCGAGATCAAGGACGAACGCCTGCGGGGGTCGTGGGGGGACCGCGTCTACAGGATCGTGTTGAGCGGCAAGGCCCCCGCCAAAACGGGGACGGTCAAAGTCCGCATCGAATAGCTGATCCGGTGTCGCCGTCGAGGCCGCGCAGAGATCACGGCAAGCCTGACGCGATAGCGGCCCGGACCCGTTCCATGAGCGCAGGCATCGTCTCCGCGGTGTAGCCCTCGACCGGGACGGGCTCGTGGAAGACGACCCGGACCGTCCCCTTCCGGATGCGCTTGGAGCCGCGCGGCATCAGCTCGTAGGTGCCCCGGATCGACACCGGGACGATGGGGACGCCGGTCTCGAGCGCGAGGAAGAAGCCGCCGCGGCGGAACGGCAGCAGCGTCCCCTCCCGGCTGCGGGTCCCCTCGGGATAGACGAGAAAAGAATAGCCTTTCGTCCTGATCAATTCGGCCGCCCGGGCGATCCGCTTGCGCCCTTCGCCGACGCCCTCCTTGTCGAGAGGCACGTAGCCCGCGAGCTTCATGCCCAGGCCCAGCACCGGGATGCGGAAAACGAACCGCTTGACGATGAACCGGACCGGCCGGCGGAGGACCGTCACGAGGAGCGGCGCGTCAAGGAAGCTCAGGTGATTGCACATGAAGATGGCGCGCCCGGCCGGGTCGACGCGCTCGAGCCCCTTCGCCTCGACCTTAATGCCCAGGATCCATCGCCCGACGCGCATCATCCAGACGCCGTAACCGAGGAAGGCGTCCCAGAGGCCGAAGACCGCGCTGACGGCGAGGACGGGGATGGCGCCGAGCGTCAGGACGATGAAGACGAGACTGCAGAGGATGTTCCGCATGGGCCGGGCCCGATTATAGCACGGCGTTGACTTCGCCGGGCGCCGAACCTAGAATGGCCCGGGAAGGGGTCGAAGGGTCCGGTAAAAGGAGTCTGCCTCATGAGAAAAGCCGCCCCCTTCCTTTTGCCCGTGCTCACGATCGCCGCGTTCCTCCTTCCCGGCGCTCCCGCCGCGCCGGCCCAGGACAAACCCGGGCAGGCGGTCACCGTCACGGCCGTGGAGATCCCCGTCCGCGTGCTCCAGAAAGGCGAGCCGGTCAAGGGCCTGACCAAGGCCGATTTCGAAGTCTACGAGAATGGGGTCCGGCAGGACATCACCGGCTTCGAGATCGTCTCCCGGCGGATCGTGCCTGAAGCCGCGGCTGTTCCCGAGGACGGCCTCAAGGTCCTCCCCGCGTCCAAGCTCTTCGTCCTCATCTTCCAGATCTTCGACTACGGCGACGCGGTCGAGCAGGGCATCGACTATTTCTTCCAGTCGGTCTACCGCCCGGGCGACCGCCTGATGGTCCTGGCCGAGGACCGGCTGCTCAACGTCGAGCCCGAAGACAGCCCGGCCAAGTTCTCGAAGCGGGTCAAGGAAACGCTGAAAGCTTTCAAGTCCTACTCCACGGCCTCGGTCGTCCGGGCCTACATGGACCTGTCGCACGAGGGTGAGAAGCTCCATCAGTATCTCCAGGGGCAGGGCTACGCCAGCTGGCACCCGATGGTCAGCCGCTTCTACGACGAGTACCAGAGGGTCTGGAACGACTACAAACGGAAGTTCTTTACGGTGGACATGGACCTCTACCGGAGCCTTCTCCAGAGGATCCGGACCCAGGCGGGCGACAAGTGGGTCATCCTGTTCGAGCAGAGGCAGATGTTCCCCCGGCTGAGGCGGCAGGGGCCGCTCGAGGTCGAGATCCGGACGATCCTCGACAGCCAGACCGACCCTCAGGGGCAGTCCCTGGCGCGCCAGATCCAGACGATGCAGCTGAATCTCCAGAAGTCCATGGACATCGTCAAGAGCTTCCCGTCGGAGGCGCTGCGGGAGCTCTTCCTGCAGGCCGGCGTCACCTTCCACCAGATCATGATGAAGTCGGGCCGCGTCCTCGATTCCCAGGACTTCGAGCTGACCGACGTCGGCGAGGATTACGAGGACTGCTACCGCCGGATCAGCGTCGCGACCGGAGGCTCGTCGGTCTTTTCGAACAAGGTCGCCGAGGCCATCAAGGAAGCGTCGGTCTGGGAGGACTACCACTACCTCCTGGCATATGCGCCGCAAGACCCGTCGGGCACGAAGGAGAGAAAGATCGAGGTCAAGGTCGGCCAGAAAAGCGTCGACGTCATCTCGCTCAAGCAGTATATCGCCGCCGGGAAATCCACGATCGTCATCGCTGACTTCAAGGCCGGCCAGAAAGCCATCCGGTTCAACCTCAAGGACTACGCCCGGGTCGCGACCGAGGGCAAGACCGTCGGATCGGCCGCGGTCCGGATCACCATCTTCAACGACAGATCGGAGCAGGTCTTCGCCGACGGCAAGACGCTGGAGCTGGTCAAGGACGAGACGAAGATCTCGCTGAGCTTCCCCCAGCTCCCGACCGGCTCCTACTTCATCATCATCGACGCGCTGGACCGGACGACGGGAGCGAAGGACGTCTACTCGGAGGCGATCAGGCTGTAGGAAGGGAAATGACCCGCGTAGGACTCGAACCTACAACCCGCAGATTAAGAGTCTGCTGCTCTACCAATTGAGCTAGCGGGCCAAAAAAGCCCCTCTAATCTAGACGAGTCCGCGTTTTTTGTCAAACCGCAAGAGCACGGTGGTTTTTCCTTTAAGGAGAGCCTGTCTTAGGCTAGAATCGGCCTATCAGACGCCCCATGAGCAACGACCCGGTCGAGATCCCCATCGACGGCGTCCTCGACCTTCACACCTTCAGCCCGAAGGAGGTCAAGGACCTCGTCCCCGAGTACATCGGGGAATGCCTGCGCCGGGGCATCACCGAGATCCGGATCATCCACGGCAAGGGAACGGGGACGCTCAAGGCCATCGTCCACTCCCTGCTCAAGAAGGACCCGCGCGTCGCCGGCTTCAAGGATGCCGGCCTCGGTGCCGGGAGCTGGGGCGCGACGATCGTCCGCCTCAAGAAGTAAAGAGAGGGTCAAACCTACTTTTTTTCGAAAAAAGTAGGTTTGACCCTCTCTTATAGCTCGAAGCGAAACGAGACCTTGATCATGAAGATGTTCTCGCCGGGGGCACGGAAGACGTCGCCCAGGTCGCGCCAGAGCTCGAAGTCGCCGGGGTTGGCGTAGTCGGCCCGCTTCTGTGTCCAGACGAAATAGAGCAGCGACCCCGGCCGGTACTCCCAGCGCAGGACGACCGTCCCCCGGAGCGACTTGAGGTTGAAGTCCGGATCGGCGAAGCTGAACGGCGCGGCCGGTCCCGCCGGCCCGTCCGGGTCGACCGTGTAGATGCCGCCGGCGTTCGAGATCGTCGAGCCGCCGTCCTGGCCGTAAAAATCGAAGTCGAACGTCCGGGCGGCGCGGAGCTCTTTATAGGCCCGGAAATCCCCCGTGGCGAGATACGGTTGAATGTAGGCCTGCAGGCTCAACCGGGGCGTGAACGTCCAGTTGATCCGCGTCTCGATCGGCAGCGTCTTGGCGATGATGTCCGAGAGGACGTAGCGCACGCCGTAGGTCGAGGTCTTGAGCGGATCGGTGACGCTCCTCACCCACTGACCCTGCGAGAAGCGCCACGTGTAGCCCGGCCCGACCGAGAGGCTGAAGTTCGGGCTCGGTTTCCAGGTGACCCCGCCGCCGAGCGACCAGTTGTAGCCGCCGCTCGGATGATAGCGATAATAGCCGCTGAGCTGGACGATCAGGGCCTTGCGGCTGTCGGTCGCGAGCGTCCCCCGGACCGTCTCGCCGGCCGGGTAGAAGGCCATCGGCCCGCCCCGGGTCAGATAGTGGCTGTACTTGGGCGGCTCGTAGTCGAGGTGAAGCGCCGCCGTCCAGTAGTTGAGGAACTGGCCCTTTCCGTCAAGATAGATGTACTCCCCCACCCGGTTCCCGCCGAAATCGTAGTTCCGGTAGTACGAGCCGGTGACGGTCCAATTGCGGAAGGTCCGGCCCGGCTGGAGCACGCGGTACCCGGCCTCGACGTGGCCGTTCAAGGTATCGCCGCGGTTGTGGAAGCCGATGTCGTTCGTCTCGAAGCCCGGCGAGATGGCCCCCAGCGCCGCGTTGAAGACGAAGTTCCCTTTCTGTTTGTTGACATAGATGCGCGCGGCCCAGCCGAAGAGCGACGTGGCGTTCTCGTCGACCTCCACCCAGCCGGCATCCGGGCGCTGGAAATAGTGGAGCGACGACAGCTGGAGCCGCAGGATGGCGTCGCTGCTGCCGCGGACGTCGGTCATCCCCGCCCAGCCGGCCAGGGCCCACCCGCGGTCCTTGTCGAGGAAGGTCCAGCCGTCGACGCCGAGCGCGAGCGAGCTTCTGGCCAGGCTCCGCTCGAGCGCTTCGTCGCGAAGGCCCCGGATGACCGAGGTCGCGATGAAGCCGAGCCCGCTCCGTCCCTCGCCGAACTCCTTCAGGCCGCGGACGACGCCGTAGTGGGTGAAGGGCTCGACCTCGAGGCTCGAGCGCTCGCCGTCGATGTCGATCGCGGCGTATTCGCGCTCGGTCAGGGCGCTGACGACGCCGAGGCTGAGATCGCGGCCGATCTTGCCCGTCACCTTGGCCGCGGTCAGGATGGTCGTCCAGTCCGGCAGGTCGGCGAACGAGGCACCGCCCGCGCTCCCCTGGGGCGCCCGGCCGACGCGGCGGCTGTAGAAGAAATCGGGGTTCTCCCAGCCGAGCGAGCGGTACACGTTGGGCCCGCCCTTGCCGAAATCGAAGATCGACGCCCCTTCGATGAAGAAGGGCCGCTTCTCCTCGTAGTAGGTTTCCTGGTCGGTGATGTTGATGACCGCCGGGTCGACCTCGACCTGGCCGAAATCGGGATTGACCGAAAGATTGAGGGTCAGATTGCTGGACAGGCCGCCCTTGAGGTCGAAGCCGGCGCCGGCCCCGTAGTCGTGGCCGGGACGGAACGGATTGCCGGGCTCGGCCGGATGGAAGCTCGCCTGCGAGAGGGCGAAGGGCGCGATCTCGAGCCGCCGGCCCGAGGCGATGCCGGTGAGCCCCGTGAGCTCGGCGAAGCGCGAGACGAGGCCGCTCTCCTCCTTGGGCACCCAGGCGAAATGGTCCTCCTCGTTCTTGCGCTTGATCGTCCGCTGCAGGTTGACGCCCCAGACCTGGACGTCCCGGCGCTCGAAGCGGAGCTGGTCGAAGGGGATGCGCATCTCGACCGTCCAGCCGGCCCCGTCGATCCGGGCCGCGCTCTCCCAGACGCCGTCCCAGGTCGAGTCGGCCTCCTCGTCGTTCGCCAGGGTCCCGTCCTGGATCGAGCCGACCGGGTTGACCGAGAAGAAGTAGCCGCTGCGCCGGTCGTGATAGGGATCGAAGCCGATGTCGAGCCAATCGGAATCCACGGCCTCGTCGCGGCGGCCGAGGCGGCCGATGATCTTGTCGGGCTCGGAATCGGTGAGGCGCACGGCGACGTAGAGGTTGTCGCGGTCGAAGGCGACCCAGAAGATCGTCGGCTCGGTCGCGGGCCGGCCGTCCCAAGGATTGCGCTGGGTGAAGCCGCCGGCGCCCGGCGTCTGCCAGACGGGCTCTGAGAGGACGCCATCGATAATGATAGGCCCCGTCGTGGGAACGGCGGCGATCGAGCGGACCGTGCGCGGGTCGTCGGGCCGAGGCTTGGCGGGGGCGGTGCCGAGGCCGGTCTGGGCCAGGGAAAATGGGGAGAGCGCGGCGAGCGCCGAAAGGGCAAGGAAAGTCATGATGAGCCGGGCCAGTCGTCGCATTTCCGACCTTCGTGCTGATATATCAGCCCGGCCGCCCGCCTGTCAAGAAAATCGGGGACACAATGCCCATTCACCGATTTCGGCGGAAGCTACAGAAGGCAAAAAGCCGGATATTTCTAAAAATTGGGTGAATAGGTATTGTGTCCCCCTTTTTATTTGGCGATAATCCTTTCAATAGGAACGGGGACACGTACCTGGGGTACATGTCCCCCTGTCAAGGAGGTTGCGATGAGCACAGGGATGAAGAGACGAGATTTCGTGAGGTCGGGAGTCCTGCTCGGGACGGCGGCGCTGGCCGGCGGGCTGAGGGGCCAGAGACAGCCCGATAAGTCCGCCCCGCGAAAAGCCCGTCCGGACCTGGCCGTGGTTACGGGCACGGACCGCGTCCTGGACGTCAACAAGGGGCTCGAGGCGCTCGGCGGGATGAAGGCCTTCGTCAAGCCCGGCTCGACCGTCGGCCTGCTCATCAACGCCCCGGCCTGGTGGCGGCTGCCGGGCAGCCACACCCACCCCGATCTCGCCTTGGCCGTCATCCTGGCCGCGCTCGACGCCGGGGCCAAGGAGATCCAATACCTCATCGACCCGCTCCCCAATTACTGGCAGCGCTCGGCGCTCGCGGCCAAGCACGCGGCCGAGATCGGCTCGGTCAAGAAGTGCTCCGGGCATTTCGTCTCGAAGGAGGTCGCCCGGAACAGATCTCTCAAGAAGACGAGCGTCGTCCAGGAGTTCCTCGACTGCGACGTCTTCGTCAACCTGCCGATCATCAAGAACCACGTCGGCGTGGGCATGTCCTGCAACCTCAAGAACCTGATGGGCGTCAACTCCGGCGCCTCGAACCAGTACTTCCACAACGGCTCCGGGGCCAAGGGCGAGTACGACGACGTCCCCTTCCTGGCCCAGTGCGTCGCCGACCTCAACACCCTGCGCAAGCCGGACCTCTGCGTCGCCGACGCCACGGAGTTCCTGCTGACCAACGGACCGGCCGGCCCGGGTGAGCTCGGCAAGGCCGGCAAGGTCATCCTGGGGACCGATCCGGTGGCCGTCGACGCTTACGGCGCGCCGCTCGTCAATCTCAGGGCGGCCGATGTCCTGATGATCACCAGGTCCTTCGAATGGGGGCTTGGCCAGATGGACGTCAGCAAGCTCGCGGTCGAAGAGCTAAAAGTCTAGGAACGCCGTTCAATCGGGGACACGTACCGGGTACATGTCCCCCTTCTTCAATTCGCCCGCGCGGCCGGGGCCTTGGCCACGATCTCCTTGACCTCGCGTATCAGCCGCGGCGTCTCGTAGACGAGGCCGTCCTTGATCGTCCACTTGATGCCGCCGCGGATGACGGGCTGCCCGCCCTTGATGTCGAGGACGCCCGTCGGGAAGAGGTATTTCAGGTTGGCCAGGGGGTTCTCGTCGACGAGGATGAGGTCGGCAAGGTAGCCTTGGCGGACCCGTCCCAGCTCCTTCTCGAGGCCCATGAGCCTGGCGTTGTTGCCGGTGGCGCACTGGATGACGTCGATCGGATGGAAGCCGGCCTCCTGGAGCAGCTCGAGCTCGCTCAGATACGTGAAGCCGTAGAGGGTGTAGATGAAGCCCGCGTCGTCGCCGGCGCCGACGACCCCGCCCATGTCGGCGAAATCGCGCACGGCCTTCATCCAGATGCGGTAGTTCTCCTTCCAGGCGATCTCGTCCTCGGTCGACCAGCCCCATGAGAACGCGCCGTGCCTCGCCGGGCTGGGCTCGAAGTAGGCCGCCAGGGCCGGGTGCAGGTACTCCTTGAACCAGGGCAGATTGCGGGCCCGGGTCATGTCGCGGCAGGCCTCGTAGGTGCTGAAGGTCGGGATCCAGCCGACGCCCTGCTTGACCATTTCCTGGAGGACGCGCTCGAGCTTGGCGGGATCCGCCTCGCGCCAGAGCCGGCCGGCCCAGCGGAAGCGGTCGCTCTCGTTGCTGTAGTTGTAGGACGGGGGGAAGTTCTGGGAGCCCTTGAGCGCGGCATCCGGGATGCCGTACCAGTGCTCGATCGTGTCCACACCCAGGGCCGCGGCGTCGCGGACGTCCGTCTCCTCGACCGCCATGTGATGGGCCACCTTGAGGCCGAGCTTGGTCGCCTCGTCCGTGATCGCCGCCATGATGTCGCGGTCCATCCCGAAGATCTTGACCCCGTCGGCGCCCTGCTCCTTGATGGCCCGGACCGCCTTGCGGCCCTCGTCCGGCGTCCGCCCGCCGGCGACCATGTACACATAGATCCGCGGCGCGACGATCGCGCCTTCCTGGCTCTTGCGCCGCTCGGCCACGGCCTTCTTGGGGTCCGTGCCGACGTCCCGGACCGTCGTGACGCCGCACGAGAGGTAGATCTTGTGTTCGTATTCGAACGGCTGCTCGATCCCGGCCCGCTCGTCGTGGAGATGGATGTGGCCGTTGATGAGCCCGGGCAGCAGGTACATCCCGGTGCCGTCGAGGACGTGGGCCTCGTTCTTGTAGGCGTCGGGCCGCGCGTTCGCGCCCAGGACCGCCGCGATCCGGCTCCCTTCGACGATGACGTCCATGGGGCCGCGCATGGGCGTGCCCTTGCCGTCGATGACCAGGACGTTGCGGATGACCAGGCGGTCATAGCGCTGCCCGTGCTCGACGCCGCGGCTCTCTGCCGCCGCGGCCACGGCGAAGCCTGCCAGAACGAGGATCCCCAGGAGACCGATGAGCGGGACGATCGACTTTTTCATGCCCCGGAGTATAGCACAGGGCGCCGGGGACACGTACCCGAGGTACATGTCCCCCCTCTCGCTGGGGGCATGCGCGCTTCGTACGCGTCCCCTTTCTTAAGGCAGCGAATTGGTGTATTTAGTTGTATGTCACCGAATTCAAGGAGAGGCCCATGACCAAGCATCTCAGGCCCGCATCGTTCCTCGCGATCGCCGGCGCGTCCTTCGTTCTTCTCGCTCTTCTCGTCCCCTCGGCTCAACAGGATCCGAAAACGGCCGCTCCCGCATCGGCCCACGCTTCCGTTCCCGTCCCCGGCGCGATCGACCCCCAGCGCGTCCAGGACCAGGACGCGATGACCTGGGCCGACTACCGCCCCATCCCCGGCGTCGATTGGGCCGACCCGGCGATCAAACCGCAGCGCGGCTTCAAGCTAGCCGTCGTCGGCATCGATTTCCCCGGCCAGCCCTTCGTCATCACCCTGCCGCGCGGCTCCGATCCTTTCGGCAACCCGCAGATCGATCCCATCCCCCGCGACGAGGTCCCCCAGTTCTACGCCGACTTCTGGATGAAGCCGAGCGCGGTCAACTTCGGCCAGACCATCAACGGCTACTGGATGGAGCAGTCGCGCGGCCGGTTCGGCATCACCGACGTCGCCGTCTTCGGCCCCTACCGCATGCCCCACCCGATCTGGTACTACGGCCTCAACGAGTACGGCCAGAACGGCGAGACCCCCGACGGCTCCAAGCCCGAGGGCCGCATGGAGCCGGACTGCGACGCCCTCTGGGCCGCCGCCGTCGGCAAGGACCTGCGCAAGGACTTCGACGCCGTCCTCCGCCTCTACGCGAGCTACGACGAGACCGGTGTTTGGCAGGAGTTCGGGGAGATGAAGTTCGCCTCCAAGGACGACATCCCGCCCGAGTGGGGCAACCCCAACCCGGCCAAGCCGCGCTTCATCCCGACCCGCTACGTCGAGTGGACGAGCTGGCTGGCCGGCTCGCAACAGTGGGGCCTCTCCTCGATGCGCCAGGGCGAGAACTCGGGGACGATCACCCACGAGCTCGGCCACTTCGCCTTCCGCCTGCCCGACCTCAACAACAATCCCTACGTCCAGCCCTACCGCCGGGTCGCCGCCGGCCCCTGGGACATGATGGACCGCGGCTGCTTCAACGGCCCCGGCGGCCCCCACAAGCGCTGGGTCGTCCCGCCGACTAAGGGCGCCTTCATGCCTGCCGGACTGATGGTCCGCAACCGCCTGGAGAACAAGTTCATCGACGAGTCGGACCTTCTCATGCTGGGCCGGGACAGCCTGGCCAAGTCCGGGCTGGCCGTGGCCGAGGTCACGGCCCGGGCCGTCGCGCCGCGCTCCGGCGCCTACGCCGGGATCATCGTCCGTTTCGACGGCGCCAAGCCCGGCGACCTCACCCCGCCCGACGATCCGGCCGTAAATCCCCTCTCGCCCGGGACGCCGAACTACGATTTCTACACCCTTGAGGTCGTCCAGCGCATCGGCTACGACTCGTTCACGCCCGACAGCGGCGTCCTCATCGCCAAGAACAAGGACAGCCTGCGCGGCCGCAACGGCGGCCCGAACGCCTTCAACAGCTACATCTGGGTCATCGACGCCCACCCCGAGGACATCGCCGTCGTCGACTACGTCAAGCCCGACGGCACGAAGGTCATGCGCACGGTCGCCGACTACCGCCAGCTCAACGACGCGCTCTTCCACGCCGGCGTCGGCTCGGGCAGCCTCTGCGAGTGGGTGGACGAGCCGAACCGCCTCCATTTCTACGTGCTCGATCTCCACAAGGACAAGGACGGGATCCTGTCCTACACGCTGGCCGCCCGCTCGCTCGACGGCGCCGGCCCGCAGGAGCGCGGGGTCGCCCTCGCGCCCTTCGCCGCGAGAGTCAAACTCAAGGCCTCCGCCGCGCGGGCCCCCTACATTCTGACCAACACCGGCCGCGCCTCCGAAGCGGGCGCCGGCGTCGCGTTCGACGCGGACGTCTATCGCCTGTCGGTATCGGTCGAAGGCCGCGGCTGGACGGCCGGGCTGCCGAATGCCCTAGCCGCCATCAAGGCCGGCTCGTCGAGCCCCGTGACGGCGCTCGTTTCCTATCAAGCCGGCGCCGCCAAGTCCGCGACGGTCACGTTAAAGGCCGTTTCGGAAAGCGACCCGTCGAAGTTCGCCACGGCCTCGATCAAGGTCTCGCGTTAGCGTTCATCGCGTTCCGGCTCGGCGTCACGATCGACGACCGCGAACTGATCCGCGACGGCGTCGATCAAAATTTCGCGCGGCTGACGCGCGAAAAAATATTTTCGCTTTTTCTTTTTTTTCTAGTTGACATCGCGCCGTCTGTGTTAATCTATGTTCAGATCATGGTCGATACGCCGCGTCGCGACCTGCCGGTCCTTCTCCTTCACAACATGGACCCGTCGTGGACCGCGGAGGAGAACCGCGACGCTCTCCAGGACGTCACCACTCTCAGCGACGCATTGACGAAGCTCGGCCACCCGGTCGAGCTCCTCGCCGTCGAGGACGGCTTCCTGGCCAGCCGGCTCCGCCCGCACGATCCGCGGGACGTCGTCGTCTTCAACTGGTGCGAGGAGCTGCCGGGCCTCCGCCACAGCGAGCCCGAGGCCGCCGCGATCCTCGAACGCCTGGGCTTCGTCTTCACCGGCTCGCCGGCCCACGTGCTGGCCCGGTCCCATGACAAGCCGCTGATCAAGAGGGTCCTCGAGGCCGGCCGCATCCCCACGCCGCCCTGGGCCGTCTTCGCCGCGCCGCGGTGCGACGGGTGGGACATCTTCCCGGCCATCGTCAAGGCGGCCCACGAGCACTGCAGCATCGGCATCGCGCCCGAGTCGGTCGTGACCTCGCGGGCCGAGCTCGAGCGCCGCGTCGACTATATCCTCCGCGAGCACGCCCAGCCCGCGCTGGTCGAGGAGTTCATCGACGGCCGCGAGTTCCACGTCTCGGCGTGGGGCAACGGCACGGTGACCGTGCTGCCGCCGGCCGAGATGGACTATGTCGGCCTGACCGACATCCGCGACCGGCTCTTCACCTACGAAGCCAAGTACGTTCCCGGCTCGCGCCTATACGAGACGATCGAGCTGCGCGTCCCGGCGGCGCTCGACGGCGCCGCCCGCTCCGAGCTCGAGGGGATCGTCCTTCGCGCCTACCGGGCCACCGGCTGCCGCGATTACGGCCGCATCGACGTGCGCCTGCGCGGCGGGACATTCTACGTGATCGACATCAACCCGAACCCTGACATCAACCCGCTGACGTCGCTCGTCTACGCCGCGGCCGAGGCGGGTTTCTCTTACGGGGAAATGGGCAGCCGCATCGTCAACCTGGCAGCGGCCCGACATCCCGTCTTCCGGAGCGCGCACCTCCCGCCGGCCGACGGGGAAGGCCCGGCGAGGGTCGCCTAGCGCCGGTAGCGGATGGCGATCCCGACGATCTGACGCCGATACACCCGCCGCGGCCCGTACCAGTAGTTGTAGACGACATGTCCGCGGAGATAGCGGTCGGCGACGATGACCAGGGCGTCGGCCCCCATCGCGGCCGCCTTCTCTCTGAGCGAGTCTTCCACCCAGTACCTGTCGGCGTACCGGCTGGGCCGGATCCAGACCTCGCCGAGACGGATGTGGTCGCGCCGGGGCTCGCCCCTCAGGAGCTGGACCTCGGCGGGATGGGTCGGGGCGAAACGCGGCGTCCGGGGATAGAAATGGTATCCATAAGGGCGGTAGCAGGAAACGGCGGTCGCCGCTACAAGGGCGGCCAGAAGGACGATCGTGAGCCGTTTCGCTTTCATGGCTTGCCTCCTTGTCATCCGTTCACTCCACCCCTTATTTAGCAAGAAGCGTACCAAAGCGAAGGGCCCTCTCGAAATCTGGATAAAATATTCTCTATCAAGTGTTTATGGGACGGCCAGGCAAGGAAGATCGCGCCCGGGGACCGTTCCGTCTTCCCCATATGAGAAGAAGATGTCCTTTTTCAAGGACACCGGGTGCCTTACTTGACAACCAACTCCACCGTGGTCGAGACGACCAGGCTCCCCGAGGTTCCCCGGACCCCCACCTGATAGGTCCCGGCGGGGGTCCCGGTGTTCGTGTTGCCCCCGCCGCCGTCGCCGGCCGAACAGGCCGCGATCATGACCAGGAGAGATACCGCCGCGCCGGCGACGAGCCAGCGCCGCAGAGAGGGCCTCGGCCCGAGCCGCCGCGCGGCGAACGGGGCCAGAAGGAGCGCCAACCCCGCGAGCATGAGGGCCCCCGGCCCGAGCGGGCCGGGCCCTCCCGCCGACACCGAGGTCACGCCCGCGGCCGCGCTCGAGCGGGCCTTGGTGGTCAGGGTCAGCTGCGACGTCGCCTCGACGACCCCGGGCGTGACGCCAGCCGGCGCAAACGCGGCCGTGACCCCCCGCGGCAGGGTCGGGCAGGACAGGGTCACGGGCGAATCGAAGGAGGCCACCTGGGCGGCCACATGGACCGTGTAGGTCGTCGACTCGCCGGCCGAAACGCTGTTCGTCCCGGGATCCCCCGCGACCGTGAACCCGGCGACGGGGAAGCTCACGGAGCCCGAGGTCCCGCCGCCCGGCGTCGGATTCTGAACCGTCACACCGGACGTCCCGCTCGCGGCGATGTCCGCCGCCGAGATCGCCGCCGTGAGCTGGGTCGGGCCGACATAGGTCGTCGTCCTGGCGACACCGTTCCACATGACGGCCGCCCCGGGAACGAAATTCGCGCCGGTCACGGTCAGGGTGAAAGCGCCGCCGCCGCCGGACGCGTGGTCCGGCGAGAGGGAGGCTAAAGACGGCGCCGGATTGTAGACGGTGAACGTCAGGGCGTTCGAGGCCCCGCCGTCGGTGTTCCGGACCGCGACCTGAACGGCCTTCCCCGCCGCGATGTTGCCCGCCGGGACGACGGCGGTCACCCGCGAGCTGTTGACGAAGGTCGTCGCCAGGTCCGTTCCGTCCCACGTGACGACGGCGCCGCTCACGAGATCGGAGCCGTTCACGGTCAGCGTGAACGCCGACCCGCCCGCCGTGGCGCTCGACGGGGAGAGCGTCGAAAGAAGGAAGGCGTAAACGTCGGGGCCGTCGGACGTGCCGGCCAGCGGGGCCCGGACCGTCGCGCCCCGGCTGTCCCGGAACGAGAAATAGTAATTGTGGCTGCCGACGGCCAGGCCGGCGTCGCAGCCGTACCAGCCGTTGGAGGCCGAACCGGAGAGCAGGGCCATGGCGTGGGCCGCGCCGTCGATGACGACATCATTGATCGACGGCGTGTCGCCGTCCTGATCGGAATAGAAAACGGCGTAGCTGAACGTGTCGGAGGGGGTGCCGACGGCCGGCGTGACCTGGGGACTGGCGAGCGTCGGCGCGTGGTCGTAGGACGGCCCCGCGTACGTGTAGTCCACGTAGGCGTAGCCCTGGGCGGCGTCCACGGTCAGCGGGACGCCCGTACAGACGGTCTCCGTCGCCGGACTGGTCGTCAGGTCGACGAGCTTGAAGGCCTTGAGCGTCGCGACGTCGGCGCTGAAATTGTCGTAGACGCCGAGATAGTAGCGCAACGGGCCGGCGCCTTCGACGAGGATGTCGGAATAATCCAGGACGAAGCTGCCGTCGACGGCCGTCGTCGTCCCGTCGAACGCGTAGTTCCCGCCCTGGTTCTGGATGGCCGATGGCGTCCAATTCGTCGTCGGCGTCGTCCCGGACACGGCCGACCGCCCGAGTGTCATCTTGAGCTGGTTGCGCTTGGCGTGGTTCGCCGTGAACTCGGCGATCATCAGCGGCGAGTAATTGTCCCGGGCGGTCAGGACCCAGATCATGTCGCTCTGGAAGGCCCGCTCCCGTCCCGTCGTGGGCCCGCCGACGACACCGGTGACGCTCTTGAGCGCGTCATAGGCCAGCCAGATGAACCCGGCGTCCTCCCAGTACGCGCCCCACGAGTTCGCGATCCGGAAGCCGCCTTTCTCCCCCGCGTCGATGAGCCCGTTGCCGTTGACGTCGGTCCAGATGGCGTCGTTGTAGCCGACGATGGTCATGGCGTGCGAGCCCTCTTCGCCGTTGAGCCAGTAGCCGATCCTCTTGCCGACCTCGGGCGTGTCGTCCGTCGTCGCGGGGTCGTCGCCGATGGTCTTATACTGCCAGGACGTGATGTAGGTCCCGAAGATGAGGACGTAGCCGTTGGCCAGGAGCTCCTTGACATATTCGAGCCCCGCGGCCGTGCTGACGGAGCCGACGAACTGGGCCCGATTGGACCGGACGGAGAGCGCGTTGCGCCACACGGCCGCGTTCAGGCACCAGGCCGTGTAGTTGGCGTCGTAGGGGAATTCAGCCCAAGTCGCGGCCCCGTGCTTCTCGAGGAGCGGATAGACCGCGTTGAACGACGACCCGCTGTCGGTGCCCCCGTTGATCATGTTGTAGGTCCACTTGGGCGAGTATTTATTGGTGTTGTTGACGGGGTCGCGGATGTCGAGGTCGCGCTGGAAGGCCGTCATGTAGGAGAGCTGCGTGTAGGTCGTGGAAAAGGAGGCGCACGAGCCGAGCGGATTCTGGCTCCGGATGGGCGGGAAGTACTTCAGCTTGCTGTTGTCGACGGCGACGGGCAGATCGAGGGCCAGGGCCGAGGCCGGCGCGTCCGACTGGAGGGAGGCGATTCGCTCCCCGACGACGCTTTCGACCTCGCGGCCGACCGGGCGCACCGAGAGCGGGTCGAGCGCGGGCCGGCCCTGCTCCGCCCGGACCTTGTTGATCCGCTCGAAGCCGAGCCAATTGACGTCGACCCTGGCGACCCGCGGCCAGGTCCGGTAGATCTCGGCGGTCTCCTCGGCGGTGAGGGGGATGAGCCCTTTGGGGTAGAGGCGGACGTCGTCCGGCGCGGCCGGCGTCTGGCCGGCGAACCCGGAGGCCAGCGTCCCGACGAGGATCACGAGAAGCGCGGCTTTGGTGATTGTCTTGGTCATGTCCCTGCCCTTCGTTCCGCCAGCCATTATTCCCGATAGCCCGGCCCATGTCCAGGGCCCGGAGGCCCGGGCCAACATGATTTAGTCGTAGAGGAGGGGGGCTTTCCGCCAGTCCTTGTCTTTGTCGTGGCCGAATTCGGCGACGCGGGGCCGGCGCTCCAGGAGCCGGACCGCCGCGATCGTGCAGGCCTGGCCGACGCTCTTCGGACCGTTGCCGACGGCCTCGAGCCGGAGGACGTAGCGGCCGGGGTCGGGCCAGAAGTCGAGAAGCGGGAATATCGCTTGGACCCCGTTAGCGCCGGAGAAGTCGAGCGGCCGGCTGATCTTGACGCCGTCGAGGTAGGCCTGATAGCGGCCGCCGTCCGGGGAACGGAACCCGGCGATCTCCAGCCGCAACGGCTCCTTCTTGGCTACCTCGAAGGGGATCTCGAGCCAGGCCCCGTCCGGACCCGCGGGCCGGTAGGCCAGGAGGTCCCCCCCGGTCATCTCGTCCCTCGATTTCGCGATCTCGCCGGCCCCGTGGCGGCGGGGCGCGGCCGGGTCCCAAGCCGGGACGGCCGTTCGGGCGAGGTCGGCGAGGCGCCTCTCCCCCGCCCTCGGCGCCCGCTCGGCGAACGTGGGTGTGCCGGTCTGGTACCAGAAGGCCACGCTGGCGTAGTCGTCCTCGCGCTCGTTCCAGCTCGTCGCCTTGTAGTCGGGGTTCTCGTCCTCCGACATCCAGCCCATGTGCTCGATCGCGACCCTGATCCCCGTATTGAAGACGACGGGATCGTTGAGGTGCCAGCGGTAGGAGGCGACGTGGCCGCCGATCGTCCCGTAGTCGAAGAACGGCGTCCCGAAGTAGGGCGTGCCGGCCCTGTCGAGCCCCCAGGCCGAGAGGAAATAGTCTTCGGTCCCGGTGCCCCAGATCGAAGGCTTGGCCTCGCCGTCGATGGAGATCTTCTCGTCGCCCTCGCCGAACCAGGACGGGCTGCGCATCCGGACGGCCAGGACCGTTCCGACGTAATGGCCCTTCCCTTTCGTCTCGAGGATGAGGTAGTCCCGGCCGTTGCGGACCGGGTACTCCTGGCGGTACTGGGCATAGAAGTAAGGCGTGTCCTGGGCCAGGCGGTCGAGCTTGATCCAGTCGATGTTGAAGTAGAGCAGGCTGAGGGGTTTCTCGCTCTGGTTCTCGATCTCGATCCGGGCCGATCTTCGAAAAGGCATGCGCCAGAAGCAATTGTACGAGTCGGCACCTTCGACGATGACCGGAACGCTCGTCACCTCGGCCCGCTCGCCGAACGCGTTGGCGAAGAAATCGCCGACCGGCGCCTCGACGGCCGGCCGGGGGTCGCCGTCCCAGTACATCCTGAGCATGAGCTCCTGGTGGTTGGCCGAGCCCTTCTGGGCCCAGCCCTGCGGCTCGGGGCCGAGGAAGGTGATCCAGATGTGGGTGATGACGCCGGGGCCCTCCTCGTCCATGAGGACGTGGGTCGCGCCCGGCGGCACGTTGAAGTTGTCCCAGTTGCTCCGGACGTCGGCGTCGCCGCGGGGCTCGGCCGCCGCGTCGTAACGGCGCTCGCCGGCGTCGCGGTTCCCGTCGGGGCCGCGGCGCATCTCGCCGACCCGCATGGTCGAGGTCGCCCGCATCGACCGGCCCTCGATGGGCCTGGCCAGCGAGTCGAGGAGGCCGCCGCCGGCTTGCTCCCCGTCCTTGTCCCGGCAGCCGGCCATGAACGAAAGCCCAACGGCCAAGATCACAAACGCGGCCGCCAGGGAGATCGACAGGATTCGTTTTTTCATCAAAACCTCATTTCATCAAGCCGAGGAGCATGCGGACCTCTAAAAAGGCGCCCAAGGCCATGAAGAGGCCGGAGACGGCCCAGAGCATGCCGACGAACTTGAACCCGGACCCGGTGGCCTCTTTCCGGGACGAGAAGCCGAAAGCCCTCATGACGACCTCGTTGCCTTTCGAACGCCCGACATCAGAACGTATAGGTGAGGCCGACGCTCAGGAAGTGGACAAGGGCGAAGTTGTAGACCTCTTCGACGTCGGCCCCGCCCTCGAGGATGCGGTAACCGGCACGCAGAGCCACCCGGTCGCTGAGGCGGTATTGGAGCGCCAACGTGACGTCCTCGGCCCGCCCCTGCTTGGCCGCGGCGGCGTCCCCGTCGAGCAGAAGACCCCATCGCTCGTGGAACCTCCAGAGGACCCGGAAGTTGAGCAGGGGCACGAACCCGACGTTGGTCTTGTCGGCGCTCAGCCCGCCGCCCTCGACTGTGATGGCCGCGTCCCGGATAAAGGCGGTCAAGCCGATCCCGACACGCCACTTCCCTTTCCTCACGAGATCGTAGCGGTAGGTCAGACGGTAGGAATTGAACTTATAGGCGGCCGCGAGAGGGGTCCCCGCGGGGAACGTCTCCTCGAAGAAGGCGAGGTCGCGGCCGACGCTCCCGGCGGCGCGGACCCGCAAGGGCGCGGCAAAGACGGAGATCGTGTGCCTGGCCTTCCACTGGACACCGAGCCGGACGCGGAAGAAATACGTCCCCCGGGCGCCCAGTTCCTCGGACAGGGAGAAGAGCGTCCCCGTGCTCCGTGGGACCTGGACATCGTTGTAGCCCGGCAGGGCCGCGCCATTCTCGAAGTCGGCGAACCACTGGCCGAACGCGGGGGCCGCCGCGAGGAGGGTGAACATCCCGATCGTCGCCAGGCCGCGAACGCTGATCCTCATTCCCGCTCTCCCTTCGCTTTCGCTCGCTATCGGTCCGGAGGAGATCGACGCGGAAAGCCGGGCCGGCCTTCCGAGGGACGATTATAACCCGGCCGGAAAGGGATTGCCAACGTGTTGACGAGAGGTGGCTTTATTGTTACTCTGGCCTCCGTCCGACCGAAGGGGGTTTCGGAATGGCGCCTGGCCGGCCGGCCAAGGTCATCCGCGCGATCGTCCGGATCAAGCCCGGCGAGAGGAAGCTCGCCGCCTTGGCCTTCTCCTATTTCTTCCTCATCGCCGCGCCGTACACGATCATCAACGCCCTGCGCACGAGCAACTTCCTCTTTAAAGAGGGCGTCGGCTGGCTCCCCGTGGCCTACCTCCTCGCCTTCGCAGCGACCGCCGTGTTCGTCCTCCTCCAATCGCGCGCCCGGGCCCGGCGGTCCATCCCGACATGGATCATTCCCAGCCTCGTCGTTTTTGCCGCGTCCGGGCTCCTGATGCAATGGGCCCTTAAGACGATCACCGGCCCGAGCGGCGGCCGCTTCGTCAACTACGTTTTCTGGATCTGGGCCAGCGTCCTGATCATCGTCCTCATCACCGGCTTCTGGTCCACGATCAACGAGATCTACGACCCGCGGCAGGCCAAGCGCCTGATCGTCGTCCTTAACAGCGGCGGCATCCTGGGCAGCGTCCTGGGCGGCCTGCTGGTGGTGCTCCTGTCGGAGAGCCCCTTTGGGGTCTGGCTCATGCCCCTGGCGTGCCTCATGCTCTTCGGCTGCGTGTTCGTGGTCGGCGCTATCTTCAGGCTTTACGGCGCCCAGGCCCAGGCGCCGGGCGAGCGCCGCGCGGAGAAAGAGAAGCCGGAGGAGACCGGGGACGGCGTTCTCAAGAGCTTGAAAGCCGTCCGGAAGGACCGCTTCCTGGTCCTTCTCGCCTGGATCGTCGGGATCGGGATCATCGTCTCGACGTGCATCGAGTTCCAGTACCTTTCGTCCGCCTATCTCCATTACGGCGCGAGACAAGAGCGTCTCCAGGCGTTCTTCGGCCTCTTCGAGGCCGCCCTGACGATCTTCGCGTTCTTCCTGAATTTCCTGATGGCCGGGTTCGTCCTGAAGAAGCTGACCGCGCCGCGCACCCTGCTCCTGACCCCCGCCGCCCTCCTCTTCTCTTCCGTCGTTGTCCTGCTCATCTCGCCCTTCCGCCTGTTCTCGGGACTGTTCGTCAGGGGCGTCGACGAGAGCCTGGCCTTTTCCGTCAACCATCCCTTCCGGGAGATCATGTACATCCCCGTCCCGGCCCATCTCCGGCACAAGGCCAAGGCGTTCATCGAGATGATGGTCAGCCAGTTCGCCAAGGTGGCCGGGGCCGTCGTCCTCCTTGTTTTCGCCGTGCTCATCAACAAGAAGGTCGAGGGCATCACTCCCAAGTTCGACCCCGTCCTGGCCCGCCATCTCAGCTGGGTCATCATCGGATTCCTCCTCCTCTGGATCGTCCTCGGGCTGAGGATCGGCAAGGAATACCTGGCCGCGCTCAAGGAGAACATCCAGCCGCTCTGGGAGCCGGCCGCGGCCAAGCTGACCGGGAAGGTCGACGTCGAATACGCCAAGCTCGTCTTCGACACGATCGACAGCCGGAGCTACAGCTCGGCCCTCTACGGACTGCACCTTTTCGACCTTCTGGCCCACCACGAGCTCGACCCTGATATCAAGAGGATCGTCACCGAGAAAGCGGAAGAGGTCCGGGCCAAGGCCCTCAGCGACCGGCTCGAGGCCGGGTCGGCGGCTCTTTTCCCGGAGGTCTTCGACGATCTTCCCCCCGCGAACGTCATGACCGAGATCCCCATCATCCTGTCCTCGAACGACTACCAGCGGGTCATGGGGTCCTACGCGGAAAGGATCCTGGCCCAGGGGCCGGGCTCGGAGGTCGAGAAGATGGAGCTGGCCAAGGTCATCGGCCTGATGGGGCCCGATTCCCTCCTGGCCGGCTACCTCACCCGGTTCATCGGCGACGAGAGCCCCGGCGTCTCCGGCCTGGCGCTGCGGAGCGCGGGCCGGCTCAAGAAGGCGGACGATATCCCGGCCATCATCCGCAGGCTGGGCGTCGCCGCCAACCGGGAGGACGCCGTCGAGGCCCTGCACCGCTACGGGGACAAGGCCATCCCCGCGCTCGAACGGTCGCTTCTCGACCGCACCGGCGAGGCCTCCCTGCGGAAGGCGGTCGTCGACGTCCTGGGCCGGATCGGGACGCGGCCGGCGGTCCGGGCCCTCACGGAGGAGCTGGAGTACGGCCGCGGCGAGCTCGACGGGACGATCCTCGACGTCCTCGACCGCCTTCGCACCGAGCGCCAGGTCATCCCCTTCTCGACGGCCGCGGCCCGGCGGAAGACCTTCGCCCTGATCAAGAAGTTCTGCCGGGATTACCTCGAGCTCGAAACGAAGGGGCCGGCTTCACCGGAGGACGAGAAGGACCGGGTCCGGGGGCTCGAGATCACGCTCGGGAACGTCTTCAAACTGTTGGGCCTGTACTACCCGCAGGAGGACATCCGCCGGGCCTATCAGAACATCCGGTCGGGCACGCCGCACTCCGTCGCCCACGCCGTCGAATGGCTCGACAACGCGTTGGACAAAGAGCTGCACGACGCTTTTCTTCCGCTCGTCGACGATCTGAGCGTCCTCGAGAAGACGGCCCGGTTCCGGAGGATCCTCGAGCACTTGGCCGAGCCCGACGCCGGCTCTTCCTTCACCCCGTCCCGCCCGTGACGGCTCAGCCGGCGAAGACCCTAGGCAGGCGGTCCTTCCAAGGCCGGGCCGCTTCGAGCTGAGACGCGACCCGCACGAGCAAAGCATCTTCGGCGTAGCGGGCCGCGAACTGGACGCCGACGGGCAGCCCCTCCGGCGTCTGGTGGAGCGGCAGGGAGATCGCCGGCTGGCCGGTCTGGTTGAAAAGCTGCGTGTTGGGCGTCTGCTCGAGCGAGGTCTCGCCGAGCTGGGCCAGGATGGCCCGCATGGCCGCTCCGACAGGGACGGCGCGGAGGACCGCCAGGGCCGCCGCTTCCAACGGTTTGAGGGCGAGCTGGCCCAGACGAACCGGGGGATAGGCGACGGTGGGCGTCACGAACAAGTCGTACCGGGCGAAGAAGGAAGCCAGCGCCCGGCCGGCCGCCTGGGCCGCGTCCCGGGCCGTCTGGAGCTCGGAGGCCGAAAGCTTGCGCCCGAGCTGATAGAGGAACCAGGTGGCCGGCTCGAAGTATCGCGGCGCGGGCTTGCGCCCGACCCAGCCGCCCATCTCCTCGACCTCGGAGGCGATGCTGGCGGCGGTCTGGGTGAGATAGGCGCGGACCTGGCGCCCCCGGTCGAAGTCGGGCCTGGCCTCCTCGACCTCGTGGCCGAGGCCGGCGAGAAGGCGCGCGGCCGACTCGACGGCCGCCCGGGCCTCGGGATGGGTCTCTTTGCCGAAGAGCGAGCCGGCCGTGAAGGCCACGCGGAGCTTCCCGGGAGGCGCTCCGACCTCGGCCGCGAGCGGCCGCTCGAGCGGCGGGACGGCGTAGGGATCGCCCTCGGCCGGCCCGGCCATGACGTCGACGAGGGCCGCGGCGTCGCGCACCGAGCGGGTGAGGCATCCCCAGCTGACATATCCGCCCCAGCTCTCGCCGAAGTCGGGCGCCAGGGTGACCCGGCCGCGCGTCGTCTTGAAGCCGACCAGGCCGCAGTGGCTGGCCGGGATGCGCAGGGAGCCGCCGCCGTCGCCGCCGTGCCCCAGCGGCACGGCCCGGGCCGCGACCAGGGCGGCCGAGCCGCCGGACGAGCCGCCCGTGGAGTGGGCGACGTTCCAGGGATTATGGGCGGGCCCCTTGAGCCGGCCTTCGGTCGTGCCCAGGATGGCCAGCTCGGGGAGATTGGTCTTGGCCACGAAGACCAGGCCGGCCCGGCGCAGACGGGCCAGGGCCACTGAGTCGTGGTCGGGGACGAAGCCTTCGAGGAAACGGGTGCCGGCGGTAAAGGGCTCGCCCTTGACGAAGCCGTCATAGTCCTTGACCACCATGGGCACGCCGCGGAACGGGCCGTCGGGCAGGTCCTTCACGGCCGCCCGGGCGGCGTCGTACATCGGGTGCATGACCGCGTTGAGCGCGGGATTCACGGCCTCGACGGCGGCGATGGCCCGCTCGACGAGCTCGCTCGGCTGGACCTCGCCGCGGCGGACCCGGGCGGCCAGCTCCGTGGCGTCACATTTGGCGTAGTCGTTCATGGCGGACCCCCTCGGTTGGGTTTCCTCAAACTAGCACAGCGGCGAAGGCCGCGTCAACGGGCAGGGGGACGGTGAGGCCGGAGACCGTTTTCTTTTGGCCCGGAATGGGCTATGCTGACGGGCTTACGGCCCCGCCGAAGGGGCCGGAGGGAAGAGGTCATCATGCGCAACACCGCCTCCCGGATCGTTCTCGCCGGCGTGGTCGGCCTGGCCCTCCTCGGCTTTGCGCCCGGGCCCGCCGTCAGCCAATCGCCGAACACGACGACGCCTACTCTCTACGTCGTCGGCTATGCCCACCTCGACACAGAATGGCGCTGGGACTACCCGACGACCATCCGCGAATACCTGCCCAAGACGATGCGGACCAACTTCGATCTGTTCGAGAAGTACCCGCACTACGTTTTCAACTTCAGCGGGGCCAACCGCTACCGGATGATGAAAGAGTACTATCCGGAGGCTTATGAAAAGGTCAAAGCGTATGTCGCCGCCGGCCGCTGGTACCCCTCCGGCTCCTCGATGGAGGAGAACGACGTCAACGCGCCCTCGGCCGAATCGACCATCCGCCAGATCCTCTACGGCACGCGCCTGTTCCGGGCGGAGTTCGGCAAGACGAGCGCCGAGTTCATGCTGCCCGACTGCTTCGGGTTCCCCGCCTCGCTGCCCAGCATCCTGGCCCATTGCGGCCTCATCGGGTTCTCGACCCAAAAGCTGACCTGGGGCTCCTTCGCCCCGGTCGGCGGGCCGGACTCGCCCGAGAAGACCCCGGCCGGCATTCCATTTAACGTCGGCGTCTGGGAGGGCCTCGACGGGAAAAGCGTCATTGCCGCTCTCAACCCCGGCTCCTACGGCGGCTCGGTGACCTATGTCCTGTCGAAGACGCCCCCTCCCCCGCCGCCGCCGGCGCCGGCCGC
>CAYOYQ010000008.1:0-31605 GCA_964408215.1 uncultured Eubacteriales bacterium
AGCCGCGGCGGACGCGCCAGGTCCTGCGCTATTTCCAGGGGCTCGAGCACATGGAGGAGGTGGCCGACATCGCTTCCGACGAGAAGCGGCGCATGCTCTTCGACGCCCTGGGCTTCCTGCCGGAGGGGGACGACCTCGAGCTCTACGAGGGGAAACGACCGGAGCTCCGGGTGAAGGACCTCCGGAGCTGCGCCGGGGCCATGGTCGAGCTGGTCGTCCGGGTCGTCGACGCCCGCCAGCGGGTGACCTACCACCCGGGGCGGGGGGACAACGACCGCGGCGGCGGGAGCGAGGGCGAGGAAGCGGACCCGCTCGACCGGGCGCCGGACGGCTTCGTCGGCGGGAACGGCGGTGCAAAGTATTTTTACGTTTTCGAGGACGAGACCGGGCTCCTCGAGGGGGTCGGCGAGACGCGCTGCGTCACTTACGGGACGCCGCCCGTCTGCTTCCTTCGCGGCGAGGTCCGCGTCGACGGGGAAGGCGTCCCCAAGATAACGAGGTGTACTTTCCTGAGGTCGTTCTGAAAATGGGGACGTTCCTGACTTCTTCCGACAAACCCAGGAGCGTTTCTATGTTGGCGGAGGTAAGAAGATGGCACATTTCTGGCAGTTAGTGGGCTTGAGGAACACCGAGAACGACATGAACGTTCCCGCGAGGGTCGATACGGAGG
The DNA here is from genome assembly GCA_964408215.1 of uncultured Eubacteriales bacterium. GTDB lineage: Bacteria > Acidobacteriota > Aminicenantia > Aminicenantales > Saccharicenantaceae > RBG-16-66-30. The sequence continues at coordinate 671 of CAYOYQ010000008.1, forward strand.
CCGAGATGAACGGTTATCGCTTCCCCGCTTATGTCGTCCGCGACCGGGACGGGTGGGCGGCCTGCTGTCCCGAGTTCCCGGACTGCCGGGCCTTCGGCCGGACCTACGAGGACGCGCTGGACAACCTCCGCGACGTCATCCAGATCTTCGTCGAGGACGGCCTCGGCGACGACGAGGCGCCGCCGCAGCACGACGAGCGGAGCTTCGCGACGGTCCGCCTGGACCGCTAGCGCCGGCCCGGCCCCGGTCCCCGGCCCGTGGTCTTGACAGGGCCCGGTGCGGTGAATATAACTCGCTTCATGTCATCCCCTAGCACCAAGCTCCCCGTCAGAACCGGTGTGGTCCTCGCCGTCTTCGCCGTCGCGCTCGCGGCCCTCGCTCCCGGCGCTTCGGCCCAGGCGGCCAGGCGCCCGATCTCGCTCGACGACCTGTTCAAGATCAAGAGCGTCGGCGACCCGCAACGATCGCCGGACGGCCGCTGGGTCGCCTATACCGTCGGGACGACGGACCTCGAGAAGGACAAGCGCGACACCGATGTCTGGATGGTCGGCTGGGCCGGCGGGGAAGAGATCCGGTTGACCTCGAGCCCGGACAGCGAGTCCTCGCCCCGCTGGAGCCCCGACGGCCGTTATCTGGCCTTCCTCGCCTCCCGCGGCACGGAGGAGGAGAAGAAGCTGGGCGCCCAGGTCTGGCTCCTCGACCGCAGGGGGGGCGAGGCCCGGAAGCTCACCGGGATCAAGGGCGGCGTCGACGACTACGCCTGGTCGCCGGGCGGGCAGCGCTTGGCCCTCGTCGTGACCGATCCGAACCCGGCCGACGAGCCGGAGAAGATGGAGGGCTGGAAGCGCAAGACCGCGCCGCCCATCGTCACGGACCGCTATCACTTCAAGCAGGACCGGTCGGGCTACCTTCAACGCTTCTATTCGCACCTCTGGCTCTTCGACGTCGCTTCCGGCAAGGCCGAACCGCTGACCTCGGGCGCCAGCAACGACACCGAGCCGGCCTGGTCGCCCGATGGGACCCGCCTCGCCTTCCTCAGCCATCGCGGTCCCGACCTCGAGCGCAGCGGGGATTCGGACGTCTACGTCGTCGAGGCCAAGCCCGGGGCCGCGCCGGTCCGGCTGACGGACTTCGCCGGGCCCGACAACGGGAGGCCGGCCTGGAGCCCCGACGGGCAGTGGATCGCGTTTCTCCGCGGCGATGAACCCAAGTACTACGCCTACGACCTCGGCCGCCTGGCCCTGGTGCCCGCGGCGGGCGGGCCGGCGAAGGTCCTGACCGGGACCCTTGATCGGGCCGTGTTCGGCCCCCTCCTGTGGTCGCCCGACGGGGCGAGCCTCGCCGCGATCGTCGAGGACGACCGGGCCTCGTACGTCGCCCGCGTCCCCGCGGCCGGAGGTCAGGTCGAAAAGCTGACCTCGGGACAGCGCACGGTCTCGGACATCTCGCTCGGCCCGGACGGCGCGGTGACGCTTCTCGCCGGCTCCGCCACCGAGCCCGCCGAGGTCTTCGCCTTCGAGAAGGGCGAGCTGCGGCGGCTGACGCACCAGAACGACGCGCTCTTCGCCGGCCTCGAGCTCGGCCGGACCGAGCCGTTCACCTCGACGAGCAAGGACGGCACCGTGGTCAACGGCCTCATAGTCAAGCCGGCCTCATACGATCCGGCCAAGCTCTATCCGACGCTCCTCCGCATCCACGGCGGACCGAACGGCCAGGACGACTGGAGCTTCGACTTCGAGCGGGAGCTCTTCGCCGCCAACGGCTACGTCGTGCTGGCCGTCAACTACCGCGGCAGCTCGGGACGCGGCAGCGCTTTCCAGAAGGCTATTTACGCCGACTGGGGGCACAAGGAGGTCGTCGACCTCCTTGGCGCGGTGGACGCGATCGTGGCCGCGAAGGTGGCCGATCCGGACCGGCTCGGCATCGGCGGCTGGAGCTACGGCGGCATCCTGACCGATTACACCATCGCCACGACGGCGCGCTTCAAGGCCGCGACGAGCGGGGCCGGCAGCGCCCTGCAGCTCGCGATGTACGGGGGCGACCAATACGTCCGGCAGTATGAGCAGGAGCTCGGCGTCCCCTGGAAGGCCCTGGACGTCTGGGTGAAGGTCTCCTACCCGTTCTTCAAGGCCGACCGGATCAAGACGCCGACCCTGTTCCTGTGCGGCGAGAAGGACTTCAACGTCCCCGTCATCGGCAGCGAGCAAATGTACCAGGCGTTGAAGAGCCAGGGCGTCGAGACGCAGCTCGTCGTCTACCCCGGCCAGTTCCACAGCCTCAGCGTCCCGAGCTACGTCAAGGACCGCTACGAGCGCTACCTGGCCTGGTACGCCAAGTTCCTGAAGCCCGGGAGCTGACGCCGGTCGGGGGGAGCTATTTCCTGCCAGGCCCTGTCAGCATCTCGATCGCCGCGGCGACCTTCTCCCGGTAGCGCAGCAGATCAAGAGGATCCTTGGTATAGTCCCTGCCGGTCGTGAAGAGGTCCGGAGGAAAGTCGAGGAGTTGCGCCGCTTCCGCCGCGGCGGCCTTGAGCTTGGGCTTCCCCTTGGCGGCGTCGATCGCTCTTCGGAGCAGCACGAAATACTCGTAATCCTCCAGGCCCTCTCGGAGGATCTCCCAGCGGACAGAATCGACCGGCCCGCAGAGGTATTTCGTCCTGTCCCGGGCCGGGTCGCGGTTCGGGGGATAGAGGAAGCGGCCGTCGCCGTTGCCCCAGTGGTTGACCTGGCCGTAAGGAACGCCGTAGCCGACGGTGTAGGACATCGGATCGGCCCAGGGGTTCTGGAGGACGCCCGGCGGGAAGAGGGTCGGGCTGTTCCAATAGTCGGCCCGCCACACGAGGATGCCCTTGAGCCCCCATTTGTAGGTCATCCAGAGCCAGATCCGCAGGTTGACGGCCGGGTGGTCGATGAAGAGGGTCACCCAGGGCGACTTGGGGCCTGTGCAGAGGTAAGACCAGAACTCGCGGCCCTTCGGGGCCAGCTCCGCGACGGCCTTCGGGTCGACCCGGTCGAAGATGGTGCAGCCGATCTCCGAGACGTCCATGATCTCGGGGCCGGGACGGTGCTCGGTGATGAACCGGGTCAGGCGGGGCGCGTTCCTGCGAATGTTGAGCATGCCCTCGCGGACGAAGGGATAGTCCTTGGGGTCGGGCTCGTCGAACCAGTAGACGTACTCGCGGCCGAGCCAGCCGTTGGCGGCCAAATGCGCCTCGACCTGCCGGAGGTATTGACTGAGCAGGACGTCGTATTCCGGCGTGCCCTGCCGGAAGCCGCAGAACGTTCCCTCCCGCCGGCTGAAGAACGACCCCGTGCCTAACCCCGCGAGAGGAAGATCGAACGCGTTGAAGCCGAGCTCGTCGAGGACCCGGCGGCCGCCCCGGTCGAACTCCGTGAAGTCGACGGCGACCCTCATCCCGCCGAGCGGCATCTCGAAATCCCCGCCGGCGAGGAGATTCCCGGGCCGAGCCGCGGGACCCGGGGATGCCGCGGCAAGGACGATGTCGTCGAACCAGGCCGTTCCTATCGTGGTGCCCTCGTTGTCCCGGAAGGCCGGGAGGAAGCTCAGCTTGAGGCTTGCGGCCTCGGTCGGCAGGGTCGGCAGTTCCAGGGACTCGGACTTCCACTCCGGCGAGCCTTCGAAGATCCGGACGATGTTCGCCCCCGCGATCCACGCCTCCTCGGGTGTGTAGAACTCGCAGAGGACCGTGTACTTCTGGCCGGCTTCGGCCGTCCGGGCCCAGAACGAGAGCTTGAGCGGCGAGAGACCGGCGACCGGGATCGGGGAGTCGTACGAAGCGGCGATGTTCGCCTCGACCGTGTCGTCGACGACCTTGTAGGCCCGCCGGCCGCCGTGGGCGCCCTCCGTGACGAACTCTCCGCCGGTCCAGAAGACGCCGCTCGCCGCGACCTTCATCGGATAGAGCTCGAAGGGCGAGGTCGGGGCGAGGCGATGTTCCCGCATGTCCTGGTAGTAGAGATCGACGACCTTCTCGAGCTCCTCGCGGGTCTCGAGATTATGATAGGCCTTGATGTCGCCCGTGGGGAGGCCGAAAGAAGACCGGACGGAGGGCGTCTTGGGCAGGGTGAAGCTCCGGACCTTGAGCTCGACCGGGACGCGGCACGTCCAGCCGCCGGCCGAGAGCTCGACCTCGCCTTTGTAGACGCCCGGGACCGCGTCGGCCGGGACGCGGACCGCGAGCCAGAGCGGGTGGTTCTCGCCGGCGGCCGCCGTAAAGGGACCGTCGTAGGGGGGCAGCGGATCGGGCCAACAGCCGGCCCGGCCAAGCCCGTCGGTCGGGGTCGTCACGTTCACATATTCGACGTGGCGGACGGAGATTGCCGCGGCCTCGATCCGGGCGCTCTTTTCGCCGACGAGCGGTCCCGCCGCGACGCGGACGCCGTCGAGCCGCCCGGCCGGGCGGAGGACAAGGAGGAACGGCTCGTACTCGTTCCGGGCCGCCGCGATCCGGATGACCCCCTGCTCGGCCGCGGGCACAGGATCGTCCCGCATGACCTTATAGGCGCCCTCGGCCCACCAGACGGCGCAGGGCGGCCCGCTCCGGACGAGATAGCCGTAGGACCCGCCCGCCGGAGCGGCCGGCGTATCAGGAGCGGAGGCGGCCAGGGCCGGAACGAGGCTCAACAGCATCGCGGCCGCGGCCAAAAACGGGCGCGCTTTCGTGCTTCTCGTCATCGGTCCCTCCTTAGCCGAGCTTCTTCACCCGCTTGGCGATGGTTTTCTTGATCTTCTTATAGGTGGGAGGCGGCCCCATCCGCATCGACTTGCCGTCGACGAAGATCGCGTCCGGCTCGCCCCATTCCTTGAAGACGGCGTGGTCGAACGTGTCGATGGCCCGGAACTCGACCTGGTCCCCGAATTCCGCGGCGGCGCGCTTGGCCCGTTCGAAAGCCATGTTCATCCCCGGGCACCAGCCGTTGACGAGGGCGGTGACAGCGACCTTGCCGGAGACGGGTTCCGGCGTCTTCTTGTCCCGGACCCAGCGCGGCGGCCTGGCGTCATCGGCGAACGGCTTCCAGAGCAGGACCTGCATCCCGATCGAGTCCGCTTTCTTATAGCCGTGTTTCCTGAACCAGCTCGCGCGCATGAAGAAGGGCAGGGCCATGCCCCAGGCGGCCAGGCCCTTGGCCCCGAGCGCCCGGGCGTCCTCTTCGGCCGCGGCCAGCAGCGCCGCGCCCATCCCTTTCTTCTGGAAATCGCCGCGGCCCTTTTTGTGGCCGTGGACCCAGATGCAGTGGACGAAATAGAGCCCCTCGCCGTGGACGAAGGCCGCCTCGATGGGGACATACTGGATCATCCCGCCGACGACGCCCTTGTCGTCGAGGGCCAGCCTGACCCGGAGGCCCTTGGCCTTCATCTTCTCCAGCCACTTGGCCTTGTGATCGCCGGCCTCCTTGATCTCGTCCGACCAGTCCTCGAGGCAGGCGCAATAAAGGCTCTCGTGTTCAGGGGTCAGCGGGATGATCTGCATGGCTCCCTCCCGGGGCGCGGTCAATGGTTAGCCCAACATTAGGAAACGAAGCGCGGATTGTCAAGGCTCGTCCCGCTATGGGCCGCTGAGACAGACCCGGCTCTGGCAGCGTCTTTTGGGAACGCGAGAGGGCTCCAGACTGAGGTTGACAATCTATATGATAGGAGAGTATAAAATATGATGGAGTATGAAATGGTGCGAAAAACGGTTGTCATGGACGAGAAACTGGCCAAGGACCTCGACCTTTTCGCAAGGAAGGAAGCCCGCGATTTTTCGGGCGCTTTGCGCTATGCCGCCCGCATCGGGCTGCTGGCCGTAGACAACCCGGACCTGACCGTCCAGGAGATCAAGGACATCCTCGAAGCCAGGGCCGAGTTCGAGGCGGGCCGCGTAACCGAGCTCGATCCCCGGGCCATTTAAATGCGGTTTCTCGAGACCGCCAAGTTCCAGAAGCTACGGAAAAAGCTGAGGGACGACGGCGAGCGCGCGGCGCTCCGCGAAGCCGTCCTTCGCCTTCTCGACGATCCGGAATCGGGGAAAAAGCTCAAGGGCGAGTTCCAGGACCTGCGCTCGGTCCGCTTCTCCGTTCGCGGACAGCCCTGGCGTTTGATCTACAGGATCGAGCGGGACGCGATCGTCCTCTTTTCGTTCGGGCCGCGCCAGAGCGCTTATAAATAGGCCTCTGGTCCAAAAACAGGTTTTCGGCCCGACGCCTATTTCTTCTTCTTATCGGGATAGGGCGGGGGCTTGGGCACGTCGACGGGCTCCTTGGCGATGAGCTCCTGGAGGTGCTTGACCGCCGCCTCGAGCTGGGCGTCCTTGCCGGCGAACGTCGCGTGGGGGAGGTTGTCGACGACGATGTCCGGATCGACGCCGTGGCCCTCGATGAGCCAGACCCCCTCGGGCCCGTAGACCCCCGTCTCGGCCGCGGAGGCCAGCCCCCGGTCGACCAGGACGTTGGACGAGCTGAGCCAGATCTCGCCGCCCCAGGTCCGCGTGCCGATGACCTTGCCCAGCCCCAGCCGCCGGAAACCCTCGGCGAAGGCCTCGCCGTCCGAGGCCGTGCGCTCGTTGCACAGGACGACCATGTGGCCGCGGAAGGCGTACTGCATGTTCCAGGTCGGTTTGCCGACCCGGTCCTGCCAGTAGAACCAGGCCCGCCGCAGGAGCTTCTCCAGGACCCAGGAGTCGATGTTGCCGCCGTTGTTGTGCCGGACGTCGACGATCAGGCCCTTGCGGTCGAAGACGGGATAGAAGTTCTTGACCCACTCCGTGTAGTTGTTCCCGCCCATGGCCCTGAGGTGGACGTAGCCGATCTCGCCCTTCCCCGCTTTCTCGACCTCGAGGCGCCGGGTGTATTCCCATTCCGCGTAGCGAAGATCGGAGTCGGCGCCCGGCGTCAGGGGCACGACGATCTCCTTGCGGGCCGCGCCGCCCGCGGCCGGCTTGATCTCGAGCAAGACCTGCTGGCCGGTCGTGTTCCGCAGCAGCAGCGCGGGATCGGCGACGCTGAGCGTCGGGACGCCGTTGATCGCGGCGATCGTCTCGCCCTCGCGGATCGTCGATTGCGGCTTGCCGAGCGGCGAGACGGTCTCAGGGTACTCCGGGTCCGCCCTGTAGATGTGCTCGACCCGGTAGCCGCCCTTGGCCTCGTCGCGGACGAGCCGGGCCCCGAGCGAGCCGGGCGCGACATCGTCCGCCGGCTGACGCAGGTCGCCGCCGCGGACGAAGGTGTGCAGGGCCGAGAGCTCGCCGACGAGATGGGCCAGGAGGTCGTTGAGCTCCGACCGGTCGCTGACCCGGCCGACGAACGGGCGGTGCCGGGCGAGGAGGCCCTCGTAATCGACGTTGTGGAGGTTGCGGTCATAGAAATAATCACGCTCCATGCGCCAGGCGTCGACGAACATCTGGCCCCACTCCTCCCGGGGATCGAGGGAGAAGGTCCATCTGGAGAGGTCGATCCGCCGCTCGGCCAGGGTCGGACCCGTCGGCTGGTTCGTCCCAGCGTCGATGACGTAGAGGTCGTTGCCCTTGCGGACGAAGATCTTCTTCCCGTCGGCCGTGAGCTCGAAGGCGCCCGCGTCCTCCATGACGGTCTTGGCCTGGACGCCCCGGTTCTTGATCTCGACGGCCTGGAGCTTGGGCCGGCCTGCGGCCCGCGATTCCCTATCGACGAAGAACAGGGCCTTCTCGCCCGCGGCCAGCCCGGAATAGACGCCGGCCGGGAGCGGCACCTCGAAGACCCGCTCCTGGATCCCGGCCAGGTCGACGACGACCTTGGGCGCCGGCTTGGCGGCCTCCTTCGGCCCCTTCGCGGCCTCTGACTCCTTCTTTTCCGGCTGGAGCTCCGTCGCCGGGGCGAAGGGGAACGTTTCGCCGGCGGCGAGGGCGAGGGCGTAGATCTTGGTCGTTTTGTCGAAATAGGGCTCCGGCTGCCGCGGTCCCCAGGGACTGCCGACGGCGCTCCTGAAATAGCGGTCGGAGAGGAAGTACAGCCATTTCCCGTCCGGGCTCCAGGCGGGATTGTACGAATCGACGCGATCGTTCGTCAGGTCGGCCGTGCGGCCCGTCTCGGCTTCGACGATCGTGATCTTGTTGAACAGGTTCGAGGCGCCGCCGACATAGGCCAGCCAGCGGCTGTCGGGGGACCAGGCCAGGTCCTCGAACATGCCCACGTCGGAGACCGCGACCTTCTTCAGGGCCTTCCGGCCGACGTCGAATAGCCAGAGCTGGTAGTCCTTGTCGGCGAAGGCGATCCACTTGCCGTCGGGCGAGGGCAGGCCGTCGAAGCGGATGACCTTGGCCCCGGTCGTCAGCTGTTCGGCCGGGCCGAGGCCGTCGGCGGCGGCGCGGGAGAACTCCCACTCGCCGCTCTTGTCCGTGAGCACCATCAGGGTCTGGCCGTCGAGGAAGCGGGCCGCGCGGGCCCGCACGCCGTCCTCGCGGCCGACCTTGACCCAGCGGCCGTCTCCGACCGGGGCGACGAAGACGTGGCCGCGGGAGATGAGGACGACGCGGTCGCCGTTCGGCGAAACGTGGGCCGAGGTCGTGGAGTCGAGGGGCTTGGTCACCCACCGCTCGCGCATCTGGTCGAAGTCGGAGGGCAGGGTGACCGCGAGCGCGGCGTCCCTGTCCGCGGCGATATCGTAGACGCGGAGGTCGGCCACGAGCTGATAGGCGATCCGGCCCGCGTCGAGGCTCGGCGAGCTCGCGTCGAAACCCTTGTGGGAGGTGTGCTGCTTGAGCCCGCCGCCCTTCAGGTCCATGGACCAGATGTTCATGGTCCCGTCGCGGTCGCTCAGGAAATAGATCCGGCCCTGCCAGACCATGGGGTTCTTGCTCGTGCCCGGGTAGGCGGCCGTGAGCGGCGCGGCCTCATCGGCGCCCAGGACGTACGACCAGAGGTTCTGGGCCGTGCCGCCCTGGTAGCGCTTGGTGTAGCTGCCTTGGAAGGGGAGTCGGGTGAAATAAAGGGTCTTGCCGGCGGGATCGAACGATCCGTCGGCGGCCTGGCTGAGCGGGACGAGCGTCTCGGTGTTCGTCGCCGGGTCGAGGATGACGAGCTGGGCGTTGGGCAGCGTCGAGTACTTGCGCGTGGCATAGAGGATCTTGCGGTCCGGGGTCCAGCCGACGACGGTCGCCGCTTGTCCGGCGAAGGTGCGGCGCTCGGGCAGTCCGCCGGCCAGGGGCATCGTGTAGACCTCGGTCGGGCCTTCGTATTGGGCCGAGAAGGCCAGGGTCAGGCCGTCGGGAGAGATGGCCGGATAGGTTTCCAGCCCCATGTGCGAGGTCAGGCGCCGGGCCGGACCGCCCTTGACGTCGACGGTCCAGAGGTCGCCTTCGGACGTGAAGACGATCGTATCGCCGTGGATGGCGGGATACCGGTAATAGCCGTTCCGTCCGGCCGCCGCGGCGGCTTGACAAAGGCCGAGGAGGATGAGGACGAAGGCGATCGCGGTCGGGGTTCTCTTCATGGACGTCTCCTTATCGGGAGGTGCGCTAAAAACCTATACTATCAAAAAGACGCTCCAGGGAGGAAATGGGTTATCATGGGGCCGGCTGTTAGACAAAAACGAGGCCCGGCGGGGTCTTATCAATCAGGAACGAAAAAGGCTATCGGTGAACGTCGCGGAGCTGTACGAGCGCCATGGAGAGAAGCTTTACCGGTATCTCCTTTTCAAGCTCGACTCGGCCGAGGACGCCGAGGACGTCCTCCAGGAGTGTTTCTGCCGGTTCGCTCGGTACGACCTTCGCTGGCGGCTCGTCCGGGACCGGCAGGCGTTCGTCTTCGGCGCGGCCAGGAACGAAGCCCGCCGCTTCCTCAAGCGGAAGCTCGGCCGGCGCGAGGGGGAGGCGATGATCGCGCGGAAGGGGGCCGGCTCCTTTTCGGCGGCCTTCGCGCCGCCCGACGAGCCGTCCTTGCGCCTGCTGCTGAGGCGGGCGGGGGAGCTGCCCGAGGACCAACGCGAAGCCGTTTTCTTGAAGGTCGTCGACGGCCTGACCTTCAAGGAGATTGGCTCGGTCTGCGGCGTCTCGGCCAACACCGGGGCCAGCCGCTATCGCTACGGTATCGAGAAGCTGCGCGATGCCCTGGGAGGGAAACCGTGAAGGACGAAAGGGAAGGGATCGTCGGAGAGGGAGAGGCAGGCGTGGAGCGGGAGCTCGGACGACTCGCCGCGGCCCCCGTGCCGCCGGGGCTGCGTCATCGCGTCCTCGACCGGGCCGCTGAAGCCCGAAGCCAGACAGTCCTGACGCCGGGCCTGAGGAGGCTGGCCGTCGCGGGCGCGGCCTTGATCGTTGCCGTCCTCGCGGCCGATCCGATCCTCGGCCGGTATGAAGCCGTCCGCTTGTCGGCCCTGCTCGACGGACGATCGGCCCCCGCGGCGGCGCCGGAAGGGTCGTCGGAGTTGGCGGAGGCTTTAGGCGGCCAGGCGTCCGGATCCGCCCAACTGGCCCGGCTGCGGACCCTGGCCCGGGCCGCCGCCCGGGAAGGATCTGTCCGCGATCTCGTCGTGGCCCACGAGCGGCTGAAGGGATGGTTGAACCATGAAACGTCCGAAGACCTTAATTAAGATCGGCGCCGTCCTGCTCATCGTCGTGGCGGCGGTCCTGGTCGTCCGCGCCGTCCTCAACTTCACGGAAGGACGGGCCCTGACGCGGCGGCTGGCCGAGCTCAAGGCCAAGGGTGTTCCCCTCACGGCCGGAGAGATCGCCTCGCCCTGCCCGGAAGAGGAGAACGCGGCCCGCCTGTGGACGGCCGTGGACAGCCTGCTGACCGTCGGCGGCAAGCAGGACCAGGGATTCCTGGCCCGGACCTGGAAGGCCTATTCGTCCGGCCAGCCCCTTGCCCCCGAGGACGAACCCGCGCTGCGGGACCTCGTCGTCAGGAACGAAAAAGCCCTCGAGCTCCTGATGACGATGGGCGATAAGCCCTGCTTTCTCTATCGGGACCCGGCCCAATCCCTGTTTGAATCCCGGCTGCCGAGCGCGGTCAGGATGCTTCAGGCGACCAGGCTGTTGCTTTTCGCGGCCCTTTTCCGGGCCGAGGCGGGCGACATGGCGACGGCGGTCGGCGAGATGGCCTCGGGTTTGAGGTTCACGCCCCTGGTGGCCCGGGAAGGGACCCTCATGCCCTTTCTCATCGCCGTTGCCCAGACCCGCACCCTGACCAGCTTCCTCGGGGATGTCTGCGAGGGACGGACGATCGCGGATGAGGACCTCGTCAGGCTCATCGGGGCGCTCGACCCGCGGCCTTGGCGCGGACGGCTGGCCGAGGCGATCCGCGGCGAGCGGGTCTTCTTCGTCGAAGCCGGCGGACTGGCCGCGGCCGCGGGTATAGAGGGCTTCGAGACGTTTTTCGGCGACCTCTCCATCGTCCAAAAGCTCGGCCTCTGGACGATCAAGCCGCTCCTGAAGAGGGATTTCCGAAAGGGCCTGCCGGTCTACGAGGAGCTCGAGGGCCTGACCCCTCGTCCTTATTATGATGTCCGCCCCGTCCTCAAAGCGGAGACCCAACGATCCGAAAAGCGGCCTTGGTACGCCTATATCTCGGGGATACTGATCGGCAATTTCGAGACGGCGTTCTTCAAGGAGGCCCAGCTCGAAGCCGGCATCATGGCTTCGCGGACGGGGCTCGCCTGCCGGCTCTATAAAAGCCGGACCGGTAGCTACCCGGAGCGCCTCGACGCGCTCGTGCCCGGGATCCTGAGCGAGGTCCCGATCGACCCCTTCACCGGTCAGCCGCTCGTCTATCGGCGGGCAGGGGAGGGCTTCATCGTCTACAGCCTCGGCTCGAACGAGAAGGACGACGGCGGGCGGTCGACCTATTGGGTCACTCAGATCGTCATGGACAAGGACGACGACCTGTCATGGAAGGAGGAAAGATGAACGGCGCGAGCTCCCACCGGTCGCGAACGAAGACGGGGGCGACGCTCCTGATCATCGACGGCGACTTTCTCAGCCGAAGCTGAAAACAGGAATCTCTACTTTTCTGACATTCAAGCAATTGTAAATAAAGACGATAAAAAAATTTGAAAATGTGTTGACTTTTTCTAACAATATGTTAGAATTATATCACAATGTTAGACATAATTAACATTAGATGCCTTCAGGGGACCGCCGTGAAAATGCAAATCATTCCGGTCATTGCCGGAACGCTCGTCCTCGGAGGTCTGGCGATCTGGTCGCTTTGGGACCTGGTCGCCTGGACCATTCCCGAGCTCCTTCTGGCCGGCTTTGCTCTCTTGATGATCGGCTTCGTCATTTCCGTATGAATGGGAGGGATCATGAAAAAGACAGTGATCATCTTCGTCGTCAGCGCCCTGGTTCTGGCGGGACTGGCCCTTTGGGCCCTGCAGGGGCATCTCGCCGGGAACGCCCGGGAGATCCTGATGGCTGCGGCCGTATTGCTCCTCGTCGGTTTCGCCGTCTACCTCGGCCTCTCGCGGCTCAGAAGCCGCAAGCGCGGCGAGCCGGGCGAGGACGAGCTCAGCCGGACGCTCACGACCCGGGCGTCGTCCCTGGCCTACTACATCTCGATCTATCTCTGGCTCTTCGTCATGTACATCAGCGACAAGACGACGCTTCCGGCCCACAGCCTGGTCGGGACCGGCATCGCCGGCATGGCCGTCGTTTTTGTGATCTGCTGGTTGGGCCTGAAGATCTTCGGGTTGAAACATGACTAACCGGATCCGGGAACTCAGGACGCGGGAAGGGTTATCGCAGCTCGAGCTGGCCCAGAAGGTCGGCGTCCGGCGCGAGACCATCGTCTTCCTGGAGAAGGGCAAGTACAATCCGTCGCTCCGGCTGGCCCACGACATCGCCCATCACTTCGGCCTGCCCATCGAGCAGGTCTTCCTGTTCGACGACGAGCCCGCCCCGAAGCCAGAAGGCGGGATCGCCGGCGAGTGATGCGGCCAAGACCGCCCGGGGCGGAACGCCCGGTCCTGAATCTAAGGGACGCCGTCGATCACGGCTTCGAGAGGACGCGAAAGATCAGTAGACGCACGTCCGGGCCGCTTCGGCATAGATCCGAAGCTTCTCCGGCGGCGTCTCGAAGAAGTGGTCGCAGCAGGACAGGATGTAGCCGCCGTCGCCGCCGACCTTCTCGAAGAGCTCGCCGACCTTGGCCCGGATGGTCTCCGGCGAGCCCTCGGTCAGCACGTTGAACTGATCGAGCCCGCCGATGAGGGCCAGGCGCCGGCCGATCTTGGCCTTGAACTCCCAAGGCTCCTGGTTGCCCCCGATCGAAGGTGGGGCCAGGGTCTCCGAGACGTCGCAGCCGTTGGCGACGATCAGCTCCTCGATCCCCTTCGTCCCGCCGCAGGTGTGGTAGACGATCTTGAAGCCGAGGGCGTGGAGGGATTCGTGCATCCTCCGGTCGTAAGGCAGGCAGAACTCCTGATGGAGGGCGGGGGAGATCAGGGTCGACGAGGCCGCCCCGCCGCCCGTCTCGATGAGGTCGAAGCGGGCCCCTTTCATGGTCTCGACGAAGCGCATCTTCTTGGCCAGGAGGATCCGCAGGAGCTCGTGGACCCAGCCGGGGTCGTCGAAGGTCTTGAGGATGAGCCGCTGGACGTCGATGAGGCAGGCCGCGTGCTGCCAGCAGCCGGCCTGGTCGCCCCAGACGAAGCCGCGCAGGAGGCCGTCGTCGCCGACGGCGTCGTAGGCCCGGGCCACGGGGGCCGGGTCGAGCCGGGGCACCGGCATGTACTTCTCGATGAGCCGGATGTCCTCGTCGCGCTTGATGAGGTATTCGGCGATCCAGGTCGTCATCCGGTTGCCCTCGGCGAGGTAGGTGAGCGTGCCGCCCGGCGTGGTGATGGTGTGGCGGCAGACGCGGCGGTCGGGATCGGCGCTCAGGACCTCGGCCTCGTCGCGCCACTCGGGCGTCGAGAACCGGGTGAAGTCGGCGTCGGTCAGCCAGAACTGGCCCATGTCCTGGAAATACTGGATCGAGGCGTCGAGGCCGAACATCCGGAAAGCCTCGAGATCGGTCGCGCCGCCGAGAAAGGTGTCGAGATGGTATTTCTGCCACTGATGGACGCTCGCCGGCAGGCGGTCGGGCTTCTCCCGGGCCAGGGCGCGGAGCATCCTCTCCTTGGACGTCACGCCCGGATTATATTTGATTTTTGCCGGATGTTCCATTAAAAGGGAGGGACGAAGGAGGCCCTCATGACGCGCGTGATGTCCCGTTGTCGCCGCCGCTCCGTCCTCGCCGCGCTGGCGGTCGTCGCCGCCGCCGGCGTTGTCGCCTGCTCCAGTCCCGCTCCGGCGCCCCCGCCGGCCGCCGAGAAGCCGGTGCCGCTCCTCCCCGAGGACGCCGTGCGCCTTTCGAACGACCCGGCCAAGACCGAGATCTTCCGCGACGCCGGCCTGGGGCTCTTTCTCCACTGGGGGCCGAACAGCCAGGTCGGCACGGAGATCTCGTGGCCGCTGTTCCATGCCTCCGACGACTACATCCGCAAGTACTATGCCCTGGCTGACACGTTCAACCCGACGGCGTTCGATCCGGCGGCTTGGGCCCGGCTGGCTAAGCTGGCCGGCATGGAGTATGTCGTCTTCACGGCCAAGCACCATGACGGGTTCTGCAACTTCGACACGGCCACCAGCGACTTCAGGATCACCCGGACGCCGTACGGCAAGGATATTACGGCCATGGTCGCCGACGCCTTCCGCAAAGAGGGCATCCTCGTCGGCTTCTATTATTCCCCGGGCGATTTCCGCTACCAGTGGGTGACCGGCCAACGCACCGGCCACATCTACGAGCCCGGCTTCGCCAGCACGGCCCCCTTCGGCCCGAAGCAGCTGGGCTTCCTCGACTACGAGCGCAGCCACATCGAGGAGCTCCTGACCCGTTACGGCGACGTCTTTCTGCTCTGGTTCGACGGCAAATGCGAGCCGCTCAAGAAACACGCCTGGCGCGTCCGCCAGGACGTCTTCATCGGCCGCGGCGAGATCCCGACGCCCGAGCAGGAGATCCCCGGCAAGCCGGACGACCGGGCCTGGGAGAGCTGCCTGACGACGAGCTACCAGTGGTCGTACCTCCCCGGGGCCGTGGTCCGGCCGTCGACCGAGATCATCGAGAACCTCGTCCACATCCGGGCCCGCGGCGGCAACCTCCTCCTGAACGTGGGGCCGCGGCCGGACGGCCGCATCTCTCCGGGCGACGAGGACGTCCTGCGCGACCTCGGCCTGTGGATGATGCTCTACGGCGAATCGGTCCGCGGCGTCCGTCCCTGGACGGTCACCAACGAGGGCGACGTCTGGTTCACGCAGAAGAAGGCCGAAGGGACCGTCTATGCCCTGGCCAGCCTCGAGGGGAACGCCAAGACGCTACTCCTCAGGTCCGTCGCGGCGACGCCCGGGACCAAGGTGACGCTTCTCAGCCAGGAAGGCGAGCTCCCCTGGGAACAGACCCGGGCCGGGCTCAAGATCGAGGTCAAGCGCACGCAGACCATCCGCCTGGTCAAGGCCAAGCCGGCCAAGGACCAGACGGAGACGAGCGACATCCAGCGGCTGACCTGGGGGCTCGAGGCGCCGGTGGCCGTCAAGATCACCGCCGCCGCGGCCGTACCCGGAGCCCATGACGGGGCGAAAAAGTGAAGCTCAAGACCGTCCTCTTTGTGCTGCTGATCTTCGTCCCTCTTGTCCTCGCCGCCGGCGCCGGGTTCCTGGCCTTGAAGAAGGCCGAGCCGGAGCCCGGGCCGGTGGAGCGTTACGGCATGGTCATCGGCGTCAAGCCGGACAAGATCGAATATTATAAGAAGCTCCATGCCGCCGCCTGGCCGGGCGTTCTGGCCAAGATCAAGGAATGCCACATCCGGAACTATTCGATCTACCTCCGCGAGGTCGAGAAGGGCCAGTATCTGCTCTTCTCCTATTTCGAGTACACGGGCAAGGACTTCGCCGCCGATATGGCCCGCATGGCCGCCGATCCGGAGACGCAGCGCTGGTGGAAGGAGACCGACCCTTGCCAGTCGGCGATCCCGACCCGGCTCGAAGGGGAGTTCTGGAGCCGGATGGAGGAAGTCTTCCATGCGGACTGAGGACGAGGCATGAGCGGCGCGGCGCGGCTGGCCATCGCCCCGGCGGACATCGCCGTCATCGTCGCCTATCTTGTCGGCATCGTCGGCCTGGGCCTGTGGGCGTGGAAAAAACGGCGGACGCGGCAGGCCTCGAGCGCCCAGTATTTCCTGGCGGGCAGCAGCCTGCGCTGGCCGGTCATCGGGCTGGCCCTGTTCTCGACCAACATCTCGACCATCCACCTCGTCAGCCTCGCCCAGGAGGGCTACATCAACGGCCTGGCCTACGGCAACTTCGAGTGGATGGCCGCCTTCCTGCTCATCGTCCTGGCCCTCTTCTTCGCCCCGTTCTACATCCGCTCCCGGGTGGCGACGCTGCCGGACTTCTTGGAGAAGCGCTATTCCCGGGCCAGCCGCGACTGGCTGGCCGCGCTCTCGATCGTCTCGGCCGTCTTCATCCACATCGGCTTCTCGCTCTACACGGGCGCGGTCGTCCTGCGCGGCCTCTTCGGCATCGACATCGCTACCAGCATTCTGGTCACCGCGCTGCTCACGGGGCTTTACACGACCGTCGGCGGCCTGCTCGCCGTGGTCGTCACCGAGTCGGTCCAGACGATCGTCCTCATCCTCGGCTCGGCCTGCGTCCTCGGCTTCGGCCTGGCCCGGATCGGCGGCTGGGCCGGGCTCGTCGCCGCCGTTGAGCCCGTCAAGCTGACCGTCCTGCGGACGGCCGCCGAGACGCCCAGCCTGCCCTGGTACGCCGTCTTCCTGGGCTATCCCGTCATCGGCCTCTGGTACTGGTGCGCCGACCAGACCATCGTCCAGCGCGTCCTCGGGGCCCGGGACGAGCGGAACGCCCGGCTGGGCCCGCTGTTCGCCGGGTTCATCAAGATCCTGCCCGTCTTCCTGTTCGTCCTGCCCGGGCTCGTCGCCTACGGTCTCGTCCGGCAGGGGGCTTTGCCGGCCCCGCAGAGCTCGGCCGACGTCTACTCGCTGCTCGTCAACAACATCCTTCCGGTCGGGCTCAAAGGCCTCGTCGCCGCCGCCCTCCTCGCCGCCCTGATGAGCACCGTCTCGGGCGCCCTCAACTCCATCGCCACACTGTTCACGCTCGACATTTACAAGCGCTGGCGGCCGCAGGCCTCGGACAAGCGCCTGACCCTGGTCGGACGGGCCGTCACCTTCGCCGCGATGGTCGTGGCCATCCTCTGGTCGCCGCTGGTCAGCCATTTCCAGAGCCTGTTTCAGGGCATCACGGCCGTCATCTGCTACATCGCCCCGCCGATCACCGCGGTCTTCATCTGGGGCGTTCTCTGGAAGAGGGCCTCGGCCGCCGCGGCCAAGGCGACCCTGGCGGCCGGCTCGGCCCTCGGCCTCATCGTGTTCTTCCTGGACTGGTTCAAGGAGACGACGGGGTGGAACGTCCCTTCGATGATGGCCGCGTTCTATCTCTTCGTCGTCTGCTCGGCGGTCCTCGTCGTCGTCTCGGCCCTCCGGCCGCACGCCCACACGGCCGAAAGCGAGAAGCTCGTCTGGAGGCGCCCGGCGGACGCGCTCAAGGGGGCCTGGGGACCGGGGATCCTGGATTACCGGCTCGTCGCCCTGGCCCTGTTCCTGGCCATGGCCGGCCTCTACACGATCTTCGGCTAGTCCGGGCCCGCTACATGTTCCCGAAGCGCGGGTTGACGACGTTGCTGTAGATCGACCCGAAGCGATAGTTCAGCCCGACCTCGAAGCCGAGGTCGTAGCCCGTGGCCAGACGCTTGAGCTCGAGCAGGATCTCCTCGGGCGTGTAGTCCCGGCCGGGCAGGGACAGTTGGTCGCGGATGCGGCTGTAGCGCCCCCCGACGTTGAAGGACAAGCCCTTGAACAGGTTGACGTAGACGCCGAGGTCGGCCCGGAAGTTGTTGTACTTCAGGTCGGGGATGAACGACGAGCCCCGGACCGAGGCCCCGATGGAGCCCCAGGGCTCCTTGAGCGTGAAGACGAGCTGGAGGGTCTGGCTGAAGAGGTTCTCCTTGTCCTTGCCGTAGACCGTGATCTCGTAGTAGTCCCTCAGGGTGAGGCCCAAGCTGTACTGGAGGCGGAGCTCCCGGCGGGTGGCTTCGGCGTAGGGGAAAATGTCGTACTCGACCGACGGCCCGATCGAGGTGTACAGCCGGGCGTTGTCGTAGGTCGAGGAGTAGACGCTGAACCCGCCGCCCCAGGACCAGTGGCCGTCGATCGACCTGTACACGGCCGCCGAGGCGTTCTTCCGCTTGGTGATGCTGAGGATCGGCTCCTCGTCGGGGATCTCGTAGCGCCGGCGGCTGTAGTTGAGGCCGCCGGAGAAGCGGAGCTTGACCGCTTCCGTCGTCCGGTTGGCATAGACGTTGAGCTGGTAGCTGTAGCGCTTGGCCTGGTCCTCGAACTCCCCGTTGCCCCGGACCCCCAGGCCGAAGACCCAGTAATGCCAGGGGTCCGACACCGGCGTCGGGCGGAAGTCCTTCTTCTGGGCGTAGCTGATGGAGATGAACTCGGCCAGGGGCGTGTCGTAAACGTAGGGGATGAGCCCCTGTTTGATGACGTTGACCAGGCCGCGGCGGTACTGGTCCTCCGTGTCCGTCGGCTTGGAGTAGTACCGGAGCGTCGCGTCCTTGCCGATGTGCCGTTTCAGGCCGATGAACGTCAGCGTGTATTCGCCGCCGCCGCTGCCCGTCTGCTGGCGCGTGACGATGATGTGGATGTCCGCGGCCTGACGGTCGAGCACGTAGTTGACGAAGGTGATCTCGGTCTTGATGTACGAGAAGTCGCAGTGCCTCCGGTCGCAGTCGAGGTAGACGTTGGGGGCGACGCTGCGGAGCTCGTCCGGGGGGACGACCTGGCTCCCGCCGTTCTGGGCCGCCGCCGGCCGGGCCAGGACACAGCATCCGCCGAGGAGAAGGGCCGGGAGGAGCGCGGCGGCCGGGCGTTTCAAGGCCGGCCTCCCCGGGCCGGTCCGCGGGTCCGGAAGAAGACCTGCGACCAGGGGATGACGACGACCTCGGAGCCGCGGGCGTAGGCCGGCCCGTCGAGATAGCGCTTGTAGAGCCAGGATTGGATGACGTAGAGCCGGATGATCGTGTCGGAATGGATCGCCGCGGCCGGGAGGACGACCGAGGTCCCGGGTTCGTTGACTCGGCGGAGGAGCTCTTTTCCTGTCTTGAAGTCGTAGGCGATGACGTCGACCGGCGCCTCGAAATGATCGAACTGCCAGTGGACGCCAATGTCCGTCCCGGCCTCGAGGACCGACGGCCGGGGCTCGGCGAGGACGAGCCAGTCGGGCAGGGGCTGCCGCTCCCTGAGGGGCGGCCGGCCTTTCAGGGCGATCTCGAGCTCGATCTCGGCGGGCCGGGCGTCCTTCCCGGTGACGATCCGTTTTTCGTAATGGTCCGTCACGAAGTCGAGCCTCTCGCCGAGCGACGTGACGACGGCGTCGGGGACCGCCGGGCCTTCCTGCGAGCCGAGACGGAGCTCGACGTAGACGCGGACCTCGAACTGGTCGACGTCGTTGTTGAAGTCGTAGCGCGACAGGCTCGCCGTGGGGTAGGCCGTCCAGCGGACGAAGAGGGGCTTCGCCGGCGGCGCGGTCTCCAAGACCGGCGGCTCCTGGGCGGCGGCCAGGGCGGCCCCGGCGCAAAGAAGGACGCCGGTCAGAAACGTGTGTTTCGCGGACATGGGCGACTCCTTTTTTAGGCCGCATTATACAGGAGACGGCACCCGGGCGCGAGAGGCCGCCGGCTCCGTTTTTCATCTTGCCCCGCCCGCGGGGCTGTGCCATAATGGCGCCGGGAAAGGGCTCGAACGCGGTTCGGTCGATGGGAGGGACAACGATGAGCAACACCAGGACCGTTTGGGAAGGGGACATCGCTCCGGACTTCACGCTGAAGGACCATCACAACCGGGATTTCAAGTTGTCGGAGTTCGCCGGCCGGCGCGTCCTCCTGTCGTTCCACCCGCTGGCCTGGACGCCGGTCTGCGCCGGGCAGATGAAGGCCCTGGAGAGCCGCAAGGCCGTCTTCGACAGCCTCAACACGGTCGCCGTCGGCATCAGCGTCGACTCCTTCCCGTGCAAGCACGCCTGGGCCAAGGAGCTGGGGATCAAGGAGACGCGCCTGCTCTGCGATTTCTGGCCCCACGGCGCGGTGGCCCACGCCCTGGGCCTGTTCCGCGAGGACGACGGCTTCTCGAACCGGGCCAACATCGTCGTCGACGCCGGCGGCCGGATCGTGCTGATCAAGGACTACGACATCCCCCAGCTGCCGGACTGCGACGAGATCATCGCCTTTTTGAAGAAGTGACCGCCATCCGAACGGTCCTCATCGCGGGCGCCTCGGGTTTCATCGGCCGGGCCCTCGCCCGCGAGCTCCTCGCGGCCGGCTATGAGGTCGTCGGACTGTCCCGCCGGACGAACGCTCCGGCGGAGCGCCTCCCCGCGGGACTGAGCTTCGCGTCGTGGGACGGGCGCACGGCCGCGGGCTGGGGCGGGCTGGCCGACGGCGCTTGGGCCATCGTCAACCTGGCCGGCGACAACCTGGCCGCGGGCCGCTGGACGAAGGCCAAGAAAGCGCGGATCCTGGAGAGCCGCCTCGACGCGGGCGCGGCCATCGTCGAGGCTGTCCGGGCGGTCCCGGCGAAACCCCGGGTCCTCGTCCAGGCCTCGGCCGTCGGGTTCTACGGGCCCTCCGGAGACGAGGAGCTCGATGAGGATTCTCCGCCGGGGACGAGCTACTTGGCCGGCGTCGTTCGGGCCTGGGAGGATTCGACGAAGGCCGTCGAAGCGCTCGGCGTGCGCCGGGCCGTCATCCGGTCCGGCCTCGTGCTTGGCGAGGGGGGAGGAGCGTGGCCGCGCCTGGTCCTGCCGTTCCGCTTCTTCGCCGGCGGCCCGCTCGGGCGGGGCCGCCAGTTCTACTCCTGGATCTCTCTCGAGGACGAGGTCCGGGCCATCCGTCATCTCATCGAACACGAGGACCTGGCCGGGGCGTTCGATCTCACGGCCCCGGGCCCGGTCCGTCAGAGGGAGTTCTGCTGGATCCTCGGGCGGGCCCTTCACCGGCCCTGCTGGTTCCCTGTCCCGGCCTGGGGCCTGAAGGTCCTGTTCGGCGAGAAAGCCGTGGCAACGGTCCTGACGGGGCAGCGCGTCCGGCCCCGGCGGCTTCTGGCCGCGGGTTTCGCCTTCCGTCACCCGGACGCGGCCTCGGCCGTCGCCGCTCTTCTCAGATCAGGACCTCCCGGGGGATCTCGCGCAGGTTGAAGTTCGAGGCCATGCTCCGGCAGTAGGCCCCGGCGCAGAGCACCGCCAGCACATCGCCGCTCCCGGGCAGGGGCATGAGACGCTCGCGGCCGAAGACGTCCCCCGTTTCGCAGATGTTCCCGGCCACGGTCACCCGGGCCTTGAGGGGTCCGTCGACGCGCCCGGCGTTGACGATCTCGTGGTGCGCGGAGAGATAGATGGCCGGCCGGGGCACCGTGTTGAAGGTCCCGCCGTC
Source organism: uncultured Eubacteriales bacterium (assembly GCA_964408215.1). Classification (GTDB taxonomy): domain Bacteria; phylum Acidobacteriota; class Aminicenantia; order Aminicenantales; family Saccharicenantaceae; genus RBG-16-66-30. Next base: position 22,192 of record CAYOYQ010000008.1, read on the forward strand.
GACGCAGGCGAAGATGTTGCCGTAGCTCTCCTTGACGTATTCGACGCCGAGGAGCAGGACGCCGGCGTCGCCGACCAGGTATTTCCCGGGCTCGATGGCCAGGGCCTTGACGCCGAGGCCGGCCTTGGCCACCGCGCCGGAGAGATAGGCGATGTGGTCCTCGAGCGGGAAGACCGAACGGCTCTTGAGATAACGGGGCCCGAAGCCGCCGCCGAAGTCCAGGAACTCGAGGGCGAATCCGGCCCGCTCGAGCTCGCGGGCCTTGCGGACCATGCGGTCGACGGCGGTCCGGACCATGGGAAAGTCCTCCTTGACCCAGCCCGAGCCCAGGTGCTGGTGGAGGCCGACGGGGCGGAAGCCGAGCTTGCGGGCCCGGGCGAAGACGCCGAGGACCTTCCTCGCCTCGACGCCGAACTTGATCGGCGTCCCGTCCGATGACCGCTTCCCGGCGGTGATGACCCGGGCGTTGAAGCCCCGGCCGATGCCGGGGTTCCAGCGCACCGAGACGCGGATCGGCCGGGCCGGGAGATCGCGCTTGACCTCGCTCATGAGGTCGAGCTGCTCGGCGGCGTCGATGTTGACGGTCAGGCCCTCGACGGCGAAGACCGACCGCAGGTCGGCCCGGCTGACGCTCGTCCCGGTGAAAATGATGCGCTCCGCGGGGAAGCCGGCCTTGAGCGCCGTCTCGACCTCGCACGGCGACACCGCGTCGATCCAGGCGCCCCGCCGCTGGAGCAGGCGCAGGATGCCCCGGTGGGGGTTGGCCTTCATCGCGTAGCAGATCCGGGACGGGAGCGGGGAGTGGCGGGCCAGGGCGTCCTCGAGGCGGGCGTAGCGCTCGAGGATGCGGTCCTTGCCGTAGACGTAGAGCGGGGTCCCGTAGCGCTCCGCCAGACCGACGGCGTCGCGGCCGGCGACGAGGAGCCTGTTCTTGAGGACGGAGACGAAGTCCGTTTCCCACCAATTCATGCTTTTTCTCCTCGGCCGGAGGGTCCCTCCGGCTCGTCCGTGTCGAAGAGGTCCTTCTGCCCGGCCCTGATGGCCCGGACGATCTCCCGCAGGACCGGGTATCTCTCGAGCATCGGCTCGGGGACATCCACCTTCTCTCCCGTGATCATGTTCCGGATCTGGAGGGCGTTGGCCATCGCCTGCCCCCGGTAGTGATTGTTCGTGATGATGTAGACCCGGCCGCTTTTCCGGCCGAGCTGCTTGATGCGGGCGACCCAGTCCTCGAGCTCGTCTTGGGCGTAAAGATAATCGTAGCGGTCGTCGCGGCCGGCCTCCTCGCGGAACCAGTTCTTGGAGTTGCGGCCGTGGAGCCGGACGTAGGCGAAGTCGGGGGTCGTGCTGACCGCCGAGGGCGCGATCGACTCGCCGATCACCGGCTGGTCGATGTTGCAGAAGGCGGCCCCGTGGTCCCGGAGCAGGTCGTAAAAGGCCCGGTCGTCCCAGCCCGCGTGGCGGACCTCGACGGCCAGGGGATAGCCGGCGAAGGTTTTGAAGAGGCGGCGGAGGTACTCCATGTTCTCGGGCGAGCTCCGGAAGGACCAGGGGAACTGGACGAGGAGCGCGGCCAGCCGGCCCCGCAGGCGGACGAGGTCGGCCGCCCGGCGGACGTCGTCGATGTCCTTCCGGCTGAAGCCTTCCCGGGCGTGGGTGAAGGCCTGGAAGAGCTTGAGGGAGAGCCGGAATCCCGGCCGGTCCTCGATCCTCTTGAGCCAGGCCATGACCATGGCGGGAGGGGCCGGCCTATAGAAGGTGCTGTTGACCTCGACGATGTCGACGAAGGCGGGGAGATAGGAGAGGGCGTGGAAGCCGCGAGGCTTCGCCGCCGGGTAGACGATGCCTTCCCAGTCCTCGTAGCTCCAGCCCGCCGGGCCCACGAAATATTCGGCCATGCTCCGCTATTCTACCTCCGGAGCCGCGGATTAACAATTCGCCGGCCGCGGATGGGCCTCGGGGATCCTCTCCGTTCGCTGCGGTGAGTCTTCACGCCGTCCCGGTCCGGAGCCGACGTGTCCGTCTCCGTCCCGATGCCGGCTAACTCACCGCTTTATGCTCACTCTGAGGACACCCCTCGCCCCATCTTCCGCGGCCTTGATTCGCGTGAATTCCTGGGATCTCCTTCTTTGTGCGTAGTGCCTGTGCTATCGTAGAGCGCGGAGGACGGACATGAGCGAGACGCGGGTCGATTTCGCGGCCAAGGTCGGCGAGGCCTACGAGAGGATCAAGGCGGACATCAGGCCCACGCCGCTCGAGCGGTCGGAGCCGTTCTCCCGCGAGTTCGGGGCGGAGGTCTACGTCAAGTGGGAGTGCGATCAGACCACGGGCTCGTTCAAGCTCCGCGGCGCCCTCAACAAGCTCCGGTCCCTCTCCGCCGCCGACAAGCGCCGGGGCGTCGTCTCGGCTTCGACCGGCAACCACGGGCTGGCCATCAGCCACGCCTCCAGGCTCGAGGGCGTCGAGCTCAAGCTCTTCCTCCCCGAAACGGTCGCCGCGGTCAAGAAAGAAAGGATCGAGGCCCTGGGGGTCGAGGTCGAGGTCAAGGGCGCGAGCTGCGACCAGGCCGAGGCCCTGGCCCGCGCATTCGCCGCCCGGACCGGGCGCGTCTTCGTCTCTCCTTACAACGACTGGGACATCGTCTTCGGGGCCGGAACGCTCGGGCTCGAGATCGCCGCCGGCCTCTCCCGCATCGACGACGTCCTTGTCCCCGTCGGCGGCGGCGGGCTCATCGCCGGGATCGCCGGCGCCGTCAAGGCCCTCCGCCCGGCGACCCGCGTCATCGGGGTCGAGCCGGAGACCTCCGCGTTCATGGCCGCGTCGATCGCCGCGGGCCGCCTGGTCGACATCGACGAGCGGGAGACGATCGCCGACGCCGTGGCCGGGGGGATCGAGCCGGGCGCGATCACCTTCCCCCTCTGCCGCGACCTCGTCGACGGCATCGAGATCGTCCCCGAGCGCCTGATCGCCCGCGGCCTGGCCCGGATCGAGGCCGCGCACGGCCGCGTCGTCGAGGGCGCGGGGGCCCTGCCCTTCGCCGCGCTGCTCCGGTCCCCGGCCCGGTGGGCCGGCCGGACCGTCGTCGGCGTCGTCAGCGGCGCGAACATCGCCCCGGAAAGGTTCCGGGCCATCGTCGACGCCCGGCCCTGAGGGCGGAGCCTCACGTCCGCTTGCCCGGGGGTCCCGGTTTGTTCTAAGATGAAGCCGCCGGCCATGCGCAGATCTTCTTTCCTTCTCGCCGCCACGGCGGCGCTCCTCGCCCTTCCGGCCTGCCGGGAAAAGGCCGAGGCTCCGGCGCCTCCGGCCGCGCCCGGGCCCTACGTCATCGGCATCTTCCAGTCGGTCGATTCGCCCACCGCCAACGAGGTCCGCCGGGGCATCCTGCAGGCCTTCGCCGAGGCCGGCCTCAGCGACGGCCGCGAGATCATCGTCAGGATCCGCATCGCCAACAACGATATCGCCGAGGTCCAACGGATCGCCCGCGAGCTGGCCGGCGGGGCGGACATGATCATGCCCCTGTCGACCCAGGCCCTTCAGGCCGCCATCCTGGCCGTCCGCCGGACGCCCATCGTCTTCGGCGCCGTCGCCGTGCCCTATCTCGTCGGCGCGGGCCAGTCCGCGGAAAACCATCTCGCCAACGTCACCGGGGTCGTCTCGACCGGGCCCGTCCGGGAGACCCTGGCTCTCATCCGGGAGATCCTGCCGGCGGCCCGGCGGATCGGCTCCCTCTGGACCTCGTCCGAGATCAATTCCGAATTTTATCTCGATCTGGCCCGCGAGGCGGCCGGGCCCCTCGGCTTCGAGCTCGTCACCGTCCCCGTGACCGGCCCTTCCGAGATCCCCGCGTCCCTGCAGCGGCTGCTCAACCGGAAAGTCGACGCGCTCTTCCCGATGTCGGACAACACCTTGAACAGCTCGTTCGACCTCATCGGCCGGGCCGCCGAGGAATCCGGGCGGCCCCTCTTCGGCAGCTTTCTGCGGGCCGTCGAGTTCGGCGCCTGCGCCGCCCTGGGCTATGATTTCTACGAGATGGGCCTCAAGACGGGCCGGCTGGCCGTCCGGGTCAAGAACGGGGAGAGTCCGGGCCGGATCCCGATCCAGTCGATGGGCGAGGTCCGGCTCTACCTCAACAGCGCCGCCGCGGGCCGGCAGGGCGTCGTCTTCCCGCAGGCCGTCCTCGGCCGGGCCGCGAAGATCGCCGCGTCTACGCCGGCGGCAGCGGCACCCGGCCCCGTTCTCGACTGAAGTCGAAGACCCAGGCCCCCTCTTCGGCCGGCGCGGCGGCCCGGATGGCCCGGCCAACGCGGACGATGGCCAGCCCGCAGGCTTCCTTGAGCGGCCGTCCGGCCGCGAGATAACACAGGATGGCCGACGACAGGAAACAGCCCGTGCCGCGGACAGTCCGGGGCGCGCGGGGATGGGGGAAGACGGCCAGGTCCTTGCCGTCGAAGAGAACGTCCGCGACCGGGCCTTCGAGATGTCCGCCTTTGACGAGGCAGGGGAGGCCGGAGCGCAGGTGGATCTTCTCCGCGGCCTGCTTCATCTCGGCGAGGCCGCGGACGCGCCGCCCCGTCAGCGCCTCCGCCTCGTCGAGGTTGGGCGTGATGAGGTCGGCCCGCCCTTCGAGCGCGTCGAGGAGGCGGGGCCAGGCCTTGCGTTCGAGAAGGAGGGCGCCCGAGCTCGAGCGGAGGATCGGATCGACGACCCGGGGCACGTTCTTCGAGCGCTCGAGGAGCCGGGCCACGGCGGCGAGGTTCGCGGCCGTCGCCAGCATGCCCACCTTGATGCCGTCGATCTCGACGGCCTCGACCAGCCGTTCGAATTGCCCCTTCAGGGCCCGGGCCGGCGCGGGAAAGACGGCGTGGACGCGGCCGGGGCTCTGAGCCGTCAGGGCCGTGAGGACGGCGAAGCCCCGCTCCCCCAACCGTTCGAACACGCGGAGATCCAGGCGCGCCCCGGCCCCGGCCGAAGGGTCCCAGCCGGCGATCGAAAGGAGGTTCTTGGTCATGGGCCCGCGCCTCCCGCGGCGGTGAGGATTCTATCACGGATCGGCGTCCGTCGTCAGTTGACTTGATCACCGTGGTGAGGTATTCAAGAGCCATGGGGCGAGAACCGGTCCGGGTCCACGTCTTCGCCGACGGCCTGGTCCAGGGCGTGGCCTATCGCTTCTTCGCCGAAAAATACGCCGCCCGGCTCGGCCTGACCGGCTGGGTCCGCAACCTCCCCGACGGCCGGGTGGAGGTCCTGGCCGAGGGGACGGAGGACGATGTCGAAGCGTTCCTCGAGCGGCTCAAAGAGGGCCCGCGTTTGGCCCGGATCGATTCCTTCGATGTCCGGCGCGAGACCGCGACGGGGGAGTTCAGGGAGTTCCGGATCGTGTTCCTGTCCGACTAGACGGCCGGCCGGCTACCACTCGACGATCATCGCCGCCCAGGTCAGCCCGCCGCCGAACGCGAGGAGCATGACCAGGTCGCCTTTCTTGATCCGGCCCTCCTCATAGGCTTCGCGCAGGGCCAGGAGGACCGAGGCCGACGACGTGTTGCCCCGGCGATCGACGTTGACATAGAACTTCTCGATGGGGATGCCCAGCTTCTTGGACGGGAAATCGAAGATCCGGGCGTTGGCCTGGTGGCAGACGAACAGGCTGATGTCGTCCAGACCGATCCGGCGGCCGCCGCCCACGTAGCGGTTGGCCTTGGCCACCGTCCGTTCGATCAGCTCGGGGATGATCTTCAGGACGAACTTCTGGACCTCGTGCCCTTTCATCATGGCGTTGGGCCGGGCCGGCGGTGCCTCATGGTAACGCATGTCCTTGCCGACGCTGTAGGTGGTTTCCGCTTTCCAGGGATCGGTCCCGACCTCGGTGCAGAGGATCCCCGACGGCCCCTCGGCCCTCTTCAAGACCACCGCGCCCGCCGCGTCGCCCCAAAGGTCGGAGTTGGTGTCGGAGAAATCGAGCATCCGGCTGAAGACCTCGGCCGAGACCGCCAGGCCGTAAGGGGAGCTCGTTTCCTCGAACAGGAGATGCTTGCGGACGAGGTCGATCGCGTAGAGTCCGCCCGTGCAGGCCGCCATGACGTCGAAGGCCGGGATGCGCAGGGCGGCCCGGGCGACCTGCTCGTCCCACTCGCCCGCGTCGACCTTCTTCTTGATGGCCTTGTACAGCACGAAGCAGGCCGTTGACGGGAAGGCGGCTTCCGGGGTGGAGCTGCCGACGGCGAGGATGCCCACGTCTTCCCAGCCGATGCCGGCCTCGGCCAGGGCCCGCTCGGCGGCGAAGAAGGCCAGGTCCGATGTGTTCAGTTCGTTGGTCACCCAGCGGCGCTCGCGGATGCCGACGAGGTCGATGATCTTCTGGGACGTGAGCTCGCCGGGCTCCCAGGGCCTGTCCGAGCCGGGCTTGATGGCCTTGTTCGCCAGGAGGAGGCCCACGACCTCGTCGTTGGTCACGATCCTGCCCGGGACGTCCTCTCCCGGCAGGCATTTCCCTGTGCCGGCGATGATCACGCGCATGGTCCAACAATTATCCGGGGTCGCCGCCCGATTGTCAAATGGGCCCGTTGACCCCCGCCCGGCCTTCGTGCTAGTTTCAGGGGACCGGAGATCTTCCCATGAAGGCGAGGACGTGAACGCATTCTGGACGGCCGAAGAGGCCGCCTTCCGCCGGACCCTCCGCGAGCATTTCGGCGCCGCGGGCGGCCGGGAAACGCCCGGCGCTCTGGAGATCCCCGGCTCGCTCGGCCTCGCCGGCCGGGCGGCGGTCGCCGAGGAGGCAGCCCGCCGCGGCCCGGGTCCCGGCCGCGCGGCGACGCGTCAAGCCGACGGACCCGGGAGCGACGGGCCAGCCGCGGCCGCGGTCCTCGCCTGCTCCCGGCTGGCCGGCACCGCGGCCCACGTGCTCGCGGCCGGCCTCGGCCCGGCCCGGGAGCGCGGCGCCTTCGCCTCCTCGCTCATGGGCTGCCGGGACATCCAGGAGAGCTTGGCCGGCCTCGTCACCGGCGCCGAGCTCATGCGGCTCCACGCGTGCCGGCTTTGCCGCCTGCTCGACCGGGGCGATGAAGCCCGGGCCGACGCCGAGTCCGTCCGGGTCCTGGCCGGCCTCCGGGCCTTCGCCGGAGAAGTGCGGACCGTCGCGGTCTCGCTTCTCGGGGCGGCCTGGGCCGCGGCGAACCTGGATGAGGACGGGACGGCCCCGGTCGATGAAAGGACAACGCCATGAAGCTCGAAGCGCTCTACAGGAAAGCGGTCGCCGCGGGCATCGCCAGGGACCCGCGCGGGCCCGAAGAGGTCCGCCGGATCCTCGAGGACGAGCGGGCCCGTTCGGAGAAGCTCAAGGACGACGAGCGGGACGCCTGGGAGCCCGACCGGCTGTTCAACCCCTTCGCCGACACGCGCCTGCTCGCCGGGGACCCGGCGACGGAGGTCCGCAAGGTCGCCGTCGGCATCGACATCGACGCCGGCGAGATCCTGCTCGCCCACACCCTCAACCGGGACCGGGCCGCGGGGATCGACGCCGTCATCGCCCACCACCCCCAGGGCGTCGCCCTGGCCCAGCTCCCGGAGGTCATGCGCGTCCAGTCCGACATGCTGGCCGCCTTCGGCGTCGCCATCTCCGTCGCGGAACAGCTCATGGACAAGCGCATCGGCGAGGTCGAGCGGCGCGTCCTGCCCGGGAACCACAGCCGGGCCGTCGACGCCGCGCGCCTCCTCGGTCTGCCCCTGATGTGCGCCCATACGCCCGCCGACAACTGCGTCAGCGCCTATCTCACGGCGCTCTTCGCCAAAGAGAAGCCCGCCCGGCTCAAGGACCTGGTCGACTTGCTCAAGGGCATCCCCGAGTACCGGGCGGCCGTCCGCAGGATGGCCGGGCCGAAGATCGTCAGCGGCTCGGAGAACAACCATTGCGGCCGGATCTCCCTGGAAATGACGGGCGGGACCGAGGGGGCCAAGACGATCTACGAGTCCTACGCCGCATCGGGCGTGAGCACCATCGTCGGCATGCACATCAGCGAGGAGGCCCTCGAGAACGCCAAGAAGGCCCACCTGAACGTCGTCCTGGCCGGCCACATCTCGAGCGACACACTGGGGCTGAACTTGCTCTTCGACGAGGTCGAGAAAGAGGCGCCGCTCGAGTTCGTCGGGATGTCGGGCTTCACCCGGACGCGGGCGGCGGAGCGCTGAGCCGGAGCCTCAAAGACCCCGGTAGTGGCCCTGGGACGCGAGCGTCTGGATCCAGCGGGCGAAGGACCGGGCATCGGCGAGATCGCTCTCGTCGGGATGGGTCGCCGCGGAGGCGGCCATATCGGCCCAGGCCTCATGCTCGGGCGACTGCATCAGGACATCGAGGGCCTTCATCGAGACCTTGCCCCGGCACGAGAACGTCCCGACCAGCTTGGCCCGGGCCACCAGGACCGAGGCGTATTCCAGGGCCTCCCGCGCGAGCGAGCTTCCCGTGACCGAGCCGTGGGTCGAGAACAGGGCGACCTTCTTCCCCTCGGGGACGGCTTTGAGGAAGTTCTCCACGGGATAGGGGACGCTGTGCGTCTGGACGGGAAAGCCGACGAAGACGAGCCCGTAGGGCGCGAGATCGCCCGCCTCGGCCATCGGCTTGATCATCTTGTCGCCCGTGAGGGCGCCGAAGACGGCCTCGGCGACGAGCTTGGTATTCCCCGTCCGGCTGAAAAAGGTGACGAGCGTCTTGGCCATCGGCGCTATTCTCGCAGAAACCGGCCCAAAAAGCCACCTCTCAGGCGACGGCCGGGAGCTCGATCGTGACCGTTGTCCCCCGGCCCGGCTCGCTGGCGACGCGGATCGCGCCGCCGTGCTCCTCGACGATCTTCTTGGCGATGGGCAGGCCGAGCCCGGTGCCGCCCTCCTTGGTCGAGAAGTACAGGTCGAAGATGTGATCGGCCGTCTCCCGGCTCATGCCCGTTCCGCTGTCGCGCACGGCGACCGTGAGTCGGTCGCCGCGGCGGGCGAGCGTCACGCCGAGCTCGCCGCGCGCCCCGATGGCCTCGACGGCGTTGGCCACCACGTTGCGCAGGGCCGTCTTCAGCTTGGCCTCGTCGCCCAAAGCCCGGAAGTCCTGTCCCTCGGCGATGAGCCGGAAGCGGATGCGCTCGTCGAGAAGGCGGCGGTAGGGCTCGAGCGTCTCTTCGAGCACGGCCCGCAGGTCCAGCGGCTCCTTGCGGATGGTCGTGTCGCGGGCGATCTCCATGAACTCCGTGGCGATGCGGCGGAGGTTCTCGACCTCGCTGATGATGTAGGACATGGATTCCTTGAGGGCCCGGTCGAGGTCGCCGCGCTTGTCCTCGTAGACCTTGAGGACGTGCTCGGCCGAGAGCTGGATGGGCGTCAGGGGGTTCTTGATCTCGTGGGCGACCTTGCGGGCCATCTCGGTCCAGGCCACCTTCT